>CAMDXM010000125.1 GCA_945878025.1 Pseudorhodoplanes sinuspersici | reverse complement strand
CCATGTCGGCCAAGCCGCGCGCCATCAGACACGCGACGAATAAAAGCGCGGCGGCGGTCGCATAAGGCGGGATCATTCCGGCCAGCGGGGAGAAGAACAGCGCCAGCAGGAACAGGATCGCGACCACGAGCGCGGTCAATCCGGTGCGCCCCCCAGCCGCCACGCCGGACGTGCTTTCGATATAGCTCGTGGTGGTGGAGGTGCCGATCGCGGAGCCGAACATGGCGGCGAAGGAATCGGAGACCAGCGCCTCCTTCATGCGCGGCAGATTGCCCTTCTTGTCGAGCAGGCCCGCGCGATGGGCGACGCCAATGAGCGTGCCGGCATTGTCGAACACGTCGATCATGAGGATGCTGAGCACCACCAGAATAAAGGTCAGCTCCGTGACGCGCGAGAAATCGAGCTGCCAGAGTGTCGGGGCCAGCGACGGCGGCATCGAGACGATGCCGGTGAATTTCGCGAGACCGAGCGGCAGGCCGATCAGCGTGACGGCGAGAATGCCGATCAGCGTCCCGCCGAGAACGCGAAGATAATGCAGCGCGACGATCAATACGAAGCCAAGAATGAACAGGATGGCGGCGGGATTTTTCAGGTCGCCGAGCGTGACCAGCGTGACCGGATTGCCCACCACCACCTTGGCCTGCTCGAAGGCGATAATGCCGAGGAAAAGCCCGACGCCGGCGGAGATGGCGAATTTCAGGTTACGCGGGATCGCATCGATGATGTATTGCCGCAATCCGAACCACGAAATGGCGAGGAAGATCACGCCGGAGAGAAAGACGGCGGCGAGCGCCTGCTGCCAGGAATATTTGTAGGTGATCACGATTGTGAAGGCGAAAAAGGCGTTGAGCCCCATGCCGGGCGCGAGCGCGATCGGATAATTCGCGTATAGCGCCATCACGGCCGTCGACACGGCGGCGGCGATGCAGGTGGCGACGAACACAGCCCCCTTGTCCATCCCGGCCTCGCCGAGAATCTGCGGATTGATGAAGACGATATAGACCATCGTCAGGAAGGTGGTGAGACCCGCGATCGTCTCGGTGCGGATGTCGGTGCCGTTTTTCGTCAGTCCAAAATAATTGTCGAGCCTGCCGCTGAAGCTCGCCGCCGGTTGGGCGGCGGCCTTCTGAATGCGCTTGGCCATGATGTCCCTCTTGATAGTCCACTTGCCCCAATAGGATTCGGTCAAATTACAACCCTGCCATCCCGCTTTCGCGTGGCTTTCCGAGTTGTCCACCGGAGGAATCGGGCGGAAGAAGGGATCGGAACGCGGCGCTCGGCGTTGTGCAAATGGACATCCGGCGCCGTTTCATGGTTTTGTTGCCGGCAACGGCACTCTCAAGGCTCCGATTTGAGGATTTATTCCCGATGGACCTCGACCCCGTCCTTCTCGCCCGCATCCAGTTCGCCTTCACGGTGACATTCCACATCATTTTCCCGAGCTTCACGATCGGGCTCTCGGCCTATATCGCGACGCTCGGCGTCATGTGGCTGCGCACGGACGAGGAGCGCTATCACCGCCTGATGCGCTTCTGGACCAAGATTTTCGCGGTATCCTTCGCGATGGGCGTCGTGTCCGGAATCGTCTTGTCCTATCAGTTCGGCACCAACTGGAGCCGCTTCTCGGTCGTGGTCGGCAACGTGGTCGGCCCGCTCATCGGATATGAAGTGCTGACCGCGTTTTTCCTGGAAGCGACCTTTCTCGGCATTCTGCTGTTCGGCTTCGACCGCGTGCCGCCCTGGCTCTATGTGCTGGCGGCGGGGATCGTCGCCGCCGGCACTGCGATGTCGGCGTTCTGGATTCTCGCGGCCAATAGCTGGATGCAGACGCCGGCGGGCCACGAGATCCGCGGCGGCATCGCCTATCCGGCGGACTGGATCGGCATCATCTTCAATCCGAGCTTCCCGTATCGCATGGCGCATATGCTCAACGCGGCGTATCTCACCACCGGCTTCGTCGTGCTCGCGGTCGGCGCGCGCTATCTGCTGGCGGGGAAATTCACCGAAGACGCGCGCACGATGATGCGCATGGCGATCGGATTGCTCGTGATCCTCGCGCCTTTGCAGCTTTTCATCGGCGACCAGCACGGCCTCAATACGCTCAAGCATCAGCCGATCAAGGTCGCCGCCATGGAAGGCCATTGGGACGGCAGCAAGCCGGGCGATTTTCACATTTTTGCCTGGCCGGATGAGAAAGCCGAAACCAATCGCTTCGCCATTTCCATTCCGCGCGGCTCCTCGCTCATTCTTACGCATGACCCGAACGGATTGTTTCCGGGCCTCAAAAGCGTGCCGGCCTCCGAGCGTCCGCCGGTGCCTTCGGTGTTCTTTGCGTTCCGCGTCATGCTCGGAATCGGCTTCTTCATGATCGCGGCGGCTCTGTTCGGCGCGTGGCTGTGGTGGCGCGGCAGATTGTTCGAGACGCGCTGGTATCTGCACATCGTCTCATTCACGTGGTGGACCGGCTTCATCGCGGTGATCGCGGGCTGGATCGTCACCGAAAGCGGGCGGCAACCCTGGATCGCCCAGGGAATCCTGCGCACGGCGGATGCGATCTCGCCGGTGCCGGCGACAAGCATCCTCGGCACGCTTGTATTGTTTGTCGTCTGCTACGGCATCGTGTTCTCGATGGGCATCTATTACATCAACCGGCTGATCGCGCAGGGACCGCAGGGCCGCGCGCTCGAGCACGCAACGGGCTTGCCGAACCGTCCGATCGCCGCGGCGGGTGCCGCGGCCGGCGACGCCATGTCGGGGAGGCACTGACATGGAATGGTATCTGCCTGTGATCTGGGCCGCCCTGATCGGTACGGCGGTCGCGATGTATGTCATCCTCGACGGTTTCGATCTCGGCATCGGGATTCTTTTTCCGTTCACCAGGAATGAAAGCGAGCGCGACCAGATGATGCGCTCGATCGCGCCGTTCTGGGACGGCAACGAAACCTGGCTGGTGCTCGGCGGCGGCGGCCTCTGGGTCGCGTTCCCGACCGCCTATGCGGTCATCATGCCGGCCTTCTACCTGCCGGTGATCGTGATGCTGCTCGCCTTGGTGTTTCGCGGCGTCGCGTTCGAATTCCGCCTTGTCTCGAAAAGCAAGACGGCATGGAATTTCGCCTTCGTCGCGGGGTCGACGCTGGCCGCGTTCTCGCAGGGCGTCATTCTCGGCGCGCTCATTCAGGGCGTCACAGTGCAGAACGGCGCTTTCGCGGGCGGGCATTTCGACTGGGCGACGCCATTCGCATTGCTGTGCGGGTTCTCGCTGATCGCGGGTTACGCCTTGCTCGGCGCGGCCTGGCTCATCATGAAGACGGAAGGTCCGGTCACCGAGCGGGCGCGCGGGCAAGCGAAAATCTGCCTGCTGCTGGTGCTCGGCTGCATGGGCGCTGTCAGCCTGTGGACGCCGCTTTCGATTCCACGCATCGCGGAGCGCTGGTTCTCGTCGCCGAATATCTTTTTTCTCTGGCCGGTGCCCGTGCTCACGGCCTTGGTCGCGTTCGGCCTGTGGCGCTGGATCGAGGCGCGGCGCGACGTGCTGCCATTCGTCGCCAGCATCGCGCTCTTCCTGCTCGGCTATCTCGGGCTCGTGATTTCGAGCTATCCCTATCTGGTGCCGCCCTCGCTCACGGTCTGGGACACAGCGGCCGTTCCTGCGAGCCAGATCTTCATGCTGATCGGCACGCTGTTCCTGCTGCCGATCGTGCTCGGCTATGTCGTGTTCATCTATTGGCTGTTCCGCGGCAAGGTGCGCGAAGGCGAGAGCTATCACTGATTAATTCCGTCATGCCCGGCACCCGGGTCCGGCCTTCGGCCGGCCCGGGCACGAGCCTTGCGCCGGGCATCCACGTTTTGCTTTCGTGATTGCTGCCAAGAAAGACGTGGATGGCCGGGACGAGCCCGGCCATGACGACTCTACCGAGATCCGGCGGGTGGCTGCGCGTCCGGCGCTTTCGCCCGGATCATGCCCCAGCCGACGCGAAACAGCGGCAGCGCGCCCTGCACCGGACGCTCGAATGCGCGCGGAATTTCCGCGACCAGGTTCGGGAATTTCGCCTTGATGTCCGGCGGCGGCGTGCTTCTGTTGTCGGCCGCCGGCCAGACGATGACCGCGCCGTGCTCCTCGATATCCTTGCGCGTGACCGCGCGATCCGGCTTGTCGTCGACGAAGATCACCGGACGGCTCGGCGCCAGCAGCGCGAGCAATGAGGCGAGCCGCGTGTCGCCGCCGACCACCTTGAGCGGCGTTCCGGTGCGCCGCTCGAAGCTCTCGGAGAGATATTGGCTCATCTCGGTCGAGGGCTGGTTGATCTTCAGATCGATGCCGGTCCACGGCACCGCGACGATGGCGAATGCGCCGATGGTGGGCGGCAGCAGCAGGATCGCGGTCCATGCCGCGGCAATCATGCCTTGATGATGGACGCGGATGCGGTCGCCGGCGGTCATCACCACCGCGAGACCCGACAGCACGACGAGCGGCGAGATGGCGACGGGTGTCGCCTGATCGATGATGACCGCGACGCTGGTCACGACGATCGGGGGAATGATCGCGAAAAAATAAACGAAGCTGCGCGCGAACAGGTCGGGGCGCGGGCGCGTGACGACGGCCGCCGGCGCATTGCGCACGCGCGTCAGATTGCTTGCGACCGCGACCATGATGATCAGCCCGGCATGGCCGACGGCGAGGATGCCGAGCAGGCGCAGCCAGGTATAGAGATTCTTGTTGATCGCGGCGGCGCTGAAGGCCTGCGCGAATTTCGGCCAGGCGACCGCGCTGGCCTGGTCGATCCAGACCAGATGCGGAAACAGCATCGCGACCACGATCAGGCCCGCGACCCACGGATGCATGGTGCGAAGCTGGACCGTGCCGCGTCCGGTGACGAAGGCGAAGACGAGAAGGAGCAAGGTGAGGATCAGCCCGACATAGGTCGTCAGCAGCAACAGGCCGATATCGACCGCGAGCGCGTACCAATAGCCGCGCTGGTCGAGCCCGATCGCGCGCCAGAAATGCAGCAGCGCGAGCGCCCAGAGCGGCATCGACAGGATCGAAGGACCGAAATCGGGCGTAGGCACGCTCAATAGCGTGACGCCCGCCATCAGCAAGATCGCGAGCGCCGCGTGCCGCTCGCCGACCATCGAGCTTCCGAGCCGGAATACCGCCCAGAAGGTCACGATCACGCAAAGCTGCGACAGCACATAGACGCCGGCGAGCCCGCCGAGCCGGAACGCGATTTCCGCGAACCAATAGGCGAGCGGGGGGCCGAGTTCGCTGCCGAACGGAAAGCCGTATCCGATGGCGATGACGTCGGCGACCTCGCCCGGCGGCGAGGCGTAGAAAAGCCACGGCACCAGAATCCAGACGCCCGCCTGCGTCAGCACCGCCAGCCAGAACACGAGGCGGGGCCGCGTGCGCAGCAATTCGATGAACAGGGAAACGGTGACCATCGACAATGTAACGGCCTCGCGGACGGACTTAAGTAAAGAGAGATAGCCGTTCCGCCGTCACACAAGCAACTGCGCTTCAGCCTCGGAGATTTCGGCAATAATGTCGCCATAGGCGAGTGCGACCGGCGAAAAGGACCGCCGGTGGTGGATGGTCGGCCCGAGCCTGTCCAAAGCCTCGCGATGCTCCGGCACGGCATAGCCCATGTGACGCTCGAAGCCGTAGCCGGGATGCGCGGCGCCGATCTGGCGCATCAGTGCATCGCGCGTCACTTTTGCGACAATCGAGGCCGCGGCGATGGACAGCACGAGTGCGTCGCCGCTGATCACGGCCTCGCAATCGCACGCGACATCGATGCGGTCGCGGCCGTCGACGAAAACAAGACGCGGGCGGACCGGAAGCGCCGCGACCGCGTGCGCCAGCGCCCACAAGGACGCTTGCAGGATATTGTCGCGATCGATGCGCGCGGGCGAGCCGAAGGCAACCGCGACCTCGGCGCAATCGCAGATCCGATGATACAGCGCTTCGCGTTCGGGCGCGGTGAGCTTCTTGGAATCGTTCAGGCCGCGCGGAATGCGCTTTGGATCGAGGATGACGGCGGCAGCAACCACGGGCCCGGCGAGCGGACCGCGCCCGGCTTCGTCGCAGCCTGCGACCGGCCATACGCCGCGCTTCATGGCGGCGCGTTCGCGGCGGAAGCTCGGGCGGATAACGTCTTCGGCCAGCGGCAGACGCGCGGTTGCGGGCTTTGGGTTCCGACTCATGTTCGATCCTGGCCGCGATGTGAACGCGGCAAGGTATCGAAAGCAAATGCTTAATCGGGCAAGGTGAGGCGGCCGTCCGGCGACAGTGGAAAATGGGGATTATGCGCGGCTTCCCAGAGATGGCCGTCGGGATCGCTGAAAAATCCGACATAGCCGCCCCAGAAAATCCTGTGTCCCTTCTTCAAAACCGTGCCGCCCGATTTGGCGGCGAGATCGAGGACGGCATCGACCGTCGCCTCGTCCGGGCAATTCCAGGCGAGCGACGCCGCGCGGAACCCCGCGGTCTTTTCGGCATCGAGACCGGCGTCGGCTGCGAGCGCGTCCTTGCCGTAGAGCGAGAGCGCAATCGGGCCGGCTTCGAAAAACGCAACGCCGTCCGACTTTCGCATTTTTCGCGCGAAACCGAGTTTCTCGTAGAACGCCGCGGCGCGCTCGACATCGGCGACGCCGAGCGTGACCAGGCTGATATGGGCGTGCGGCTGTTTGGTCATCAGAACAAACTCAGCTGGTCGACGGCCTTGGCCGGCTTGCGGAAATGTTCGGTGGTGAGCTTCGAGCGCGTCGCATTGAGGCCGAGTTTTTCGCAATGCGCCTCGAAGCGCCGGCCGATCATCCAGGCATAGGGACCCTCGCCGGTGAAACGCTTGCCCCAGGTGGCATCGTAATCCTTGCCGCCGCGCATGTCGCGGATGAGCTTGATCACATGGCGGAAGCGGTCGGGATAATTCGCCATCAGCCATTCCTTGAACAGGTCGCGCACCTCGAGCGGAAGCCGCAGCAGCACGTAGCCCGCGTTTTTCACGCCCGCCTGCGCGACCGCGTCGAGGATGCGCTCGATATCCATGTCGTTAATGGCGGGGATGATGGGCGCGACCATCGCGGATGTCGGGATGCCGGCGTCCGAAAGCCGGCGCAAGGCTTCGAGACGGCGCGGCGGCGTCGCCGCGCGCGGCTCCATGCTGCGCGCGAGCTTTGCGTCGAGCGTGGTCACCGAGATCGCGACGCGCACGAGGTTGCGCCTGGCCATGCGGGAGAGAATGTCGATGTCGCGCGTGACCAAAGCGGATTTCGTCACGATGCCGACCGGGTGGCCGGCCTGTTCCAGCACTTCGAGAATGCGCCGCATGATCTCGTATTTCTTCTCGATCGGCTGATAGGGGTCGGTATTGGTGCCGATCGCGATGGTGCGCGGCTCGTAATTGGGCGCGCGCAATTCGCGCTCCAGCAAGGCCGGAGCATCCGGCTTCATGAACAACCTGGATTCGAAATCGAGTCCCGGCGAAAGCCCGAGATAGGCGTGGGTCGGGCGCGCGAAGCAATAGACGCAGCCATGCTCGCAGCCGCGATAGGGATTGATCGAGCGGTCGAAGCCGATATCCGGCGACTCGTTGCGGGTGATGATCTTGCGCGTCGCGTCCGCTTGCACCGTCGTCTTGAAAGGCGGAAGTTCTTCCAGGCTTTGCCAGCCATCATCAAACGCAATACGTGCGACCGGCTCGTAGCGGCCGGACGTATTGGAGAGCGTGCCGCGGCCGCGCCGCCGTTCCTTGCCGATTGTCGTGTCGAGCAGGCCGGTGGTGTCGGGTATCGAACGGTCAGGCTCGGAGCGCGGGCGCACAAAGTCCCCCGCCGGCGCCGTTGAGGGCGGCACCGGCACCGGCGGGTTTCTCAGGGCTGCGGAGGATCGAGCCATGACTATAAACCTAATCGATTAACGAGAACAAAACAAGAACTTTAATGTTGGAACCCGACACCTGTTGATTTCGGCCCATCTCGTGGCATTGCAGGGGGGGAAGCCCCATCATCTGGAAAACGGGGCGGCCGGGTTTCGGGTTCCATGCTGACGGTGATCATTCCCACGCACGAATCGGAGCGCTTGCTCGTGCGCACGCTCGGCAGCCTTGTGTCCGGCGCGACCGCGGGCCTGGTGCGCGAAGTCATTCTCGCGGATGCCGGCTCGCGCGACGAGACCGAGGGCGTCGGCGACGTCGCGGGCTGCAAGTTCATGGCGCTCGCAGGTTCGCCCGGCGCGCGGCTGAAAGCGGCGGCCGCGGCTGCGCGCTCGGACTGGCTTTTCTTTCTTTTGCCGGGAATTGTGCTCGACACCGGATGGGTCGGCGAGGCGCTGCGTTTCATGGAAATGGCCGAGCCGTCGCAGGCCGCGGTGTTCCGCCGCGCGGCGCGATCGGCGGCGCAATCCTCGACCTTCGGTGAAATCGGCGCGCTGATCCGCGCGGGCTTTCATTATCCGAAGCCCGAACAGGGACTGATCGTCTCCAAGCGGCATTACGAATCGATCGGCGGCCACAGCGCGGAAGCAGTGAAGCCCGAAAGCGAATTGCTGCGGCGGCTTGGACGCAGCCGGATCGTACGTCTGCGCAGCGGGGCGACGATGACAGCGCCGCTGCAGATAGTTGACAAAGTCAAATAAATACTTGACGATGTCAACTATTCCGATAACAGCAGTCCCGGCCTGCCGCCATGTCCTTGATGCCCGATCCCGCTTTCGAACAACGCGTCGGCGCGGTCCGGCGCTTCTCGCGCTTCTACACGCGCGAGATCGGCCTCTTGCAGGCGGGCTTTCTGAATTCTCCTTTTTCGCTGACACAGGCGCGCGTCCTTTATGAATTGTCCCGGCACAAGGAACGCACCGCCTCCGAACTCGCGTCCGAACTCGGCCTCGATCACGGCTATCTGAGCCGGATCCTGCGCGGCTTCGCCGATGACGGATTGATCGATCGCGAGCGCTCGAAGGACGACGGCCGCCAGGTCGTCCTCTCGCTGACCACCAAGGGACGCAAGGCCTTCGCACCCATCGATGCGCGCTCGCAACGCGACGCCGGCGCATTGCTCGGAAAGCTTTCGTCAGAGGATCAGCAGCGGATGGTGAACGCCATGAGCACGATCGAAGCGCTTGTCGGCTACGAGGAAAAACAGGCGCGCTCTTATTCGTTGCGTCCGCACCGGCCCGGCGACATGGGCTGGGTGGTCGAGCGCCATGGCGTGCTCTATGGCGCCGAATATGGCTGGGATGCCAGCATTGAGGCGCTCACCGCCGAGATCGTCGCGGCGTTTCTGAAGAATTTCGATCCCGCGCGCGAGAAATGCTGGATCGCGGAAATCGGCGGCGAGCCGGTCGGCTCGGTCTTCATTGTGAAGGAAAAAGACAATGTCGCGCGGCTGCGGCTCCTGATCGTCGATCCGAAGGCGCGCGGCCTCGGGATCGGCCACCGGCTGGTCGAGGAATGCATCCGTTTCTCACGCGAGGCCGGATACAGGAAGATCACGTTGTGGACGCATGCGGTGCTCAAGGCGGCGCGCGTGATCTATCAGCAGGCCGGATTCAAGCTCACCGAGGAATGGGTGCACGACGATTTCGGCAAGCCCGAGCCGGCGGAGACCTGGGAGCTGAAGCTTTAGGGCGTCGGCGACCCAGCGGTGCGCCGCCGCGTCGAAGGCGGAAAGCCGCGTTCGATCCGGATGACACGCGCGACGTCAGGACAAGCGAAGCATAAGTAACTGATATAGCGTGATAATTTCCATGGCGCGCTTTTGCGTAAAATAATTGGCAAGTCTTATGGAACTTTAGCGCCGGCTGCGGACTAATGCTTTCGCCCTGATAGCGGTATGAGGGGCTCTAACAGCCAATAACGGCAGAAAGAGCTCCGAGAGCCGCGCTGCTGGTTGTCACGGCCGAAAGAGTCCTGATGGCCGTGATATTGATCGTCGAAGACGATGTGTTTATCCGCGAAATCGCGGAGATGATGATTCAGGACTGGGGCCACGAAACGCTTGCGGCCAGCGACGTCGATGAGGCGCTTTTAATTCTTCGTTCCGCTCGACACATCGACGCACTTTTTACCGATATCTATCTGAAAGATATGGTCGTTGGCGGCTGCGATCTTGCACACCAGGCCATCGCGCTTCGGCCAAAATTGCGCGTGCTCTACACGACGGGCAATTCCATTACCGACAAAATGAAAGCTCTGCTTGTTGAAGGCACGCACTTCCTTCGCAAGCCCTACACGCAACAGCAGCTTCAAAGCTCGGTTGAAGAGCTGCTCTTAGCGTAATCTTGGCGTAATCTTGAAGTCGCATAATCTGCGGGAAATCACGACCATGTCCGATATTGTTCCAGGGAAAAAAGCCGTGTCCGATATTGCTGCGAGCGACATTGTCGAGACCGTGCCCAGCGCACTCATTATTCTCGACAGAAATCTGAACATCACCTCCGCCAATCGCGCGTTCTACCAGACGTTTCGCACCAACGCCGCCGAGACGGAAGGGTGTCTCATTTACGACCTCGGAAACCGGCAATGGGATATCGTCGCTTTGCGCACGCTGCTTGAGAGCGTGATCCCGCATCGTGCATCGGTCGAAGGGTTCGAGGTTGAGCATGATTTCCCGACCATTGGCCGGCGCACGATGCTGGTCAATGCGCGGAAGATATTCAGCCCCGGCGACCATGACGGCTCCATCCTGCTCGCCATCGAGGATGTCAGCGAGGAACGCGCGGCGCGGGCCGAGAGCAAGCGCAACTGGCAACTCACTCAAAGTATCGTCGACACGATCCGCGATCCCCTGGTCGTGCTCGAAGACGACATGACGATCGTGACGGCCAGCAAGGCGTTCTTGACGATATTCGGGATTACCGAAGCGGAGACGCATGGGCGGCGCGTTTCCGAACTGCTTCAGCACCAATGGGACGTGCCGGCGCTTCGCCATCTGATGGAGAAGGTGCTCCCGGAAAACAAGCCGATCGAAAGTTTCGAGATCGAGGATAATTTTCCAGGTCTCGGCCGCCGCGTCTTCAACCTGAATGCCCGGAAAATTTCCCAGCCCGGCAACCATGCTCACCGGATGCTTCTCGTCTTCGAGGACATCACCGACCGCAAGCAGCGCGAGCGTGACGCCCAGATGCTGACCAACGAAATCTCTCATCGGATCAAGAACAACCTGCAGATCGTCGTCGGCCTGATCGCCTACGAAGCAAAATGGACGGCCGCGCCGTGCGTTCAAGGCTACAAGGCCATGCAGGCGCGCATCGGAGCCATCGCCCAGCTTTACGACCTGATATCTCAATCCAGCCGTGGCCGGGCCATCGCGGTGGACGCGTATCTGCGGGAAATCGCCAAGGCGATGTCGGGGAGCCTCATTGGAAATATGTCGGGCATCGAAATAGAGGTTAAGGCCGAGCCGCTGGAAATCGATCCCGATCGCGCCGTGCCTTTCGGCCTTCTGGTCAATGAGCTTGCGACCAACGCCATCAAGCACGCTTTCCCCGACGGAACCGGACATATCGTGCTGTGCGTGGAAACGGTCGGCGATCAGATGGAGCTGGTCGTTTCCGATGACGGCGTGGGCATGAAGGATAAAGGCTCCGAGAAAGTTCCGGAGAAGCGCGGTTCCGACTACGTGGCTATTTTCGTGCGTCAGCTTGGCGGCACGATCATTCCGTCGGAATCGAAAGGAACCGGACCGGCCGTTAGAATACGGCTTCCCCTGGTTCTGGTTCCGCCGGGGGGCGCCGAGCGCGTCGCGG
>CAMDXM010000124.1 GCA_945878025.1 Pseudorhodoplanes sinuspersici | reverse complement strand
GGTGGCGCCGGGACATTGCTCGCCGTCGCGCCAGGTGGTGTCGAAGATGACGACGCGGTCCTTGTCGGACTGGGTCTGCGAGGTCATGGGAAAATCCTTCTTCTCGAATGCGCCCTCTGCCGGGCGCTCATAAGGGGTTTGCCGTCATTACCCCCCTGAGTGCCCAGGCGCGCAACGCCCAGCCGGCCCTCAGGGGCAGGTAAGAAGAAGCAGACCGCCGAGAATGAGGGCAGCATGCGGCGCGGCGGGAACCGCCGTCCGTGTCAGCGCGCAATGAGCAGAGCGCAACGACATTGCCGAAAAACCCTCAAAATCCGATGCCCTAACGTCGCCGAAACGGGTAAATCCCGCGTTAACCTTGGGGCCTAAGGGGATATGTAGCGGATAGGCGGGGGGCCGGGCAAGGGGCAACGGGAGTGCCGCGCCCGTGGAGCGCTTATTCCCGATCCGGCTCAGGTTGCCGGATCAGGCGAAACTGACCGACATTCGACCCGCTCCATGAAAACAACTCACGGTCGCACACCGCGCATTTGAAGGCGCGCTCCTCCCGCGCGGGGCCCTTCGTTTCGATGACCTCGTAGACAGCACCGCATTTGCAGGCGAACTCTGTCATGCCGCCATTATGCGCCTTGTCCGGGATCGGCGGCTACACCCCTTCTTTTTCAAACAAACGGGTTCCCTGCCGGCTCTCAGCTCTCGCCTTTGCGCTTGCCCGGCCCGCCTTCCGCCTCCAGAGCCGCCCGCACCTTCTTGAACTCGGTGGGTGAATGCCCCTGCGGTGACGGGAATTTCGGATCGATCTTTTCCAGCGCCTCGATCAGCGCGGCCGACACCACGAGGCGGGCGAACCATTTGTGATCCGCCGGCACCACGATCCACGGCGCTTCCTTGGTCGAGGTCTTGCGGATCATGTCCTGATAGGCCGCCATATAGCGCGGCCAGAGCTTGCGTTCGGCGACGTCGCCCATGTTGAATTTCCAGCGCTTGTTCGGATCGTCGAGCCGGTCGAGGAAGCGCATGCGCTGCTCCTCCTTGGAGATGCGCAGATGGAATTTCAGCACCACGATTCCGTTGCGCACGAGATGCCGCTCAAAGGCGCGGATCGCCTCGAAGCGCTCCTTCCAGATATTTTTGGTGACAAGTCGCGGCGGCAATTTCTGCTTGGCGAGAATTTCCGGGTGCATGCGCACGACCAGGCATTCCTCGTAATGCGAGCGATCGAAAATCCCGATCCGCCCGCACGGCGGAACGCGCTGCGCCACGCGCCAGAGAAAATCGTGATCGAGCTCCTCGGCGGTCGGCGCCTTGAAGGAATGGACTTCGCAACCCATCGGGTTCACGCCATAAAGCACATGCTCGACGATGCCGCCTTTGCCCGCCGCGTCCATGCCCTGCAGGATCATCAGCACTGCCCATTTGTCCTGCGCGTAAAGCCGCTCCTGCAGATCGGAGAGATGCTTGGCGCGATCGGCGAGCATCTTCCTGGCCTTGTCCTTGTCGAGGCCGAAGCCGCCGGTATCCGACGGATCGATGGACGAGAGCTTGAATGTCTCCGGCTGATCGACGCGGAAAGGCCTGACGAACTTGCCGAGATTCATGGACGCATTCCTTTCAAGCCTACGACATCGGGCGCGCGCCGGCCCCTCGTGGCGGATACTGGCATTTTGGGATGCGGATCGGCCAGCCTCGAAATGAGCGGCGCGTTCAGGCGTCGATCGTGCCTTCCGTCACCACGACCGCGCTGCCGCCGATGGTCGCCGAAACGAGACGTCCGCCGCGCAGCGAAAGCCCGAGTTCGATCAGGCTCGGCCGGCCCATCTCATAGCCCTGTTCGATATGGAGATCGTGCTCGCCATCGGAATAGCGACCCGACGCCGTAATCAGCCCTGACAAGGCCGCGATTGCCGCGCCGGAGGCCGGATCTTCCGCGATCCCCATTCCCGGCGCGAACATGCGGGCATGAATGTCGTGACCAGGCTCAGCCGGCTGGGTGCAGAAAGCATAGACCCTGCCGGGACCATCGATGCCGAACACTCTTTCGAACGAAGACGAATCGGGCCGGCAGCGCGCCGCCGCATCAAGACCTTTCAGCGGCACGAGAGAGAACGGAAAGCCCGCGGACCAGCGCGCCGGCAATATCCCATCGCAACCGATGTCATCCGGATTCAGCGACAAAGCCGCAGCGATCTCCTTCGCGCCAGGCAATTCGCCGGCCAGCACCGGCAAGCTCGGTATTGCGAAGCGGATGTGGCCGCTCTCCGCCGTTCCCGGCTCGAAACGGCAGAATACGTGGCCAAGTTTCTCTTCCAGAATGAATTCCCGCGCGGTCTTTGCGCCGTCGAGGATGGCGAGCAGCACCGCCGTGCCGACCGTCGGATGGCCGGCAAAGGGAAGCTCGGCCGCCGGCGTGAAAATGCGCAAGGCCGCCCTGCTGCCCTTATCGGCGGGCGGAAACACGAAGACCGTCTCGGGATGGTTGAATTCGCGCGCGATGGTCTGCATCGCGGGCATATCGAGGCCGTCAGGCTCCAGCACGACCGCGAGCGGATTTCCGGAAAATTTCTTCTTTGTGAAAACATCGAGCGTGAAAAAGCGGCGTTTCATACAAACCTCACAAGGGCGACGCTTCGAACACAAACGAAGGCTTCACAATCTCCTCCTGCGCTTCGATCAGAAGGATTTCGCGCGAGCCCTTGTCGGCCGTGTGCTTGAGAATGCCGAAGACCGAGGACGCCGCCGCCGAAAGCGCCTGCGCGATGGATTCGTTTTGCAGGTAATGCGCGAAAAACAAGGCCGCGATGGCGTCGCCCGCGCCGTTGACCGAGATCGGCAGTTTCGGCGTGCGCACCAGAAACCGGCTGTTGCCGTCGGAGGCGAGCAAATCGATCGAGTTGCCAGGGGTGTCGCTGGTCCGCAGCGAAGTGACCAGGATCGCGCTCGGGCCCAGCGCATGCAGCGTACCGACGGCCGAAAGCGCGTCGGCGATCGTTTTGGTTTCCCGCCCCGAAAGATAATCCAGCTCAAATTGGTTGGGTGTGATCACGTCGGCCGCCGGCAAGGCCCGCTCGCGCATGAATTCCGGGATGCCCGGCCGCACGAACACGCCGCGCCCGACGTCGCCGATGACCGGATCGCAGCAATAGCGCATCGCCGGATTGGCGCGCCGCACGCGCAAAACCGTGTCGAGAATGGCTTCCCCGATATCGGCCGAGCCCATATAGCCGGAGAGCACGCCATCGCACAGCCGCAGCGCGTTGCGCTCAGCGATGCCCGCGATCACATCGCGGATCATGCCGGCGTCGAACACGCTGCCCTTCCACGATCCGTAGCCGGTGTGGTTGGAGAATTGCACGGTATGCACCGGCCAGACCTCGATGCCGAGCCGCTGCAGCGGGAACGCGGCCGCGTCGTTGCCGACATGGCCATAGGCGACATGCGACTGGATCGAGAGGATGTTCATGCCGCCCAAACTACAATGCCCTCTCCGGTATGGGAGAGGGCATTGGAATCAAATGATTTGATCGGTCGATCGATGCGGATGATTGCTCAATTCGTCTTGGCGCCCACCTGGTCGACGAACTTGTTGGTGTAGGTCTTGGACAGATCCACATTCGCCTTCGCGACCGCCTCCGACGACTGGCTGAACACATCGAGTACGGCCTTGGCGCCCTTCGGGTCCATCTTGCCGGTCAGCGAATACATCGGCAGCGTGTTCTTGAGCGCGGCGAGATAAAGCGCCTTGTCGGGGCCGACGAGGTCCTCCGGCATCTTCGCCATGATCTCTTCGGGCGTATGCGAGTGGATCCATTTCAGCGTGTTGACGATCGCGGTGGTCATGCCCTGCACGGCTTTCGGATTCTTCTCGATCCAGTCCGCCTTGGTGTAGAGCGCGCCGCCGGGATATTCGCCGCCGAATACGTCAAGCGTGTCCTTCTGCGTCCGCGTGTCGGCGAGGATGCGCAGGTCCTTGTTCTTGCCCTGCAGCAATGTCACCGCCGGATCGAGCATGATCGCAGCTTCGACATTGCCCTGCTCCATGGCGGCGACAGCGGTGGCGCCAAGACCGACTCCAATCACGCCGACGGAACCCGGATCGACCTTGTTCTTCGACATGATGTAATTCAGAAAGAAATGGGTCGAGGAGCCGGGCGCGCTGACGCCGACCTTCTTGCCGGCGAGATCCTTCACCGACTTGATCGCGCCGGTGTGTTGGGGCGAGACCACGAGCGCGAAGCCCGGATAGCGGTCATAGACCACGAAGGCCTGCAAAGCCTGGTTTTTCGCGGCCAGGTTCACGCAATGATCGAAATAGCCGGACACGACGTCCGCCGATCCGCCGAGCACGGCAGTGAGCGATTGCGAGCCGCCTTTAAAGTCCACCATCTCGACCTTGACGCCGGCCTTGTCGAATTCGCCGAGCTGCTGCGCCAATACGGTCGGCAGATAGCACAGACAGGCCGCGCCGCCGATGGCGAGCGTGACTTTGGTTTGCGCGAATGCAAGGCCCGACATCAAGACCAATGCCGCGAGCGTCGAAACCGTGCGCCGCAAGAATGCTGCGATCATGAAATTCCTCCCTTTTGTTCCGGCGGCCCTTCTGTGGGACCGCATTTCGGATTGGACGATAGAGCAAGCCGCTACGTTCCGGAAGCGGGTTAGGCCCTCGTTTCCGCCGCGGCCGGCCGCCATACCAGCAGCCGCCGCTCGACCAGCGTGACCATGGTGTCGATCACGATCACAAAGGCCGCCAGCACGAACATGCCGGCAAAAACACCGGCGATATCGAAAGTCATCTCGGCCTGCAGGATGATGTAGCCCAGGCCCGCGGCAGACCCGAGATATTCGCCCACCACCGCGCCCACCACGGCGAAACCGACCGAGGTATGCAGCGAGGAGAACATCCAGGACAAGGCCGAGGGCCAATAGACGTGCCGCATCAATTGCCGCTCGTTCATGCCGAGCATGCGCGCATTGGCGAGCACGGTCGGGCTCACTTCCTTGACGCCCTGATACACATTGAAGAACACGATGAAGAACACGAGCGTCACGCCGAGCGCCACCTTCGACCAGATGCCGAGCCCAAACCAGAGCGTGAAGATCGGCGCCAGCACGATGCGCGGCAGCGCGTTGACCGCCTTCACATAAGGATCGAACACCGCGGCGACGCGCGGCTGGCGCGCGAACCAGAAGCCGACCAGAACGCCGCCGAGCGAACCGAGCACGAAAGCGAGCATCGCCTCGGCGAGCGTGATCCACAAATGCCGCCAGATCGTGCCTTCGGAAAACCATTTGACGATGCGCTCGGCGACGTCGAGCGGCGTCGAGAAGAAGAAGGGCGGAAACAGCGGCTTGCCGTCGACCGGGATCGTGGTCAGGAGGTACCAGATCAGGATCGAGACGATCGCGACCAGAGCCTGCAGAGCGATCAGCGTGACGCGGTTCATGCCACGCTCTTTTCTTCTCTTCCCTCTCCCCATAGGGGAGAGGGAATCCGAGCGGAGTTCGCAGCGGACATGCATCCGAGAAGCACCATCATCCGCCTCCCGTCTGCGCATAGCCCTTGATCACTTCGTCCTTCAGCTTCTGCCAGATTTCGCGATGCAGGGCATGAAAGGCCGGATCGAGCTTCACTTCGGAAATGTCGCGCGGACGCGGCAGGTTCACGGTCCAGTCGCCGATGATGCGCGCGGCCGGCCCCGCCGACATGATCACCACGCGGTCCGACAGCGCGATCGCTTCCTCGAGATCGTGGGTGACGAACAGCACCGCCTTCCTGTCCGCACTCCACCGATCGAGGAGGAGATTGCCCATGATCTGGCGCGTCTGCGCATCGAGCGGACCGAAGGGTTCGTCCATCAAGAGTATTTTCGGATTGCGGATCAGCACCTGCGCGAGACCGACGCGCTTTCTTTGCCCGCCGGACAGCATATGCGGATAGCGCGCGCCGAAGGAGCCAAGGCCCACGCGCTTGAGCCAGTCCTGCGCGCGGTCATGCGCCAATTTCGAGGCGACGTTGGCGGTCTCGAGCCCGATCGCGACATTGTCGATCGCCGTCTTCCAGGGAAACAACGCATCGGCCTGAAACAGATATCCGGCCTGCCGGTTCAGGCCCGCAAGCGCGCGACCGAAAATCGAGGCTTTGCCGGATGACGGCGCTAGCAGGCCGGCGGCCACATTCAGCAGCGTCGATTTTCCGCAACCCGTGGGACCGACGATGGATACGAACTCGCCGTCG
The DNA here is from genome assembly GCA_945878025.1 of Pseudorhodoplanes sinuspersici. Lineage (GTDB taxonomy): Bacteria > Pseudomonadota > Alphaproteobacteria > Rhizobiales > Xanthobacteraceae > Pseudorhodoplanes > Pseudorhodoplanes sinuspersici_B. The sequence continues at coordinate 5,596 of CAMDXM010000124.1, read as the reverse complement.
GCGACCGACAGCGAGGCGCGCTTGACGGCGGTATAGACATGATTGCCGGCCATGCGAAAGGAAATCGTGACATCGTCGAGCGCGACCGCGGGCATGGCGCCGCGCACGGCTGCGTTCGCAGCGATGGCCTGTTGTACCCCCGTCATTACTCCCTCACACCCGGCTTTTTTCTGACCGTAGCGGGGTCACGCAAGGATGCAAAGTGTTCTGGAAGACACGTTTCAGACACGCGAAATCTCTCCCGGCCTCATGCTGAGGAGGCGGCCAACGGGTTCGCACGAAGCGCGGCCCGTTGGCCGCCTCCTCGGGTGAGGGCGGATCAAAACCCCTTGATCAGACCGGCATCGATCAACAGCCGGTTGAAGCGGCGCGCCTCCGCGCCCTCCTTGCAGCCATAGAACACGCCGCCGCAGCGTTGCAGGATCTCCTTCTGCTCGGCGAAGGAGGGATCGAGCGGCAGGCCCGCCGCTTCCAGCACGGCCAGCGGCAGATAGGGCGCGTCGAGCGTGTCGAGCGCCGACGACAGATTCGCGGGCCGGTAATTGACGGCGTCGATCGCATAATAGGTGGTGAAGTAGCGCGGATCGCGTTCGGCGATTTTACGCGACACCTCGGCGATATCCTTGCCCGGATCGATCATGGTGGAGGAAATGTAAGGCTGATGGTCGCCGAAGCGCACGATCAGGAATTTTTCCTTCGGGAATTTGCGCCGCAGGTTTTCGACGAAATCCGCGTAATCCTGCGCGCTCATTTTCTGGCGGCGGAGATATTCGTCGATATGCGGCTCATTGCCCGGAGCGCGCCAGTTCGGCGTCAGGTCGGGCCGATAGGGCTCATCCCACGGAAAATGATTGGCGACGGTATAGACAAACATGAAGAGCGGATTCTCGCCGCGCTCGCGCTCCATCAGCCGCAAAGCCTGATCGTAATAGAAATGATCGGGCTCGACGTCGCCCGCGCGCATCTCGTTGGAATCGATCATGCGGCCGATGCCGGCCGAACGCTGATAGGCGCGCGCGGCGAGGAACGATCCCGGCGCGGGATAGAGGCTGAAGGTCTTGTAGCCGCAGCGCCGCAGCGTCTGCGGCAGCCCGCGCTCGACGCGGTTCGCCGCGATGCGCGTGACGTAGAGTTTCAGGCGTCCGAACGAACGCGCCGACAGCCCCGACAGCACGTTGTACTCGGTGTACCAGGTCGGCCCGCCGGTGCCTTCCACCAGGAACGAACGCATCTTGCCGTCGAAGGAGCGGAACTGATCCTTGTAGCCGGGCGGCACTTTCATCCCTGGCACGGTGGAGACATCGAAGCTCGATTCATCCAGCACCATGATGATATGCGGCGGTTTATCCGGAGCATGATGCCGAAAAGTTTGAAGCGGTTTTTCGGCGGCATCGTGCTCCAATTTAGCAGGACCGGTCGCATCGTGATCGGTTGCCGCGCAGCTTCCGCCCGGAACGCTCTTGAGCTTTTCCGGCAGCGAAGCGTCGGCCTCGATCCAGCCCAATGTCGAGAGTTGCGATACCGACATGAAGCCGGAGCGCACGAAGCTCGAAACGTGATTGATGCCCTGGAACGGCTCCCAGGCCTGTTCCGGCACTTTCAGCGACATCACGCCGATCAGCGCCAGGCACGCAGTGCCGCCGAGCGCCGCATGCGCCCGCCGCACGCGGAACGGATCGGCGCGCCAGATCAGGATCGCGAGCGGAGCCGCCGCGATCAACGCCAGGCCGACGCCGAGGCGGAAATTCGGAAAGGTCTTGAGCAGAAAGCGGACCGTGCCCGAATCCACGATCAGCACGTCGAGGAAGGTCACCGTCATCCAGGTGACTTCGAACTTGAACAGCGAGGCCGCGATCACCGCGATAATCAGCGTCAGCGACAGCAACGCCGACATGAGGGGCCGCCGCAGGATCGAAAGCCAGAACAGGTTGAGCCCGATCCAGGTCAGCGTTGCGAGCGTGAGATGGAAGATTTCGACTTCGGTCGCGAACAAGGTCGCCAGCGCGCCGAGATGGATCAGCGCCGCCGCGGCAAGGCGGATGCGTTGCGAACGATCAAGAGCGGTGAGCGCCGCGAAGCGGCCTGGAACGCGGGGAAAACTCGTAATCGACATGGACAGCAGATGCCCTAGAGCGCAATCAGGCGAAGTGGGAACCGGTTCGCCGTCCGATTGCGCGACAACTCAAAAACCCAGCCCGGCCGGTTTCTTGATTTGTGGACAACGGGCTCATGTCATCAAACTGTAATAAAATAGTCATGGCAAGAAGTTCCGCACGCGACAAAGTGCGCAAATACGGGGATTTTCTGAATGGGGGTTAATTCCAGGTGTCCGGGCGGAGCGAGCGCTCAGTTCTGCGGGCCCGCTTCCAGCTCTTTCGCCCGGGCCTTGGTCATGTCGAACAGGCAGCTTCCGGCATTGAGCCGCGAAATCGAACCTTCGCCCAAGGCGTAATAGTCGCAATTGGCGGCGCGAAATTGCAGCCAGAGACGCTGCGCTTTCCGGAGTTGCTCGCGCTGCGCGGCCGGCGCTTCTTTGTCCTTGAGCGCCTCCAGATAGGCGGCGTTGAGCCGCTTGTCCCATTTCGCGGTGGCGTCCGAGAGGCATTTCACCATGTCCGACGTGCCGCCGTCGCATTCCGGATCGGGGATATCTTCCTTCTTCTCTTCCTGCGCGAAAGCCGCGCCCGCGAACAGCAAAACGCCGGCCATGGCTGGAAGCCAGACCGGCGTCTTGATGTTCGGCCTTGCGAGCAAGATCAGTTCCGCGCTTTGTCGACCAAGGCGCCCTTCTTGATCCACGGCATCATGTCACGCAGCTTGGCGCCGACATGCTCGATCGGGTGCTGGGCGAGCTTGGCGCGGGTCGCCTTGAACGAGGTCTGGTTGACCTTGTTCTCCAGCATCCAGTCGCGCGTGAACTTGCCGGACTGGATGTCGGCCAGAACCTTGCGCATTTCCTTCTTGGTCTCTTCGGTGATGATGCGCGGGCCGGTGACATACTCGCCGTATTCGGCGGTGTTGGAGATCGAGTAATTCATGTTGGCGATGCCGCCTTCGTAGATCAGGTCCACGATCAGCTTCACCTCGTGCAGGCATTCGAAATACGCCATCTCCGGCGCGTAGCCGGCGTCCACCAGCGTCTCGTAGCCGCCCTTGATCAGCTCGACGAGACCGCCGCAGAGCACAACCTGTTCGCCGAACAGATCGGTCTCGCATTCTTCCTTGAACGTGGTCTCGATGATGCCAGCGCGGCCGCCGCCGATCGCCGAGGCGTAGGAGAGCCCGAGATCATGCGCGTTGCCCGACGAGTCTTTATGAATGGCAAGGAGGCACGGCACGCCGCCGCCGCGCAGATATTCCGAGCGCACGGTGTGGCCGGGACCCTTCGGCGCCACCATCAGGACGTCGATGTCCGGGCGCGGCTCGATCAGGTTGAAATGCACGTTGAGGCCGTGCGCGAACATGATCGCTGAGCCCTGCTTCATGTTGCCGTGCAGCTGCTCGCGGTAAATGTCGCCCTGCAATTCGTCGGGGGTGAGCATCATCATCACGTCGGCCCATTTGGCGGCCTCGGCGACTTCCATAACTTTAAGCTTCTCGCCCTCGGCCTTCTTCACGCCCTGCGAGCCCTTGCGCAAAGCCACGACCACGTCTTTGACGCCGGAATCGCGCAGGTTCAGCGTATGGGCATGGCCCTGGCTGCCATAGCCGATGACGGCGACCTTCTTGCCCTTGATCAGGTTCAGGTCGGCGTCGCGGTCGTAATAAACACGCATGGTACGGTATCCCCCAGCTAAAGGCGGCTTGGCGCCCGTTTTCGATTGGACTGGCCGCAGCTTCTAGGGCCCCGCAGGGGCCCCGACAAGTGCGGTTTGCGAAGACCCCTACATCACTTCCGGGCCACGGCTGATCGCCACGATCCCGGTGCGGGACACCTCCACAAGGCCGAGCGGCAGCATCAGCTCCACGAACTGGTCGATCTTGTCGCTCTTGCCGGTGATCTCGAACACGAAGCTCTCGGTCGACGCGTCGATGACCCTGGCGCGGAAAGCGTCGGCGAGGCGCAAGGCCTCGACGCGGTTGTCGCCCTTGCCGCGCACCTTGACCATGGCGAGCTCGCGCTCGATCGCCTTGCCGGTGATGGTCAGGTCCGTGACTTTATGGACCGGAATAAGCCGCTCGAGCTGATGCCGGATCTGCTCGATGACCATCGGCGTGCCGAAGGTGACGATGGTAATAAGCGACAGATGCTTCTGGTGTTCGGTCTCCGACACGGTGAGCGAGTCGATATTGTAGCCGCGCCCGGAGAACAGCCCGATGACGCGCGCGAGCACGCCCGGTTCGTTGTCGACGAGCACAGTGAGCGTGTGCGATTCCGCGCGCGCGGCGGCGGGCGCGACGGGATAATGCGAGGTGGTGCCGGTCTGGGCGTTCACTGTCGTCGTCCTTTATCTGACTTGATGGTCACACCATCACCTTGCCTTCTTCCGAGATTGCCTCGTCGAGATTTTCCGCGGCGTCGCCGAGAATCATCTCGTTATGCGCGCGGCCGGACGGGATCATCGGGAAGCAGTTTTCCTTCTGGTCGACGACGCAATCGAAGATCACCGGCTTGTCGACGCTGATCATCTCCTTGATGGCGTGATCGAGATCGCCCGGCTTCGAACAACGGATGCCGACCGCATGATAGGCCTCCGCGAGCTTGACGAAATCCGGCAGCGCCTCGCTGTAGCTCTCGGCATAGCGCCCGCCATGCAGCAATTCCTGCCACTGGCGCACCATGCCCATATACTGATTGTTGAGAATGAAAATCTTGACCGGCAGCCGGTACTGCACGGCCGTCGAGATTTCCTGCATGGTCATCAGCACAGAAGCCTCGCCCGCGATGTCGATCACGAGCGAACCCGGATGCGCCATCTGCACGCCGACCGAGGCCGGCAGGCCATAGCCCATGGTGCCGAGCCCCCCGGACGTCATCCAGCGGTTCGGCTCCTGGAAATGGAAATGCTGCGCCGCCCACATCTGATGCTGGCCGACTTCGGTGGTGATGTAGACGTCCTTGTCCTTGGTCAGTTCATACAGCCGCTGGATCGCGTATTGCGGCTTGATCACTTCGTTCGAGTTGCGGAAGCTGAGCGACTTCTTCGCGCGCCATTTGTCGATCTGCGCCCACCAGTCCTTCAACGCTTTCGGATCGGGCTTTAAGCCGGCCGCGCGCCACAACCGCGTCATGTCCTCCAGCACATGCCCGCAATCGCCGACGATGCCGATATCGGCCTTGACGTTCTTGTTGATCGAGGACGCATCAATGTCGACGTGGATCTTCTTCGAATGCGGCGCGAAGGCGTCGAGCCGGCCGGTGATGCGGTCGTCGAAGCGCGCGCCGATGCAGATCATCACGTCGCAATCGTGCATCGCCCAATTGGCTTCGTAAGTGCCGTGCATTCCCAGCATGCCGAGCCATTGCGGATTGGCGGCCGGAAACGCGCCAAGGCCCATCAGGGTCGAGGTGATCGGAAAGCCGGTGAGCTTGACGAATTCGCGCAGCAGGTGGCTCGCCTCGGCGCCCGAGTTGATCACGCCGCCGCCGGTATAG
>CAMDXM010000123.1 GCA_945878025.1 Pseudorhodoplanes sinuspersici | reverse complement strand
AATATGCTTAATCTTATGTTTTAATCAAGTCATTTCTGCAGAAGAATTTGAAATATTGGCGTCAATTTATCAGGAAAGTGCATTGAGGACAGATCAGAAAATCGATCCTCGCCATGTTTTCGGCTTTGATTTCGCTCCGAAACCGATGTGCTACGGCAGTGCACACCGATGTTCCGCGACGACATCAGATTTCAGATGGGGTTTTGTGCGGATTGGAGCGGGTGAAGGGAATCGAACCCTCGTCATCAGCTTGGAAGGCTGTTGCTCTACCATTGAGCTACACCCGCGTTCCGTCTTCTGGCTTGCCAAGCCGTAGCTTGCGAAGCAAGCGAAGGCTGGTGGAGGGGGTTGGATTCGAACCAACGTAGGCTAAGCCAACGGATTTACAGTCCGTCCCCTTTAGCCACTCGGGCACCCCTCCGGAACTCAGCCGGCCTTCAAATGCCCGGATACTTATTAATATAGGCCAAGCACCGCGCACCGGAACGGGCCGCGTTTATCGGGGCCATACCCCTGTAAGTCAATCGGAAATCGGTCGTTTTGTAGGTTTCGTCCCTTTTCGGCCTCACCCTGAGGAGCATTGCGAAGCAATGCGTCTCGAAGGGCGAGGCCGACCTCATCCTTCGAGACGCCCGCCTTCGCCAAGGCTTCGCCGGGCTCCTCAGGATGAGGTCGGAAAAGTGACAAATGCGCCCTGCCCGTGAGATGAAGGCGAGATGCGCGAGCGCGACGGCAAGAAAAGCGACAAGAACAAGGGCGGATCGTTCCGGCACGGACGCGACGGCGGACGGGACAAGCCGCGCGCTCCGCGTTTTGGGGGAAAGCCCGGACCAAGGCATGAGCGGCGCGGCGGCCCGCCTCGTTCCGGCGGCGGCGGCGATGGCCCGGTCATTCTGTTCGGCTGGCACTCGGTCACCTCGGCCTTGTCCAATCCGGCGCGCAAGGTGCGAAAGCTCGTTGTCACCGAAAATGCAGCGCGCCGGCTCGAGGAGGAAGGTTTCAAACTCCCTTCAGCGCACGAGATCGTGCGCCCGGACGAGATCGCGCGGCGGCTGACGCCGGATTCCGTCCATAACGGATTGCTGGCGGAGGCCGATCCGCTCGACGCTCCCGATGTCGAAGACCTCGACGCCAGCGGCGTCGTGCTGGTGCTCGACCAGATCACCGATCCGCATAATGTCGGCGCGATCCTGCGCAGCGCGGCGGCTTTCGGCGTGAAGGCGCTGATCACCACCGCGCGGCATTCGCCGGAAGCCACCGGCGTGCTGGCGAAATCGGCGTCCGGCGCGCTCGAGTTTGTGCCGATGGTGACGGTGCAGAATCTCGCGCGCGGGATCGCGGCGCTCAAGGAACGCGGCTTTCTCACAATAGGTCTCGACAGCGAAGCGACAGAGGATCTGAACGACGTGCCGATGTCGGCGCCGCTCGCGCTCGTTCTCGGCGCCGAAGGAAAGGGTCTGCGTCAGTTGACGCGCGAGACCTGCGATCATCTTGCGCGGCTCGATCTGCCGGGCGCGATCAAGAGCCTCAATGTCTCAAACGCAGCCGCGCTGTCGCTTTATGTCGCGACAGCGCGGCTGAAGTCGTTATCGGCTGGACGGTAATCCGGCCTCATCCTGAGGAGCGGCTCGAAGAGCCGCGTCTCGAAGGATGAGGTCGGAATTGGATCCTCAGTGCCAGCGCTTCTTCTCGCCAACGTAAACGCCGGCGGCAACGGCGCGGCGATGGTGATGGCGATAGCCGCCATACACGCGCGGGGCGACCCACGAACGATGACGATAACCGTGACGCCAGCCGCGATAGGCCGGACGGTCATAGACGCGGTTCGGATTGTAATAGCCCGGCGTATACGGATACGCGCGCACCGGCGTATCGGCATAATATCGCGGCTGCGAATAGCCGATCACCTGCGGTCCGGCATAATACGGACCCTGATCGACGGTGTAGCTCGGCACCGGCGCCGCCACCGTCTGCTGGAAGATCACTTCCGGCTGCGGCTGCTGCACGATGATCTGCTGCGGGGGCGCCTGCACGACAATCGGCGCCGCCGGCTGCACATAATATTGGTATTGCGGCTGCTGGTAGACGTAGCTCGTGGTGCAGCATCCGCCGCCCCAGCCGCCGCCCCATCCGAGGCCCCAATTCGAGCCGCAGCACGGGCCCGCGGACGCGGGGGACGCGGCGGCCAGTCCGAAGAACGTTGCGGTCGCGAGACCGAGTGTGACGCGGAACATGTGACTCCCTTTCAGTCTGTTTAGTGATGACGCCTGCGGTGACGACGGTCGGATGGCGCGAGATCGTCGTCTCCCAGGATGATGGGGGGCGACGGCGCATATTCCGTCGCCGGAAGATTATGCGACTCGCTGGTCCAGGACCGGTGATAGCTCGGCGCCGGCGCCGGCAATTGCCGGTCGGCGGGCGGCTCGATCTCGAGGCGGCCCTTGTAGGCCGGCCCGCCGAGCGAGGGGTAATAGGGTTTTGCCACCGTGCGCGGCGTGACATAGGGCGCCGGGATCACGGTCGGCGATACCGCGCCAGGACGGTAAAGCCCCCATTCGCCCTCGACCACGCCCCACGAGGCATCGAAGAAGTTAATGATGACCGGTACGTCCGGCCGGCCCGGCACGACATAATTCGGCGCGTGATCGGCATGCGCGCAAGGCGCGGCCAGCGCCAAAGCCGTCAGCACGAACGCGAATTTTGCAACGCCGGTACGCATGCACAATCATCCGCTTGGACAGATCGAATAATCGATGCATTCTAATTGTTCTTGTCTTTGAGAGTGCTAATGCAAGGCGTAAATCGCCTGTTAGCATTAACCGGGGACTACCGGTCCGCACGCTGGAAAGGCCGCCAAAGGAAAAACCATGGGTGGACGCAAACGAAGCTTGAGACCCGCGGGCGCCGGATCCGCCGGCGCGCCGGGACGAAATTTTCGCCAGCGCTACGAGGACCTGGAGCTCAGCCGCGCCGCCCTGCTGGCAAGGCTCGATCGCCATATGAAAGTTGTGCGGACGCATCCATCCGCCAAGCGCGCGCTCAAGCTGCTCAACGACACCTTTCGCAGCGCGTCGGTCGCGCAACGCGTCGCCATCCTGCAAGCCGCCGAGTGGCTGATCAACCTGATCGAAAAGACGCCGCCGGTGCTGTGAGCGGCGGCGGCCGGGCCGGCGGGCTAATGAAAATTCCGTCCCTTCGGCATCACCGCGTGCGCGTCGCCGCCTGAACCCAATTCGTCGGCGAAAACCTTGTCCTTGAATGCGGTGACGAGCGCATCTCCCATGCGCGGATGACGCTGACGCACGGAGATCGGGCGCTTGCCTTCGCCGGCCGGCGCGGCGGCGGCGATCTTCGCGCCATCCTTCGACAAGAGTTTCAGAAGATGGGTGAGATCCTCGATCTCGTCGGCGACGACATGGATAACACCGGATGCATTCTGCAATTTGCCGGTCACGGCGATCAGGCGCGCGCCCAGAACGGCCGGGCGGAACCGCTCGAATATCGCCGGCCAGACGATCACATTGGCGCTTCCGGTTTCGTCCTCAAGCGTTGCGAAAATCACCCCGTTCGCGGTGCCCGGCCGCTGGCGCACCAGCACGAGCCCGCCGATGCGCACGCGCCGGCCCGACGCAAGACCCGCGAGCTGCTCATTGCGGAGAATGCCGCGCCGCTCGAACTCATCGCGCAGGAACGACACCGGATGGCCTTTCAGCGACAGATGCAGATGCCGGTAATCCTCCACGACCTGCTGGCCGGGCGTCATCGCGGGCAGATCGGCATCTGGCTCGCATTCGCCCATCGCCGCGCGCGCGAAGAGCGGAAGATCGTCCTTGTCGCCCGTGCGCCGCAACGCGCGGATCGCCCACAAGGCTTCGCGGCGGTCGAGACCGAGTGAACGGAACGCATCGGCGGCCGCGAGACGCTCCAGGGCCGCTGGCTTCAATCCCGTGCGCAGCCAGAGATCGCGAATGGAATCGAAACCCTTCCCGCGCGCGCTTTCGACGAGCCTGCCTTCGTCCTCCGAAAACCCTGTGATCTGCCGGAAACCCAGGCGAAGCGCGCGATCGGACCGCACCGCCTCTTTCATCCCGGCGTGGCGCGCATGCAGCCGATGGCGCGCCTCCAGGCCCGCCTCAAGAATGCAATCCCAGTTCGACGCGTTGACGTCGACCGCCCTCGCCTCGACGCCATGCTCCTGCGCATCGCGCACGATCTGCGACGAGGCGTAAAACCCCATCGGCTGGCTGTTGAGCAAAGCCGCCGCGAACACATCGGGATAGCGGCATTTCATCCAGGCTGAGGCATAGACGAGGTTAGCAAAGCTCGCCGCGTGGCTCTCCGGAAAGCCGTATTCGCCGAAGCCCTTGATCTGCTCGAAGCAGCGTTGCGCGAAATCGGGCTCATAGCCGCGACCGATCATGCCCTGCACGAATTTCCTCTCGAACGAATGGATGGTGCCGACGCGCTTGAACGTCGCCATCGCGCGCCGGAGCCGGTCGGCCTCGCCGGGCGCAAAGCCCGCGGCCACGATGGCGATGCGCATGGCCTGTTCCTGGAACAGCGGCACGCCGAGCGTTTTTCCCAGCACCTCGCGCAATTCGTCGGGATCGCCGCCGCGCGGCGCGGGATAAACCGCGAGCTCCGGATTTTCGCGCCGCTGCAGATAGGGATGCACCATCTTGCCCTGGATCGGCCCCGGCCGCACGATCGCGACCTCGATCACGAGATCGTAGAATTTCGCCGGCTTCAGCCGCGGCAGCATCGACATCTGCGCGCGGCTTTCGATCTGGAACACGCCGATGGTGTCGGCGCGGCGGATCATCCGGTAGGTCTCCTCGTCCTCGTCCTGGATCGAGAGATCGCGCTGCTCATTGTAATGAGAGCGCAACAGGTCGAAGCCCTTGCGCAGGCAGGTCAGCATGCCGAGCGCCAGCACGTCGACTTTGAGCAAGCCGAGCGATTCCAGATCGTTCTTTTCCCATTCGATCACGGTGCGCTCGTCCATCGCCGCGTTCTCGATCGGCACGACCTCGTCGAGCCGCGAGCGCGTGATCACAAAGCCGCCGACATGCTGCGAGAGATGCCGGGGAAATCCGAGCAATTCCTCCGCCAGCGCCATGGTGCGGGCCAGGCGCGGATCGGCGGTGTCGAGCCCGGCGCGTCTGGCGTGGTCTTCCTTTACGCCGCTATGCGACCAGCCCCACATGGTGCCGGCGAGCAGCGACAGCGTATCCTCCGACAGCCCGAACACCTTGCCGACGTCGCGGATGGCGCTGCGCCCGCGATAGCAGATCACGGTCGCGGCCAATCCTGCGCGCTCGCGCGTATAGGTCCGGTAGATATATTGGATGACCTCCTCGCGCCGCTCGTGCTCGAAATCGACGTCGATATCGGGCGGCTCGCGCCGTTCGGCGGAGACGAAACGCTCGAACAGGAGATTGACCCTGTCGGGACTGACTTCGGTGATGCCGAGACAATAACAGATCAGCGAATTGGCGGCGGAACCGCGGCCCTGGCAGAGGATGTTGGCCTCGTGCCGCGCAAATCTGACGATGTCATGCACGGTCAGGAAAAACGGGGCGTAATCGAGCTCGCCGACGATTCTCAGCTCCTCATCGAGGGCGTGCCGCACTTCTTTCTTCATTCCGTCCGGAAAACGCTTGCGCGCGCCCTCTTCCGCGAAAGCGACCAGCGCGTCCTGCGGGGTCGCATAACCTTTGCGGGTCTCTTCCGGATATTCGGTCTTGCGCAATTCCTCGAGCGAAAAGCGGCATTGATCGAGAAAGCGCTGTGTTTGCGCGACCGCGTCCGGATATTTGCGGAACAGCCGCGACATTTCCGCGGTATCTTTCAGATGCCGCTCGGCATTGGCTTGCAGACGTTTCCCGGCCTTGTCGATGGTGGTCTTCTCGCGGATGCAGGTCACGACGTCCTGCAATTCTCGGCGCTCCGCAACGTGATAGAGCGCGTCGTTGACGGCGATCAGCGGCACGAAGGCGCGCCCCGCAATATCGGACAGTTTCGCCAATCTGCGCGTATCGTCGCCGCGATAAAGAAGACTTCCCGCAAGCCAGACCGATTTGCGCGACGCTGCCTGTTTCAATCGTTCGAGCAGGCGAACAAGCTGATCCGCGTCAACCGTGGCCTGAGGCATGACGATGAGATTTTGCCCCTCAATGAATTCGAAAATGTCCGGCAGGCCAAGGAGGCATTCGCCCTTCTCCGCGCGGCGCTTGCCGAGAGACAAGAGCCGCGTCAGCCGGCCCCAGGCGGCGCGGTCTTTCGGAAAACAAAGAATATCCGGCGTGACGCCGTCATCGAAGACGAGCCGCGCGCCGGGCGCGAGCTTGAGGCCGAACTCCTTCGCCGCGACGTGAAAGCGCACCACGCCCGCGACGGAATTGCGGTCGGCGGCGCCGAGGCCCGCGAGGCCAAGCTGCCTGGCCTCCCGCACAAACTCCTCCGGCTCGGACGCCCCGCGCAGGAAGGAAAAATTGCTGGTCACCGCCAGTTCGGCATAGATGGACATTCACAGCACTCGCACGCCACTCACGCAAACAAACCATGCAGGAACCAGCGCGGATTTTTCTCTTCCCGCCCGAACAGGCCGTCGCGATAAAGCCAGGCGCGCATCCCTTGTTTGCTTTCGACGCGGAAATAATCCCGCGTCAGCACGCGTCCCGCATCATCGCGCCACCATTCCATGGCGATGCGTTCGGGACCTTCCACGGCGACGACGTCGTGCATCACATGACGCCAGCGGAAACGCACGGGCGGGCCGTCCGGCACTTCCGCGAGCGCCTCGATCGCCTCCGGCCGTGCAAACAGCCGCACCGGCCGCGCGGGCGCGAGACTGTCCTGTTCGATTTTATGTGTCGCGCAATCGGACGGCGAACCGGTGCCCACTTCGCCTGATTGCGCTCTGCAGGCTGACATATTCTGCTGCGCCATTTGAGCAGGCACCGCCTCTTCCGCGAATTCCGGGATATGCGTGTCGCGCGGCGACAGCCGCATCACGCGCGCGGAGCCAAGGCGGGCGCTGAGCCGGTCGACCAGATGCGCGAGTTCGGCGCCATGATCGTCGCGCGCGAGACCCGCCTGCACCGGATCCATCCGCTCGACCATGAGCGCCGAGAGCCGCAGCATGTCGTAACCGAAGCCGGGATCGCATTCGTCGCCGGTGGCGATAAAGCGCTCGGAAAACAGGCGGCGGATGCGCGCGGGATCGCGCAGCGGTTCGCCGGCTTTGGCGTCGAAGCGATAGACCTTGCCGTCGGTGCGAAACAGCGACACCTGTAAATGCCGCGCGCCTTCGCCGCGCCGTTCCATCGCAATCCCAAGTTCGCGCGCCAGTTTCTCGATCGTGCCGAGCACATCCGTCTCAAGCCCGATCGGCTCGGCGAAGCGGCGCTCCGCGCTGCAGGAGGCGACCGGCAGGCGCGGCGCGATCGATTCCTCCTCGCGCCCCAAGGCCTGGTCGAGCCGGCGCAAAAAGCCCACGCCGAAACGCGCGGCCAGCGGCGCGCGCGGGCGCCCGGTCACATCGCCAATACGCTTGAGGCCCGCTTGCGCCAAAGCGGCCACGGTCTCGTCATCGATCCGCAGCGCGCCGAGCGGCAGCGCGTGGAGCGCGGCAAGCGTTTCCCCCCTGGGCGCCAGCAAGGGATGGCCGTAGCGCGCGACCGCCCATGCGCAGCCCGCCGTGTCGGCCACCGCGAGCCGCGCATTCAATCCCTGCCGGAACAGACGCGCGGCCATGTCGCGCATCAGCGCCGCCTCGCCGCCGAACAGATGCGCGCAGCCGGAAATATCGAGGAACAATCCGTCCGGCGCATCGAGCCCCACCAGCGGCGTATAGCGGTCGCACCAATCGGCCACCGCTTCCAGCAGCACGCGATCGGCCGCTGGCTCCGCGTTGCGCACGTCGAACGAAGGATGCATCGCGCGCACGTCGGCGAGCGGCATGCCCGTATGCAGGCCGAGGCGCGCGGCCGCGTCATTGAGCGACGAGACGCGCAACGCCGCTTTCACGGATTCAGCAACGATAAGCGGCGCGTCACCCGGCAGATTGAAGCGGCGCTCGATCCTGTCGGTCGAGAGCCGCCGCAGCCACACCGAGAGAATGCGCCTCGAAGGCACGCTCATGATGGTCCCATGCGATGGTCCAGTGGCCGGTCGGGCCACGGCGATTTTTGTGCAGCGAGAGCGAAAAGGCCGCGCGTCCGAGGCCGCCGAAAGCGTCAGGCTCCCCGCGCGCGGCGGAAACCCGCCAGCGCGTTTCGGCGGAACTGGTCAGCCGCGAGCCGCGATGGCGCAGCAGAAATCCGAAAGCGCCGCCTTCGCGCGCGGCCAATGTGAGGCGGCGCGTGGCGGTGAGATCGGCCATCGGCGCATCGCCGGTCAGTTCGGCGACAACGCAAGACAGCGCGCGGCATTTGAGCGCTTCTTCCATGGCCCAGAGCGCGTCGGCCGCGCGCGCGACTTTCACGACGATGAGATGGCGCGCGGAAAGCCCGGCGAGATCGCAGCCGAGGCCATAGGTGCCGCCGGCCTCGAGCGTGGCGAAATCGGTCGCGATCCAGAGCACGCTCTTGCGGGGCTTAAGCGCCCGCGCGGCGAGCGCGAGCGTGAAGCCGATGGCGCTGCCAAGATCGGTCATGGCGGCGGGCGTCACCTCATGCAGGGCCGCGGGCGCAAGCCCGCCCTGCAGCGCGCGGTCGAGCGAAGGAAGGCCGAAGGCCAGCGGGCGGGCTTTTTGCGTGAAGACGCGCTCCGCGCTTTCGCCTGTCCCCAAATCCGGCTGATAGCCCTCGATCCGCGCCACGGTTTTCCGCAATGAAACCAGGGCGTTATCCGGATCATTGGACGGTTCAGGTAAGATACGCACGTGCGGCCGATCTATGTTGTTCTCTATTTGTTCTACCACACCTCCCCGCTGTGGGAAAGCCCTCAGAGGTTGCAGAACGGCTCCATGGAGCCATCTCTCCCGGCCTCATGCTGAGGAGCGCGCCGAAGCGCTTGCGAAGGCGGGCATCTCGAAGCATGGGCCGCCCCGGCTCTCTCAACCGTCATGGCCGGGCTTGTCCCGGCCATCCACGTCTTTGCCACCGCCAAGAAAGACGTGGATGGCCGCAACAAGTGCGGCCATGACGATGTGGCAAGGACCGTGCCTCAATCGCAGTAGTCGCGACGCAAACACGTGTGATATACGCGCTCGCATCAGCCGGTTTAGCTCAGCGGTAGAGCAGCGGTTTTGTAAGCATTTTTTCTGAAATTTCTTAGCTCCACCTGGTTCGTCATAGTGCCCGTAAGCCCTTGCGGCACATTGTGTTTCTAACTTCCCCGCTCTACATGCCGATGCGTGGCACCAACCGCATCGGACTGTCTAGCCAATGCCTAAGATTTCTCTCAGTGACGCGCTTCTCCGTTCGCTTCCCGCACCGGAAGCCGGACAACTTGATTATTGGGACAGCGTGCTCACGTCGTTCGGCGTGCGCGTGTCGCAGGGCGGTTCCAAAACTTTCATCCTCAATGTTTCGAACTCCCGCCGCACCATCGGCCGCTATCCCGTTCTCTCCCTGGCAGAAGCCCGCACAGAAGCGAAGCGGATGCTCGCCGAAAAGACGCTCGGCAAACTCCGCCCGCAACCTCTCTCGTTCCCTCAGGCGGTCAAAATGTTCCTGGAGGAGAAACGTAACGTACGCCGTACCAACACCGTCTTTGCCTACGAGTACTACCTGGACCGCGACTTCAACTTCACGGGCCAGCTCGCCGATGTTTCCCACGGTGAAATAGTTCGCAGGCTCGACCGCATCAAAAAGCCGGCCTCCTACAACCATGCCCTTGCCGCGGCTCGGGGTTTCTTCAACTGGTGTCAGAAGCGCCGGTACATCACCGACAATCCCGTCATGGGCATTTCGGGGCGCCGGACCAAGACCCGTGAACGGGTGCTGGCCGACGCGGAGCTAAAACGTATCTGGACGGCGTGCGAGGACTTTTCCAACCATCTGCCCGCATCGTTCCGCAGGATTGTGAAACTTCTCATCCTGACCGGCCAGCGCCGCAGCGAAGTGGCAGCGCTCCAGGGTGAATTCTTTGCTGACAACCGCTGCACGCTTCCGCGCGAGCTGTGCAAGAACGGACACGAGCACGTCTTTCCACTGGGTGCCCTAGCTTCGTCCGTAGTCGGCAACGCAGCGCCCGGGTTTCTTTTCCCGGCGCGAGGCCGGGATACCCCGTTCAACGGCTGGAGCAAGTCCAAAGCTATACTGGACGAAGCGAGCGACACGGCCGACTGGACGCTCCATGACCTCCGCAGAACATTCGCAACCAATCAGGCGAAGCTCGGCACACCGATCCACGTCGTCGAGAAACTCCTCAACCACATCACCGGCACAACCGGAGGACTGGTCGGCATTTACAACCGGCACACCTATCAGGACGAGATGCGCAAAGCCGTGGACCTTTGGGAACAGCGCCTTGCTGCGATACTCGCCTAGTTGGAAGAACTATGCCCATTTTCGGCAGAACTATTCCGTTCCCGTTTCACGGAACGTTCTTGCACCGTGAAATATTCCGCCTCAACGGTAGCTATGATGCACCGCGCAACAACTCCCCGATTTTGCGCTAGTTCAAACTCTGCTACAGTCCCGGCGTCGGCTGACTTCACAGCCGTTGCAACGGCTCCCTCAAAAAGGAGTACGTGCAATGACTGGCAAAGAAGTGGTCAATTGGAAAGGTTTGAAGGCCCTCGGCATCCCGTACAGCCGAGCCCATATTTGGCGGTTGATGGCCGCGGGTGAGTTTCCTGAAGCTTTCAAGCTTGGGGCTCACCGCAACTCACCGCCAGTGTGGTGGCTGTACGAGCTGATCGAGTGGTTGGAGACCAAAGCCAAGACCTAGCAGGCAACATGCCTCCCGCAAGGGAGTTAGGGCGGTCCTGTTGCAACGGGGCCGCCCTTTTTTTCTCAATGGAAAGCCGTCAACGTATTGAGCCTTTCTTTGACCCCGTCTCATCACAATTCGGACACACGTCTCCGTGTCGTTCGTTGCCGCATTTCTCACAAAAGCGATGACCATTAGTACATTCAAAGATAGGCGTCCCTTTTTGCTTATTTCCACATCTCGGGCATTTATCCATGCTCACCTCCCCCGCTGAGCCGGAAGTTTGCTACGAACAGCTCTTCATTTCTAGAGCTCTCACGACACGGCACACAACGCGGCACACGACAATGCACATTGTATGCCTATTCCGTCGGCCATTCGGCACGCGGAAATACGGCCTAGAATAAGACTATTCCGCCACACAGTCCGTCGGGCTCACGCCACGACCATTTCTGTTTTTCTCATCCTTCCTCGCTATCGCTCAGTCTGTCTTCGATAACCCCACTCGCGGGACGGCGGCCCCTTCTAATTACCACTACACATGGAATTAGCTGGAGCCTTGTCATCGCTCGGGGGAAAACAGAAATGGTCGTGGCGCTTCGCGACCACAGACGGACTGGTGGCGGACAGTTTCGCGCAAAGCGCGAACAATTTTTGTCAAAACAAATTCCGAAAACGTTTTCGAGAACAGTTTTCAAATCTCGATCTTGAATTTTCACAATGCGTTTCCGTACTCCGGACGCGAACTGTGCCGCTAACGCGGTATAATTCCATTAGACTGTTCTTTCATGGGCGAAGGTCGGCGCCCGACATCCGGAGCTATCCCGTCAATACACGGCACGGGCTCTCGCTCTGGGCTGGCGCTGACCTCTACACATGAACCGCCTGATTATTGGATCGCCGGACAAGTCCGCCCTCCTCCTCACATTGATGGCGGAGGACTTTGACAATGGCTTCACGCTCATAGATCCGACTGGCGAGTTGGCAGAAGCGGCAGCCGACCGCGCGCCCGTACAGCGCACGTTCTAC
>CAMDXM010000122.1 GCA_945878025.1 Pseudorhodoplanes sinuspersici | reverse complement strand
CGCACCGAATCGGGCTTGCCGATCACCGCCGCCAGCGCCACCGCCGGATGGCCGATCAGACAATCCTCGATCTCGCCCGGGCCGATGCGATAGCCAGACGACGTGATGACGTCGTCGTCGCGGCCGACGAAATGGATGTAACCGTCTTCGTCGACCATGCCCTGGTCGCCCGTGGTCATCCAGTCGCCGATGAACTTGTCGCGCGTCGCTTCCAGGCGGCCCCAATATTCGATGAACATCACGGGATCCGGCCGCTTCACCGCGATCTGGCCGAGTTCGCCGGGCTTCATCGGCTGGCCCTCTTCATCGACGACCGTGACCTCGTGGCCGGGCACCGGCTTGCCGATCGCGCCGGGACGCGACACGCCGATCATCGCGCAGGATGCGAGCACCAGATTGCATTCGGTCTGGCCATAGAATTCGTTGATGACGAGCCCGAATGCCTCCTTGCCCCATTCGTAGGTTTCCGCGCCGAGCGATTCGCCCCCCGAACCCAGCGTGCGCAAGGCGACATTATGCCGTCCGCGCGGATTTTTCGCCGTACGCAACATGCGCAAAGCCATCGGCGGAATGAACACGTTGCGCACATCGTGCTTCGCCATCAGCGCATAGGCGTCTTCCGGATCGAACTTGTCGAACTTGCGCGCGACCACCGCGACGCCGTGATGCAGCGACGGCAACAATGCATCGAGCAGGCCGCCAGCCCAGGCCCAGTCTGCCGGCGTCCAGAAGCGGTCGCCCGCCTGCGGGAAGAAATCATGCGGCATTTCCACGCCCGGCAAATGGCCAGGCACGACGCGATGACCATGCAGCGCGCCTTTCGGCTGACCGGTGGTGCCCGAGGTGTAGATCATCATCGCCGGCGTATCGGGCGTCGTCGGCTCCGGCGTGAAATCCGACGAAGCCTTTGCGATTGATCCGTTGAAATCCAGCGCGTCGTCCGACGCGCCATCGATCGAGATCACGCATTTCAGCCCCGGAATGTCCTTGCGAACTTCCGCGAGCTTCGTCATTCCCTGCGCATTGGTGATGAGCGCCACCGTGCCGGAATTCTGCAGCCGGTATGAAATCGCGTCGGGTCCGAACAGCAAGGCCGTCGGCAAGGCGACGGCGGCAAGCTTGTAGATCGCAACATGAGCGGCGGCGACTTCCGGCATCTGCGGAAGGAGGATCGCGACCCGATCGCCGCGCTTGACGCCCTGTGCGCGCAGCACATTCGCCAGCCGGTTCGAGGTTTCCCTCAGCCATCCGAAGGTGATGTCGTCATACCGGCCGTCGGGATGCACATGCACGATCGCGACGCGCCGCGAATCCAAAGCCGCCCAGCGGTCGCAGACATCGACGCCGATATTGTAGTCCGGCGGAATCTGCCAGCGGAACTGGCGATAGAGTTCGTCGTAATTCTTGATCTGTGGAAGCATTCGGGTCCCGGCGAGCGAAACCTAGTCGGCTCCCGCGGCCGCGTCCAGTTAGTCAATCTGTCATGCCCCGCGAAGGCGGGGCATCCAACGAAACAATGTGACTAAGCAAAAGACTGGATCGCCCGCTTTCGCGGGCGATGACAGCGGAGGGTCAGCTCGGCGTGTCGGGCTGCGCCATGATCAAGGTCCAGAACACCTTGTATTTGGAGTTCGGCGCATAGATCGCAGCGATCCCCATGCGGGTCGCACTCTTGTTGAGCATGTTGGCCTTGTGCGGCGGAGAATCCCGCCAGCCGGAAAACGCCTCCGCCAGCGTGTGATAGCCGGCCGAAATATTCTCCACAGCCGTGCGCGCGTCGTAGCCCGACTTCTTGACCCGGTCCTTCAGCGAGCCGGAGACATTGTGGTCGAGCTTGTCCTTCGCCACCATCGCGCGCGACTGCGCTTCGGCGAGCTTGGTCAGTTCGGGATCGATGGTCACCGCGCCAAGACCGTTATTCGCCCGATAGCCGGAAATCATCGAGGCGGCGGCGGCGGTATCGAGTTCGGCGCCGGCCTGCGCCATCGAGCGATACATACTCGGCTGCGAGGCCTGGAATTGATCGCCGGCGCAGCCCGCCAAGGCAAGCGTCAGCACGCATACGGCGATGCGCGCCGGACGGGCGATCGGGTCAGAAATCGGCATGTCGAGGGCGCCCCCAAAGTCTCGCCGCAATCTGCCAGCCAAAAGTGGCTGAAGGGTGAACGGGCCCTGGTGTGGTGGTTCAGAAATTTCCTTCATTCTCGCCGCGAGTCCGTCAAGGGACTTCCTGAACCAAAACCACACTAGAATCATAATGTTGCTAGTGTCCTTCGATTCCGAAGTTCGCTTACGAGGGTGCCGCAGAATGAAGCGAACTTCGGAATCGGGACACTAGCTCTTCCCTGTAATCGAGGCCGGCGGGTCGCGCCAGATCACTTCCCGCAGCGGATTCGGGATGGTGATGTTCTCGGCCCGGAACCGCGCCAGAATCGCGAAATAGAGGTCGCTTTTCACGCCGGCTCCGTCGGCGATATTGCGGACGACGCCGCTCAATTCGAAATGGATCGCGCTGTCCGCGATGCTGGTCAGGAATACCAGCGGCGGCGGACTTGTCATCAGATGCGGATGCGCGCCCGCGATCTCGAGCAGGATACTGCGCACTTTTTCGACATCGCTGTCGTAGCCGACGCCGATCCGCACGACCACGCGGCTTAGCGTATTGGCGTGCGTCCAGTTCTTGACCACGCCGGTGATCAGTTCGGAATTGGGAATGATCACGCTGGCGCGGTCCGCGGTTTCGATCTCGGTCGCGCGCACCTGGATGCGGCGGACCTGCCCCTCCTCGCCTTTGACATTGATGATGTCGCCGACGCGGATGGGGCGCTCGGCGAGCAGGATCAGTCCGGAGACGAAATTCGACACCACCGATTGCAGGCCGAATCCGATGCCGATCGACAGCGCGCCGGCGACGAGCGTGATCTTCTGCAGATCGATGCCGACGGCGGCGAGCGTCAGGCCGAGCACGCCGACGATGCAGGCATAGCCGAAGATCGCCGAGACCGAATGCTGCAGGCCGGGATCGAGGCTGGTACGCGGAAGAAAATGCGTCTGCAGCCAGCTTTGCGCGCCGCGCGTCGCCAGAATGCCGATGAACAGCAAAGCCGCCGCGCTCAGGATATTCGCAATCGAGATCGTGACGTCGCCGATGCGGAAACCGAAGGCCGCGTCCCTGACCACGCCCAAAAAGTCGGCGGCGAAAATACCCCACGGTCCGAGCAGCGGCAGCAGCACGACCATGATCAGGAGGAGGCGGATCACGGCGGACAGCAATGTCCCGATCAATTCGATCGAACGCGGCTTCAATCCGAAGAACGCCGCGATCTTGCGGCCACGCGGCGTGTTGGCCGTCAGAATCTCGGTGAACAGAGTGTCGGTGAAAACGAGACCGATATAGAGCGCGCCAATAACGCAGAGCGCGACCAGAAAGCGGCCGGCGAGAAAAGCGCCCAGGCCCACGAACCCCGTGGCAAGCGAAATCGCGATGCCGGCGACCAATAGCCAGCCCGCGCCGCGCAGCCATTGCGCGCCGCTGACATCCTCGTCCTCCTCAACATCGCTCTTGATGCGGAACAGGAAATGGCAAAGCAGCGCGCCGATCGCGATGGCGAGAACGATGCTGGTTGCAACCGTGAGCGAGACGCTCGCGGCCAGAGCGCGCAGCATGACATTGGCGAAAATGATGGCGCCGAGAACGCGCGTCGCGAAGGTCAGGTGCCGCGTCATCAGCCGTGCGGTGTCATCCGACATTGCCAGTAAACGGCGTCCCGGTTCATCGGGAGCGAATAGTCCAACGCCCACCCCACGGCCGAAGCTCGCGACGGCAGTTGCCGCAATCAGGCCGAGCCCGATCTCCATGATGCGCGCGGGCATCAGGCTGAAAGCGTCGATCACAAAGACGGCGCCCGCCACGACGGCGGGCACGGTGATGACCGTCCGCAGCAACGTGATCAGCGCCAGAAACGCCTGCGCGAACCGGGTGCCGGACAATGCCGGAAGCGTGACATGGCGTTTCACCCAGCGCGTGAGCATGAATGCCGCGAAGGCCAAGGCAATCATGGTCGCGAGCGCCGCCGCGACGCGGCCATAGCCGCCGCTGTCGCGTGCAAAGCCCCACCATGATCGCAGCAGCCAGACGATTCCGGAGAATGTTTCCGGCACGTTGCCGGCCACTTGCACCCAGAATGCCGGATCGAGCGCGCTCGATGTGCGGCCGAACAATTTTTGCGTGAACAGGGTGCGGCGCTTGTCGGTGATGCGGTCGGCGAGATCGTCGCCGCGCAAGATCAGGAGCCGCGCCTGTCTCAGCGCGGCGTCAATTTCGGCGTGACGCTGATTGAGGCGCTGACGCTCGGAAGTAATCGACGGGTCTTCCGGCGGCGCGCCGGCGGCGGGCGGATCGCCAATCTGTTTGCGCCGCGCATCCACGTCGGCCAGCCGCTGCTCGAAGCCCTCGGTAGCCGCGCGCAGATCGCCGCGCAGCGGCTCGAGACCTGTGCGCGCCTGGATCAGGCCGGCGTCGGTCATGCCTTCGCGACCGATCGATTGTTCGATCTGGTCGAGCGAGAGCCGCGCCGGATCAAGGGTGGAAAGCGGACTGGGCGGGAGCGCCGTCTGCTGCTCCGCAGGCCGCGCCGGCTGCTGCTGCGCCATCGACGGCGTGGCGAAAACGACAAAAATCGCAAACGCGATCGATGCAGCGCGCGTCAATTTCATGAGAGGTACCGAATCGGCATGGTGCGTCGGGAATTTAGCCGACCCCTCGATTGACGGCCAATCAAGGCAGGAGTCTGACCTCGGGCCTTTGCCTCAAGGTTCCTTTGGGAGCATCGCCCGGACATCCTCGAAGGCCGACATGACATGGCCGCCGATCAGAAGGGCCGCCCTTTCGGCATCGCCCTTCGCCATCGTATCGACAATCGAGCGATGCTCGTTCCAGACCCGCGTGGACAGGTTCGGATGCCGGAGCACTTCGCCCATGGCGCGGCGCAAATGCTGCCAGTTAAGGCGCATGGTCTCCACGATCATGACATTTCCCGACAAGTCATAGATCCAGGAATGGAACGCCATGTCGGCGCGAACGGCGGCGCCGCCCTGCTCTTTGATGGCTTTCAAGCCCTGTTCGATCAGAAGACGTCCGCATGCGAGATCGGCGGGTTTCATTCGCGCCGTGGCGAGGCGGACCGCGAGCGGCTCGATCGCCGAACGGAATTGATAGATCGCCTCGAACAGAGCCGGATCGAGCGGCGCAACACAGAGACCGCGGCGGCCGCTTTCCTGCAGAAAGCCCTGCGACTTCAACACCAGCAGGGCGTTATGGATCGGCTGGCGCGAGACGTTGAGCCGTTCGGCGACGTCGGCCTGCGTCAGCCGTTCGCCCGGCCTGAGCGTGCCGTCGCAGATCGCGTCGAGGATCACGGCATAGGCCTGATCGACCAGCGTTGTTGGGCTGACGAGAGATTCCAGGGCTGGTCTCCAATGTCTCGAACGCGCTGGCGCGCCGGCTGCGAAAGCAGAGCATTCCAGCCCATTGCCAAGCTTATCGTATACCGTATACGATAATCGGAATAACAAGAAATTGCTATAGGGAGAACGATGAGCACCCCCATCCGCGTGATGCTCGCCAAGGTCGGGCTCGACGGCCATGACCGCGGCGTCAAGGTTGTCGCCCGCGCATTGCGCGATGCCGGCATGGACGTGATCTATACCGGGCTGCACCGCACGCCCGACGAAGTGGTCACCGCCGCCATTCAGGAGGACGTCGACGTGCTCGGCGTCAGCCTCTTGTCCGGCGTGCAGATGACGGTGTTCCCGAAAATCTTCGACCGGCTGAAAAAAGAAGGCGCCGACGACATGATCGTCATTGCCGGCGGCGTCATGCCCGACGAGGACGTGGCCGCGTTGAAGAAAATGGGCGTGAAGGAAGTGATGCTGCAGGACACCCCGCCGCAGGCCATTATCGACAAGCTCCGCCAGCTCGTGTCCGAGCGGGGGCCGCGATGATGGAGAACTGGTCTTATCCTGCGATCTACGACGAGAATTATTTTCCGGCGCCGGGCGAGCGCTACTGGTTCAAGACGCGCGAAACAATGCCGGCGGGAGAACGCGAACGCGCCATTCTTGAGCGGCTGCAGATCGTCTGCGCCTACGCTTACGAGCACGCGCCGTTTTACAAATGCAAATGGGACGAGGCCGGGTTTCATCCCTCCAAATTGAAATCGCTTGAAGACTTCGAGAAAATTCCGGTCGTGCAGAAGAAGGATTTGCGCGAAGCGCAATCGCGCATGCCGCCATTCGGCGATTATCTCTGCGTGCCGGACAGCGATGTGTTCCATATCCATGGCACCAGCGGCACCACGGGGCGTCCAACCGCCTTCGCCATCGGCCGCAACGACTGGCGCACCATTGCCAACGCGCACGCGCGCATCATGTGGGGCATGGGATTGCGGCCCGGTGACACGATCTGCGTCGCCGCGATCTTCTCGCTCTATATGGGGAGCTGGGGGGCGCTGGCGGGCGCGGAGCGGCTGGGTGCGAAATGTTTCCCGTTCGGCGCCGGCGTGCCCGGCATGTCGGCGCGCTGTGCGCAGTGGCTCGACATGATCAAGCCGACCGCCTTTTACGGCACGCCGACCTACGCGCTGCATCTCGCACAGGTCGCGCAGGATGAGGGCCTCAATCCGCGCGACTTCAAATTGAAAATCATGTTCTTCTCAGGCGAACCCGGCGCATCGATCCCGGGCGTGCGCGACAAGATCGAAGACATCTACGGCGCCAAGGTGATCGATTCCGGTTCGATGGCGGAAATCTCGCCCTGGATGAATGTCGCGGGTTCCGCGCAGACGAGCGGCATGCTGTGCTGGCAGGACGTGGTCTATACCGAGATCTGCGATCCGGCGACCATGCGGCGCGTGCCTTACGGGCAGCGCGGCACGCCGGTCTATACGCATCTCGAGCGCAATTCGCAGCCGATGATCCGGCTTGTGTCCGGCGATCTTTCGCTCTGGACCGATGAACCCAATCCGTGCGGACGCACCTATCCGCGCCTGCCGCAGGGCATATTCGGTCGCATCGACGACATGTTCACGATCCGCGGCGAGAATGTCTATCCGAGCGAGATCGACGCCGCGCTCAACGAGTTATCCAATTACGGCGGCGAGCATCGCATCGTCATCAGCCGCGAGGCGGCGATGGACGAATTGATGCTGCGGGTGGAGGCGAATGAGGACACCTTCCGCCGCGCCGACGCGGTGCAGAAATTCCGCTCTGAGGTCGAGCACAAGATCCAGAAGGTGCTCGGCCTGCGCACGCTGGTCGAGATCGCGGAACCGCATTCGATCCCGCGCACCGACTTCAAGGCGCGCCGGGTGATCGACGATCGCGCCGTGTTCCGCGACATGCACAAGCAGATCGAGGGGGCGAAGACGTGATCGTGGCTCGCGCGAAAGACTTTCGTCTCCCTCCCCTGAAAGGGGAGGGTCGCCGAGCCATAAGCGCGTTTACGCGCGTCTTCGACGCGCTATGGCGAGGCGGGGTGGGGTTTGTGACCGTTCACCCCCACCCGGCTCGACGCTTACGCGTCTCGCCACCCTCCCCCTTTCAGGGGGAGGGAGAAACAGCGGAAGGCGCGCGGCGAATGGAAAGCAAACGATGAGTCGTAACGTCGCATCCATCGCGCTGATCGACCGCGTCAAAAAAGGCGAGCCCGCCGCCGTGGCGCGGCTGATTTCGCGCGCCGAGGCGGGACACGCGGAAGTGCGGAGCGCGCTCTCTCAAATCTATCGCCTCGCCGGCAAGGCGCATGTCATCGGCATCACCGGCGTGCCGGGCAGCGGCAAGTCCACGCTGGTCGGAAAACTCACCGAGAAAATCCGCTCAAGCGGAAAGAAAGTCGGCGTGGTCGCCATCGATCCGTCGAGCCCTTATTCGGGCGGCGCGATCCTGGGCGACCGCATCCGCATGTCGGACATGGCGAACGACCCCGGCGTCTATATCCGCTCGATGGCGACGCGCGGGGCGACCGGCGGCATGGCGCGCGCCGCGCTCGACGCTGTCGATATCCTCGATGTGGCGGGCTATGACGCCGTCATCATCGAGACCGTCGGCGTCGGCCAGGACGAGGTCGAGATCGTGCGCGCCTCGCACACAACCATCGTCGTCTCCGCGCCAGGGCTCGGCGACGAGATCCAGGCGATCAAGGCCGGCATTCTCGAAATCGCCGACATCCATGTGGTGTCGAAATGTGACCGCAGCGACGCCAACCGCACCATGACCGACTTAAAGCAGATGATGATGCTCGGCATGGTCTCGGCAGATAAAACCGAATGGCAGACGCCGGTGATCGGCACGAGCTCGGTGTCGGGCGCGGGCCTCGACGAGCTTGTCGGCGCGATCGAAAAGCATCGCCACATCGCATTCGAGACCGAAGCCGGCCGCCAGCGCCGTCTGTCGATCGCGAATTTCCGCCTGCGCAAAACCACCGAAACCTTGCTGCTGGAACGCTATGGCGACGCCATCGCCAAGGCCGCCACACCGCTCGCCGCGAAACTGATGGCGCGCGAAGCCGATCCCTATTCGCTTGCGAACGAGCTCCTGGACTCGTCGCTGTCCGGAGGACAAAGCCATGAACAAGACGCTCGATCCAAGATCGCTTGATCAGCTCACCGGCGAGATCGCCGACTGGGAGGCGAACGAGGTCGCTTCGTTCCTGAAGAAGCAGGCCGAGCGCCGGGAACAGTTCTTCACCATCGGCGACATTCCGGTGAAGCGCACTTACACCGCGGCCGACATCGCCAACACGCCGATCGAGGATATCGGGCTGCCCGGGCGCTATCCGTTCACGCGCGGGCCGTATCCGACCATGTATCGCAGCCGCACCTGGACCATGCGCCAGATCGCGGGTTTCGGCACCGGCGAGGACACCAACAAGCGCTTCCAGTTCCTGATCGCGCAAGGACAGACCGGGCTCTCGACCGATTTCGATATGCCGACACTGATGGGCTATGACAGCGATCATCCCATGAGCGAAGGCGAAGTCGGGCGCGAAGGCGTCGCCATCGACACGCTCGCCGACATGGAGGCGCTGTTCGACGGCATCGATCTCGAAAACATCTCGGTGTCGATGACCATCAATCCGAGCGCGTGGATTCTGCTCGCGATGTATGTCGCGCTCGCCAGGAAGCGCGGGCTCGATTTGAACAAGCTCTCAGGGACCGTGCAGGCCGACATTCTCAAGGAATACATGGCGCAGAAGGAATATTGCTATCCGATCGCGCCGTCGGTGCGGATCGTTCGCGACTGCATCACTTACTGCGCGCAAAACATGAAGCGCTATAATCCGATCAATATTTCCGGCTATCATATTTCAGAGGCCGGCTCCTCGCCCTTGCAAGAGGTCGCCTTCACGCTCGCCAATTGCATTGTCTATGTCGAAGAGGTGATGAAGACCGGCATTGACGTCGACGTGTTTGCGCCGCGGCTCGCTTTCTTCTTCGTCAGCCAGGGCGATTTCTTCGAGGAGATCGCGAAATTCCGCGCCGTCCGGCGCTGCTACGCCAAGATCATGAAGGAGCGCTTCGGCGCGAAAAATCCTGAATCGATGCGGTTGCGCTTCCATTGCCAGACGGCCGCCGCGACGCTCACCCGTCCGCAATACCAGATCAATATCGTGCGCACCGCGATGCAGGCGCTTTCGGCCGTGCTCGGCGGCTGCCAGTCGCTGCACACCAACGGTTATGACGAAGCTTTCGCGATCCCGACCGAGGACGCGATGCGCATGGCGCTCCGCACGCAGCAGATCATCGCGGAGGAAACCAATGTCACCAATGTGGTCGACCCGATCGGCGGCTCTTATTATGTCGAGTCCCTGACCGACGAATACGAGAAGCGCATTTTCGAAATCCTCGACTATGTGGACGCCAATGGCGGGACCATCAAGCTGATCGAGGAGGGCTGGTTCCAGAAGCAGATCGCCGACTTCGCCTATGAAACGGCGCTCCGCAAGCAGAACGGCGAGAAGCCCGTGATCGGCGTCAACTCATTCGTGATGACCGACGAGGTGCACGAGATCGAGACCCACCCTTACGATCCGGATACCGCCAGGCGCCAGGTCGCCCGCACGCAGCGCGTGCGCGCCGAACGCGACAATGCGAAGATCGCGGCGTTGCTGGAGCGGCTGGTAGAGACCGCCAAGGACGAGACGCAGAACATCATGCCGGTGACCATCGAGCTCGTGGCCAACGGCGCCACCATGGGCGACATTATCGAGAAGCTGAAAGGTCTCTGGGGTACCTATCGCGAGAACCCGGTATTTTGATCCGGCCGTCTCCTTCGAGGCGCGCCTGTGGCGCGCACCTCAGGATGACGGATTGGGATTTGCGAAGCTCGCTGGTGTAACTAGATTAACTTCATGACTCATTCCCCTCTCATCCTGCCCTATGCGGGCATCACGCCGAAATTCGCCACCCCCCTCGCTTATGCCGGCGACGGCTCCGCCATCCTTGGCCGCGTCACGCTCGGCCGGCATGCGTGGATCGGGGCGCGCACGGTGCTGCGCGCCGACGGCCATGACGTGAAGGCGGGCGACGATTTCCATGCCGGCGCGCGCACGACGCTGCATATCGCGCATGAGGTGTTTCCCTGCATCGTCGGCGACCGCGTGACCGTGGGCGAGGATGCCTGCGTGCATGCCTGCATTGTCGGCAGCGATGTCATCGTCGGCGACGGAACCGTGATCCTCGACGGCGCCATTGTCGGAGACAACGTGATCTTCGAGCCGGGCTCGACGGTGTTCCCGGGCAAGCGGATCGACGGCGGGCATGTCTATGCCGGCAGTCCTGCGAAAATCGTGCGGCCGGTCGAAGCGGGCGAAGTCGCCAAACGCCGTGCGGCGATGCTCGCCGCGCACGAGAGCAAAGCGGCGAACACGCCGGCGAGCGCCATCGCTGCGTCCTCAAAAATCGATTCGTCCGTCTTCATCGCCTCGACCGCGCGCGTGCGCGGAGAACTCATCGCCGCGGCCTCGACCGGCATATGGTTCTCCAACGATTTCGATGCCGGCAGCGGCGTCATCAGCATCGGATTGCGCACCAATGTGCAGGACAACACCGTGATCCGCTGTACCGCGCAGGGCACGGCCATCGGCGCGGACACGACCATCGGCCACAATGTGACGATGGCCGATTGCACGATCGGCAATCGTTGCCTGATCGGGATCGGGAGCCATGTCGCGCAGGGGACAGTCGTCGAAGACCATGTGCTGCTCGCCGCCTCCGCGCGCACGCAGCCGGGCCAAATTCTCGAAAGCGGCTGGCTCTATGCCGGCAATCCGGCGAAAAAACTCGCTCCCCTCGACCAGGGCAAGCGTGACATGATCGCCATGATCATCGGACATTATTGCCAATACGCCATGGATTACAAAACCGCCGAACAGGCTTTGCTGAAAACCGGATCCTAGCCGCACAATCAGATCATGGAAGCCGACACCGCCGACAGCGCGCCAAGTGTGATCGTCGAACGCGATCCGTTCATTCCGGTGCGCAAAAGCGACATCGTCGCCGCCCTGCTGGACAAGGGCGGCTTCGAGCATCCGGACGAACACGAGGATTTCCGCGCATTGTGCCGGATGCTGGGCGCGATCTATCACTACACTTACTTTGACCAGCTCGAGCGGCTGCGCGCGGATTACTATTATTTCAATCCCGAACTCGATCCACATGCGCGCTGCGAGGCGGCCGCGCTCGAGCGCTCCTATGCCGACCTGAAGGACGCGCTCGATACGGTGCTCAAAGCCGCGAATTTCGTCGAGGTCTCGCACGAGGAAATCGAGCGCGCGCACCGCGAGCGCGCCGAGATGCGGGTGGCGCTGAAAACACCGCTTGGCGATTTCCGCGAGGTCCGGTTCTTCCGGCGCGGGCATCACAGGCAGACCTTTACGATCAGCGAGTATTGGGGGCTGCGTAAACGCGACATCGAATACGACGTCTACGACGACGTGGTGCTGTTTGTGGCGATGAAGCCGCCGGCGGACAT
>CAMDXM010000121.1 GCA_945878025.1 Pseudorhodoplanes sinuspersici | reverse complement strand
CCCAAGATCATTTTCTTCCCGATCATGATCATGTGGTTCGGCGTCGGCCCGGCTTCGAAGGTCGCGCTCGGCTCGCTGTCCTGCTTCTTCCCGATCGCGCTGTCGGTCGCCGCCGGCATGCGCCAGATCGATCCGGTGCTCATTCGTGTGGGCCAATCCTTCCGCGCCAGGCAATGGCAGATGGCGTGGAAAATCTACCTGCCCGCGATGCGCCATCCGATCATCAACGGCGTGCGGCTTGGTTTGGGCGTTGCCCTGATCGGCACGCTGCTCGCGGAGACGAAACTTTCCAACCGCGGCATCGGCTTCCTCATCATCCAGGCCTACAGCCTGTTCGACATGCCGCGCATGTACGCGATGCTGATCGTGCTCTTCGTTCTCGCCATCGGCGCGAACGCGCTTGTCGGCCGCCTCGGCGGCCTCGATTCCATCAAACGCTTCTGAGAAAAGCGGCAACAGAGGGAGACACTGAAATGCCTCGCATGACAAAAACGTTCGGCGCATTGACGCTGGTCGCGTCGATCGCGCTCGGAGCATCCGCTGCGTCGGCGCAAGACGCCTTGAAGCTCGCCATCGGCCAGCGGGGCAACTGGGAGACGGCCGTGTCCGAGATCGGGCAGCGCGCCGGCATCTTCAAGAAGCACGGCATCGATCTCGATCTGCTCTACACAGCGGGCGCCGGCGAAACGCTGCAGGCGATCATCGCGGGCGCCGCCGATATCGGCATCGGCGTCGGAACGTCGGGCGCCATGTCGGCTTATTCCAAGGGTGCGCCGGTTCGCGGCATCGCGTCGGCGACCGTCGGATCGAACGATCTCTACTGGTATGTGAAAACGGATTCGCCGATCAAGAGCCTCAAGGACGCAACCGAGACTACAACGATCGCATACTCGACCACAGGCTCCTCGACCAACATGCTGGTGCTGGGCTTCCTGAAGACCTTCAATCTGAAATCGAAGGCGGAAAAGACCGGCAGCCCGCCCGCCACGCTCACCGCCGTCATGTCGGGCCAGGTCGATATCGGCTGGGCCGCGCCGCCTTTCGGCCTCAAGCAGATTGAGGAAGGCCAGATCAGGATCGTGGGACGCGGCAGCGATGTGCCGTCGACCCGCAATCAGACGGTCCGGCTGCTGATCGCCAACGCCAACAAGCTCGCCAAGGACAAGGCCATCATCACCCGCTACATGGACGCCTACCGCGAGACGCTCGATTTCATGTACAGCGATCCAAAGGCGCTCGCGCTCTACAAGGATTTTGCCGGCATTCCGGAAAATCTGACCAAGAAGGCGATGACGGATTTCTATCCGAAGACCGCGCTCGATCCCGACCGGATCGAAGGCATCGACGGCGTGATGACCGACGCGGTGGCGATGAAATTCATTCCGACGCCGCTGACCAAGGAGCAACTCGCCGAGTTCTTCCAGGTTCCGCCGCGCAAGAAGTAACAATGCTCGCATCTGGCTCGCCGCGTCCGCGCGGCGAGCCGTTCGTTCCAGGGTGATGCCATGACCACAGCCGTTCCTCCGCAGAGCGCCATTCCGCAAAAACTGACATTGCCGGAGCACCGCGACGCCTATTATGGCGGCCAGTGGCACGAGCCGAAGAACGGCCGCTACGCCGACAGCATCTCGCCCGGCACCGGCGAGAGCCTCGGCAAGGTCGCCGATTGCGGCGCGGAGGATGCGCAGGCCGCGATCGCCGCGGCAGCCATCGCGTTCAAGGAGTGGCGGCGCGTGCTGCCGCTCGAACGCGCAAAAATCCTGAAGCGCATCGCGCAGGTGCTGCGCGACAATGCCGGCGAGCTTGCGATGATCGACGCCGCCGATTGCGGGAACCCTGTGCGCGAGATGGTGAGCGACGCCATGATCGCGGCGGCGCAGCTCGATTTCTTCGCAGGCCTCGTGACCGAAATGAAGGGCGCCAGCATCCCGATGGGACCGGATGTCGTGAATTTCTCCGTGCGCGAGCCGATGGGCGTGGTCGGGCGCATCATCCCGTTCAATCATCCGTTCATGTTCTGCGCGGGAAAATCCGCGGCGCCCCTCGCCGCCGGCAACACGGTGGTGGTGAAGCCGCCGGAACAATCGCCGCTCTCCTCGCTGCGCCTCGCCGAATTATGCGACGGCCTCCTGCCGCCCGGCGTGTTCAATGTCGTTCCCGGCGGCAAGGAAGTCGGCCAGATGCTCGCCTCACATCCGCAAATCGCAAAGGTGGCGCTGATCGGCTCGGTGCCGACCGGGCGCGCGGTGATGCGCGCGGCCTCCGAGACGGTGAAGCCCGTGATGCTCGAACTCGGCGGCAAGAATGCGCTGATCGCCTATGCCGATGCCGATCCCGACGACGTCGCGGCCGGCGTGATCGGCGGCATGAATTTCACCTGGTGCGGGCAATCCTGCGGCTCGACCAGCCGCGCCTTCATCCATGAGAAAATCCACGACGCGGTGATCGAGCGCGTGAAAGCGAAAATCGCGCATTTCAAGCCGGGCATCCCGACCGATCCGGCAACGACAATGGGCGCGATCATTTCGAAGACGCAATTCGACCGCGTGATGAGCTATATCGAATCCGCAAAGAGCGAAGGCGCGACGCTTGTGAACGGCGGAAAATCCCCGTCCGACCCGAATCTCGCCAAGGGCTTCTATATCGAGCCGACCGTGTTCGCGGGAATGACCTCGAAAATGCGCATCGCGCGCGAGGAGATTTTCGGCCCCGTGCTCGCGATCTTCAAATGGAAGGACGAGGCCGATATGCTGGCCGAGGTGAACGCCGTGGAATACGGCCTCACCTGTTCGATCTGGACCAACGACCTCAACACCGCGCACCGCATGGCCATGAATGTCGAGGCCGGCTATGTCTGGATCAACGAGGTGGCCAGGCATTTCCTCGGCGCGCCGTTCGGCGGCTTCAAGCAATCCGGCATCGGGCGCGAGGAATGTTTCGAGGAATTGATGAGCTTCACGCAGGAAAAGAACATCCACATCCGGCTGAAGCCGGCGGCGAAGTAGCAAAGCGCAAGAGCAAGATGAGCAAACTCAATCTGTCGGTCGCGATCGGCGACTATGACCGCACCCGCCCGCTGATCGACGGCGCGGTGCGGATCGACGGCGTCGATCCCGTATTCATGACGCTTTCGCCGGAGGAAATCTTTTTCCGCGCCTTCCGCTCGGCCGAATTCGATATCAGCGAATTGTCGCTGTCGAGCTTCACGGTGAAGACCGCGCAGAACGATTGCTCCTATGTCGGGATCCCGATTTTTCTCTCGCGCGCCTTCCGCCACACCGCGATCTATGTGCGCACCGACCGCATCAAGAAGCCGGAAGACCTCAAGGGAAAGAGGATCGGCCTGCCGGAATATCAATTGACCGCGAATGTCTGGGCGCGCGCGATCCTGCAGGACGATTACGGCGTGAAACCCTCCGACGTCACATGGGTGCGCGGCGGCATCGAGGAACCGGGACGGCCTGAGAAGATCAGGCTCAATCTGCCGCCGGACGTGAAACTGGAAAACGCGCCGGAGGGAAAAACCATTTCCGGCATGCTGGCGGCGGGCGAGATCGACGGCTTCATCGCCCCGCGCCCGCCCTCGGTCGCCGAAGGCAGTCCCAATATCGGCTGGCTGTTTCCCGATCCGACTGCCGCCGCCAAGGACTATTACAAGCGCACCGGCATTTTTCCCGCGATGCATATTGTCGGCGTGAAACGCACGCTGGTCGAGAAACACCCCTGGCTTCCGGTCGCGGTCACCAAGGCGTTCGAACAGGCCAAGGCGGCGGCGCTCGTGCATTTGAGCGACACGTCAGCCACGAAAGTGACGCTACCCTTCGTCGAAGAACAATTGAAAGCCGCGCGTGAATTGATGGGCAAGGATTTCTGGTCGTATGGCGTCGCCGCCAACCGCAAGATGCTGGAAACCTTCCTGCGCCATCATCATGCGCAAGGCTTGTCATCGCGTCTCGTCGCGGTGGACGAACTATTCCATCCGACGACGCTGGAGAGCTTCAAGCTTTAGAGCGCCGTCGATCCTTCCCGACCGGTGCGACGTGACCGGTCGTCCCAGGTGTGATATGCTGCCGGTATGGTGAAGACTCTCGAACAAGCTATTGCAGAAATCTCAAACCTGTCGGACGCGGATCAGGAACAGATCGGCCGCAAGCTGCTGTCCCACGTGGAAAAGCTTCGCCAACTCCGCAGCGAGATCGACAAGGGCATTCGTTCGCTCGATGCGGGCCAAGGCCGAGAGTTGAACATCGAGGACGTTATCCGGCGGAAGAACACGAAACGTGCCGGTTCCTAGACTACCAGCTCTCTGGTCGCCGGAAGCGCTTATCGACCTCGACGGGATTTGGGATTATTACGCACCCATCGCCGGGGCGGAAACGGCCAACCGGGTACTCCGCGAGATCGGCAAAGCTGTCACTTTGATTGAAGATCACCCCCCTTGCGGGACGGTCTCGGAACGACATTCATCTCAGTCTTCGCTCGATAGCGGTCAGTCCACATGTGATTTTCTATCGAGTCATAGATGGACGTCCAGAAGTCGTCCGCGTGTTGGATGGACGGCAGGATATTGATGGGATTTTTGCGGAGAACGATGAGCAATAGCGCCGCAATACCGGCCTCGACTTTCGGACTAGCGCGGCACCGGCGCGGCATCGATGATGCGAAGCTGCACGCGCTCGGCGCCCTGCCAGCGGTCCACCGACAATGTGCCGGCGACATGGATCGCCTGCCCCCGGTTCTGCAGCAAGGCCTGTCCGAGCGGCTTGTTCATCGCGCGAAACGCAATCGCGTTGAGCATCGCGCCATCGGGCGCTTTCAGGCGCGCACGGACATGGCCAGTGCCGACCTCGTCGGCGAAGGCGAGCGTGTGGCCGGGGATCGCAAAGACCGGCTCCGGATTGCCGGCGCCATAGGGTCCGGCGCGCGCGACAATTGAAGTGAGGTCGCTATTGGCGCCCGCCGCTGTCACCGCGCCGTCGATCAGCAGCGAATCCTCGCGCCGCGCGATCTCGACATTCTCCTTCAGCGCGTCTTCGAGAAACGCACGGAACGGCGCGAGCGCACCTTTCGCAATCGTGACGCCCGCCGCCATCGCGTGGCCGCCACCCTTGACCAGAAGCCCGTCGGCGACCGCTTGCCGCACCGCCTTGCCGAGATCGACGCCCGCGATGGAGCGGCCCGATCCGGTGCCGACGCCGCCGGGTTCAATGGCAATCGCAAAAGCCGGCCGGCCGAAACGCTCCTTCAGCCGCGCCGCGATCAGCCCCACCACGCCGGGATGCCAGCCTTCGGCGGCGGTGACGACGACCGCGCCCTTCTCTTCCATGCCGAGCGCGGCGAACGCCTCGGCTTCCGCCTGAGCGAGCATGACCTGTTCAAGCGCCTGCCGTTCGCGGTTGAGGCGGTCGAGTTCGGCGGCGATGCGTGACGCCTCGATGGAATCGTCCTGCATCAGCAAGGTCGCGCCGAGATCGGCGCGGCCGATGCGCCCGCCCGCGTTGATGCGCGGACCCAGCAGGAAGCCGAGATGGAACGGTTCCGGCGGGCCGTCGAGCCGCGACGCGTCCATCAGCGCGGTGAGACCCACATTCTCGCGCCGGCGCATCGCAATCAGCCCCTTGCTCACGAAAGCGCGGTTAAGACCAATGAGCGGCACCACGTCGGCGACCGTGCCGAGCGCGACCAGATCGAGCCAGGACAGAAGATCGGGCTCGCTGCGCCCGCCGCTCCAGAAATTGCGGCGGCGCAATTCGCGATTCACGGCAACGAGGGTGACAAAGACGAGCCCCACCGCGGCGAGATGATTGAGATGGGAGAGATCGTCGGGCCGGTTCGGATTGACCAGCGCGAGTACGTCCGGCAATTGCGCATCGCATTGATGATGGTCGATCACCACCACATCGAGGCCAAGCTTGCGCGCTTCTTCGAGCGGCTCGAAGCTCGTGGTCCCGCAATCGACGGTCACGAGCAAGGTTGCGCCTTTTTCGGCGAGCCCTTTGATCGCTTCGGCATTGGGCCCATATCCCTCGAACAGCCGGTCCGGGATGTGGATCATCGGCGACAACCCGCAATGGCGGAGGTACCGCGCGAGCAAGGCCGAGGATGTCGCGCCGTCCACGTCGTAATCGCCGAAGATCGCGACATTCTCGCCGTTCTCCACGGCGTCCGCGATGCGTTGCGCCGCCTGCGGCATCGCGGTCAGCACATCCGGATCGGGCAACAGCGCCTTCACGGTCGGATCGAGATAGGCCTCGACCGCGTCGGGCTCGACGCCGCGCCCGGCCAATATGCGCGCCAGCAATTCCGGCGCGTTGCTTCGTTGGGCGATCGCAAGCGCGCGCGCGGAGCCGCGCTCGTCCAGCCGGTCGCGCCAGGCGCGGCCGCTCGCGGATTTCTCCACGCCGAGAAAGAGGCGTGTTGGCGCCTTCGGCCCATTCGCCAAAGCAATCTCCGGTGTCGTATTCTCAGAACAGCTTGCGATACTGGATGAAACCGGAGCGATCCGCCATCGTGTCGTAGAGCGCACGCGCGGAACGATTGTCTTCCTTGGTCAGCCAGTGGATCCGGCTCGCGCCGGCCTTGCGCGCTTCGCTTTCGACCGCCGCGATCAGCGCGCGGCCCGCCCCGCCGCCGCGCACATCCGGCGCGACGAACAGATCCTGCAAATAGCAATAATCCCCGATCGTCCAGCACGAGCGATGGAAAAGATATTGCGCGATGCCGATCAGACGTCCGTCCCGATACGCGCCAAGGAGATGCATCGGCTCGGCCGGATCGTGCAGGCGTTTCCAGAGAACGTCGCTGACCTCTTTCGTCACCGGCGATTCATAGAATGTCAGATAGCCGTTCCAGAGCGGCTCCCATGCAGCGCGCTCGTCCGGCCCGACCGGGCGGATGACGAGATCATGCGCCGTCATGGCAATGGTCTCAATCGAGAAAAAATTTGTCGAGCTGACGGTGTTGCGCACGGATGTAGCGCACCGTTCCGGTCACCGAACGCATCACCACCGTCTCGGTCTCGATCACGTCCTTGCCGAATTTGACGCCGCGCAGAAACCCTCCGGTCGTCACGCCGGTCGCGGCGAACAGGCAGTCGCCTTTCACCATGTCCTCGATCAAATAGATCTTGCGCGGATCCTTGATGCCCATCGTTTGCGCGCGCGTGCGGCGCTCCTCGGTGTCGAGTTGCAGGCGGCATTGCATCTGCCCTCCGATGCAACGCAAGGCCGCGGCCGCCAGCACGCCTTCGGGCGCGCCGCCGATGCCGAGATAGATGTCGGTGCCGGTCGCCTCCGAATCCGCGACATCGATCACGCCGGCGACATCGCCATCCGAGATCAGCCGCACCGCGCCGCCCGCCTTGCGAACCCCCGCGATCAGTTCGGCGTGACGCGGCCGGTCGAGAATGCAGGCCGTGATCTCCTCCGGTTTCACGCCCTTGGCCTTGGCGAGATTGCGGATATTCGTCTCCGACGGCGCGTCCAATTCGACAACGCCTTTCGGGTAGCCCGGCCCGATTGCGATCTTCTCCATATAAACGTCCGGCGCATTCAACAGCGTGCCGTCTTCGGCCATCGCCATGGTCGCAATCGCGCCCGGCATGTTCTTGGCGCACAACGTCGTGCCTTCGAGCGGATCGACCGCGATATCGACCTTCGGCCCCTTTTTGGTGCCGACCTTCTCGCCGATGAACAGCATCGGCGCTTCATCCAGCTCGCCCTCGCCGATCACCACCGTTCCGTCGATCGGCAGCTTGTTGAGCTCGCGCCGCATGGCGTCGACCGCGGCCTGATCGGACGCTTTTTCCTTGCCATGACCGCGCAGCCGCGCCGCCGACACCGCGGCGCGCTCCGTCACGCGCACGATCTCGAGCGACAGGATGCGCTCGAGCGCGAGATGCGGCTGGATGGTGATCGACGACGACATCGGACGTTCCCCTATCGGTTTCTTTATTCTTCTATCGGTTTTTTTCGATGCGGATCAATTGCGGTTCGCCGGAAATCACCTTGTCGGCCTTGACCGCGTCGAGCGCGCGGCGCACCGCATCCTCGGTCGTGGCATATGTAATCAGGATGACAGGAACCGGTCCCGCCGGCGATTTGGCGTCGGAACCGCCGGACGGTGCGCCGCCGCGGTGGCGCTGCACAATGGATTCAAGCGATATCTGCTGCTCGGCGAGCCTGGTCGCAATTGTCGCAGCCGTGCCGGGCTTATCCACAGCCAGCAGGCGGATGTAATAGCCGCCCTCATGGCGCTGCATCGGCGCACGGCCCGCTTCCGTGAGCTGCGCCGCGGGCCGCCCGAAGACCGGCAGCCGGTGACCGCGCGCGATGTCCACAATGTCGGCGACAACGGCGGACGCGGTCGCCGCACCGCCCGCGCCCGGACCGACCAATGTGATCGGCGAAAAGCCGTCGACATCGATGGTCACTGCATTGGTGACGCCCATGACCTGCGCAATCGCGGAATCCTTCGGCACCATGGTGGGATGCACGCGCTGCTCGATGCCCTGCGGCGTTTTCACGGCGACGCCGAGAAGCTTCACGCGATAGCCGAGCTCGTCCGCGGCTTCGAGATCGGCGGGCGCAATCGATGAAATGCCCTCGACATAGACCGCGTCGGGATCGACCCTGGTCCCGAAGGCAAGGCTCGCCAGGATCGACAGCTTCTGCGCGGTATCGTGCCCTTCGATATCGAAGGTCGGGTCCGCTTCGGCATAGCCGAGGCGCTGCGCGTCTTTCAGGCAATCGGCGAAGGACAGATCGTCCTGCTCCATCCGTGTCAGGATGTAATTGCAGGTGCCGTTGAGAATTCCGTAGACGCGGGCGAAGGAATTTCCGGCGAGACCCTCGCGCAACGTCTTCACCACGGGAATTGCGCCCGCGATCGCGGCCTCGAAATTCACCGCGACGCCGTTCTTCTCCGCCAGCATTGCGAGCGCCACGCCATGACGCGCCAGCAACGCCTTGTTCGCGGTCACCACGGATTTTTTCGCCGCGAGCGCCGCTTCGATGGCGGATTTGGCAGGATCGCCCTCGCCGCCCATCAGTTCGACAAAGACGTCGATATCCGGGTCGCGCGCGAGACCAAGCGGGTCGTCATGCCAGCGGAATTTCTTAAGGCTTACGCCGCGATCCTTGTCCCTGGATCGCGCACTCACGGCGACGACCTCGATCGGCCGCCCGCAGCGCGCCACGATGGACAGCTGCTCGGTCTCGATCAGCCGGATCACGGCCGCGCCGACATTGCCCAAGCCGGCGAGACCCACTCTAAGCGGCGCAACCATTCAAAAATCCGAAAAAGGCGAGCGCCGTGTTAGCGGCGCGTGGCGAGAGGAACGACGTTGTGCAGGGTTTGCGCGCCGCTTTCGAGAAAACGGCGGATGTTGCGCGCGGCCTGGCGGATGCGCTGCTCGTTTTCGACGAGGGCAATACGAACGTGATCGTCGCCGTGCTCGCCGAAGCCGATGCCCGGCGCAACCGCGACTTCCGCCTTCTCGACCAGGAGCTTGGAGAATTCCACGCTGCCGAGCGGCTTGAAAACGTCCGGGATCGGCGCCCAGGCGAACATCGACGCCGTTGGGGCGGGGACCTGCCAGCCGGCGCGGCCGAAACTCTCGACCATGGCGTCGCGGCGCTTGCGATAGGTGTCGCGCATCTCGCGGATGCAATCGTCGGGGCCGTTGAGCGCGGCGGTGGCCGCGACCTGCACCGGCGTGAACGCGCCGTAATCGAGATAGGATTTCACGCGCGTCAGCGCGGCGATGACGCGCTCGTTGCCGACTGCGAATCCGATGCGCCAGCCCGGCATCGAATAGGTCTTCGACATCGAAGTGAACTCGACCGCAACATCGTTCGCGCCCGGCACCTGCAGAATCGATGGCGGCGGGTTGTTGTCGAAATAGACTTCGGCATAGGCGAGATCGGACAGCACCAGGAGACCGTGTTTCTTCGCGAAGGCCACGAGGTCGCGATAAAAATCGAGATCGGCGACATACGCGGTCGGATTGGCCGGATAGCAGACCACGACCGCGATCGGCTTCGGAATCGAATGCACCACCGCGCGTTCGAGCGTCTCGAAAAATTGCGGCGTGGGGTCCGACGGCACCGAGCGGATCACCCCGCCGGCCATCAGGAAGCCGAAGGCGTGGATCGGATAGCTCGGATTGGGGACGAGCACGACGTCGCCGGGCGCGGTGATCGCCTGCGCGACATTGGCGAAGCCTTCCTTGGATCCCAGGGTCGTGACGATCTGCGTTTCGGGATTGAGCTTCACGCCGAAGCGGCGCGCATAATAAGCCGCCTGCGCGCGGCGCAATCCGGGCACGCCCTTGGAGGAGGAATAGCGGTCGGTGCGCGGCTTGCCGAGCGTCTCTTTCAGCTTGTCGATGACATGCGCCGGCGCGGGCAGATCGGGATTGCCCATGCCGAGATCGACGATATCGGCGCCTGCATTGCGTGCCGCGGCCTTGGCGCGGTTGACCTGCTCGAACACATAGGGCGGCAAGCGGCGAATGCGATGAAATTCTTCCATGATACCAAGGCTCTTTTTGCGGGAATTCACTTCCAGTCGAGTCAGGCCCGCTCGGGGAGGACTT
Organism: Pseudorhodoplanes sinuspersici; assembly: GCA_945878025.1. GTDB lineage: Bacteria > Pseudomonadota > Alphaproteobacteria > Rhizobiales > Xanthobacteraceae > Pseudorhodoplanes > Pseudorhodoplanes sinuspersici_B. The sequence goes on along the minus strand of CAMDXM010000121.1, from coordinate 1,546 downwards.
TTATCACGGGTCCCGTTTGTTGCCAGTCTTTTGCGCTGCGGCGGGCTTGGCCGCCGGCTTGTCGGCGCCCGGAGCGACCTTGCGGCGGGCAGCGGCCAGATCGTTTTCGAGCTTCTTCTGCTCATAATCGGTCAGGATTGTGCTGTCCCGGGGCGGCGGGATGTCATGCACGGCGGGAAAGGCCGGTGGCGGCGTGTTCGGAGCCTCTCCCCGCGCCTGGCTCACAACGGAAGCGCCGCCCGTGGGGGTCTGATCGCCAAGGCCGTTGAGATTTGACGAACAGCCGGCAAGCGCCAAGGCCCCGGCGGCAAGCATCAGGCAACGCCAGGGCCAGCGGCAGGGTAAAAAGAGCGGTTTCGCCGTCTGTTTCACTTAGGACGCGCTCGAACAAGGTCGCGACATCAGGTCTTTATCCAGAGGGAGTATTTGTCCGGCTATCCCGGTAATATGTCCAAAGCAAGAACCGGTATAGAGGGCGGTTAACGCTCCCAATAACGAACTTTCGGGATAGTGGCCGCTTTCTTGCTCGTCTGGTTGTTGCGGCTGCTATGTTTGTTTGCGGGAAGCGTTCGAGTTTTGAGACCATGAACAAGGCTCCGGACAAACCGGTTACGGCGGAAGAGCCCGTCAATATCGAGCTGTTCGCCAACAACCTGGCTCGGCTTTTCGAGGCGGGCGGCAAGGCGCTGGCCGCCTATCTGAAGCCGCGCGAAGAGGGCGAAGCCAAGACCGAAATGTCGGACGAGGTCGCCGACGCGGTGAAGACGCTCGGCAAGGTCGCGGAATACTGGCTCACCGACCCGTCCCGGGCGATCGAATTGCAGTCGAGCCTCGGCCGCGCCTATCTCGATCTCTGGGGCTCGGCCGTGAAGCGGCTTGCCGGCGAGCCGCAGGACCCGGTGGCCAAACCCGATCCGCGCGACCGGCGCTTCGCCGATCCGGAATGGTCGTCGAACCAGTTCTTCGATTTCGTCAAACAGGCCTATCTGCTGAGCGCGCAATGGGCCGACCATCTCGTGACGAATGCCAAGGACCTCGATCCGCATACCCGGCACAAGGCCGAGTTCTACGTGCGGCAGATCGCCAACGCGATTTCACCGTCGAATTTCGTCCTGACCAATCCCGAATTGCTGCGCGAGACAATGTCGTCCAACGCCGAGAACCTCGTGCGCGGCATGTCGATGCTCAAGGACGACATCGACGCGAAGGGTAACTTCAATATCCGCCAGTCCGATCCGAGAATGTTCGAGGTCGGCCGCAATCTCGCGACCACGCCCGGCAAGGTGGTGTTCCAGAACGATCTGATCCAGCTCATCCAATACGCGCCCGCGACCGAAACGGTTTTGAAGACGCCGCTTCTGATCGTGCCGCCATGGATCAACAAATTCTATGTGCTCGATCTGACGCCCGAAAAATCCTTCATCAAATGGTGCGTCGACCAGGGCCTGACGGTCTTCGTCATCTCATGGGTCAACCCGGACGCGCGGCTCGCCGCCAAGGATTTCAGCGACTATATGCGCGAGGGCCCGCTCGCGGCACTCGACGT
>CAMDXM010000120.1 GCA_945878025.1 Pseudorhodoplanes sinuspersici | reverse complement strand
ACCTGCTGCTTGTGCGCATGGACATCATCAAGGAACTCGGCCTGAAGGATCCCGACACCTGGGATTGGAACGATCTTCTGAACGCCGCCAAGACGATTTCGGAGAAGAAGAAAATGGCCGGCTTCTGCATGGCGCTCGGCCGCAATCTCTGCACCGACTATCACTTCGCGGCGTTGCTGCATTCCGCCGGTGGCCGGATGTACGATCAGGCGAACAAGTTCCAGGTGGTGTTCGACAGCCCGCAGACCGTGGAAGCGCTGACCTTCGTGAAGGAAATGCTCCCCTATATGCCGAAAGGCGCGGTGGAATACAGTTTCCTGCAAGTGGTCGACGCCCATGTCACTGGCCAGACTGCAATGAGCTTCTACTGGGGCCGCACGCTTGGACGTGCCGCGGAAGAAGCCAAGCCGGTTTTTGAAGCCACTGAGGCGTTCAACCATGCGCGGCATCCCAAGACCGGCCGGCGGAGCAACTGGAACGACTTCCAGGGTTGGTGCATTCCCGCGCAGAACAATGCTTTCATCGAAGAAGTGAAGCAGGCCCTCGTCTATCAGCAAACCAGCAAGGAATGGCTCGTGAAGTACTGCCATTCGCTCGTACCGAATGTCGGGCCGACCTATAAGGACGTGGCGGACTCGGCGGAACTGAAGGACCACCCGATCTATAAAGCCAAGCAGAAGACGGTGGATACCTATTACAAGACCTCACTGGCCAATTCGAGCAGCACCGCGAACGAGCTCTTGCAAGGAGTGAATCCGTTTGCCGGTTACGTTCATGGCCGGTCGGTTCTTGCACAGACCGTGCAGAAGGTGGTGATCGACAACATGTCTCCGGCCGATGCGGCGAAGTGGGGTGCTCGCGAACTGGAGGCGATCCGCAAGGAAAATATCCGGCTACTCGGATGAACGGCTTGGCCGGGCAGCTTCGGCTGCTCGGCCATCTTCTGGATCGGGTTAATGTCTCGTCTGAATTTTCTTTCGTCGGATCGTTTTGTCGGATTGGTCTTCATCGCACCATTCGTGGTGACGGCGCTCGTTTTCATGGTTTATCCGATCGCGGAAGCGGTTCGGATGTCGTTCTTCAGCTACAATCCTCTCCGACCCGATCTGACGTCTTTCGTCGGCCTTGCCAATTTCGAATTCGTATTCTCCGATCCGCTGTTCTGGGATTCCTTCCGGCAGGCAACGATATGGACGTTGTTGTCCATCGTGTTCCAGACGGTCTTCGGCGTCAGCATTGCGCTTCTCCTGCATCGCGCGCTGTTTGGAATGGCTTTCTTCCGGGGCCTTCTGCTTTTTCCCTACATCGTGCCGACCGTGGTGATCGCACTGATCTGGCGCTGGATTTTCAATCCGGAGATCGGCGTCGTGAACCATTTCCTGCTTTGGGTCGGGTTGATCAATGAGCCGGTCTATTGGCTGTCGACGCCCACCATGGCGATGGCGTCGACGATCATGCTCAATGTATGGAAATACACGCCTTTCGTTGTGATCTGCGTGCTGGCGCGGCTGCAGACGGTTCCTCTGGAACTCTACGATGCCGCCAAGGTCGATGGCGCCGGCGTGATCCGCCGCTTCCTCGACGTCACGCTGCCGCAATTGCGCGAGGTGCTGATCGTTGTCATCGTCTTTCGCACCATCTGGACCTTTAACAAGTTCGAGGAAATCTACCTGTTGACGAAAGGCGGACCCGGAACGTCTACGTTCAATCTTGCGGTCTATTCGTTCGAGCAGTCGATGGCGAATTTGAGGGTCGGGGTCGGGGCCGCGGCCGGCGTCGTCATGATGATCATGCTGCTCGTTGGAAGCATCGTGTATCTGCGGATCGCCGGCTTCGGCAGCGAGGAGAAATGACCGACATGCGCGTGGAATTCTGGCCAGCGGTCAAGAAAGTGCTACTTTATGTGCTGTTGTGCAGCGTGACCTTTGTGGTTTGCTTTCCGCTGATCTGGGCGCTTTCGACATCGCTGAAGCCGAAATCAGAAATCTTCGCCATCCCGCCGACCCTGATCCCCAAGGCGATGACGTTGGAAAATTACGAGGCCTTGCTCACTGGCCGACAGCAATATTATCAATCCGGGGGGACGGCCCAGCCCTCGGGTCCGACGCCGGCGCAGTTTTTTACGCGCTGGTTCATGAACAGCGTGATCGTCACAATCGGCTCGACTATCATCAGCATCGTGGTCTCGACACTGGCCGCTTATAGCCTGACCCGCTTCCGTTATTGGGGCCGCACGGCGATACCGTATTTCAGTCTGGTCGGCTACATGGTGCCGTCGATCATTTTCGTGTTCCCACTGTTCCTGATGATGGTGCGGCTCGACCTGACCGACAGCCTATGGAGCCTGATCTTCGGCTATGTCTGCATCACATTGCCATTCTGCATGTGGCTGATGTGGGCTTTCATGCGCTCGATTCCGATTGAGATCGAGGAAGCGGCGCTGATTGACGGCGCGTCGCGCTATCAGGTTTTCGTGAATATCGTGCTGCCGACAGCCCTGCCGGGCATCATCGCAGCCTCGATCTTTTCCATGATCGTGTCGTGGAACGATTATTTGTTCGGGCGCGTCTTCATCAATTCGCTCGACAACCTGACGCTGACCGTCGGCGTGATGCTGTTCTTCGAGGGAACGCATGTCGATTGGGGGCTGCTGATGGCGGCATCCGTACTCATGACCCTCCCGATGGCGATTTTGTTCATGGCTCTCCAGCGCCACCTCGTGGCCGGCTTCGGCGCCGGCGCGGTCAAGGGCTGAAGACATCGAGAGAACGAGAGAATGCAAGTCAGTTTAACGCGTATTAACAAGCGGTTCGGCAGCGTTCAGGTGCTGAAGGACGTCGATCTGGTATTTCCCAGCCGCAAATTCGTTACGTTGCTCGGTCCGTCCGGCTGCGGAAAGACGACGCTCTTGCGCATGATCGCGGGCCTTGAGGATATCACGGCCGGCAGCATCCGCTTCGGCGAGCGTGAGGTGAACAAGCTCGCGCCGCGGGATCGCAATATCGCCATGGTGTTCCAGTCCTATGCGCTCTATCCGCAAATGAGCGTGCGGAGGAATCTTGGCTATGGCCTGCGCGTTCGGGGCACGCCAAAGGCGGACATCGAGGAGGCAGTAGGGCGGGTCGCCCGGATTCTCGAAATCGACCATTTACTGGACCGCAAGCCGGCGCAGCTGTCAGGCGGACAGCGCCAGCGCGTTGCGCTCGGCCGTGCGATGGTACGCAAGCCCGATATATTCCTGATGGACGAGCCGCTGTCGAATCTCGACGCTAAGCTGCGCGTGACTATGCGCGGAGAACTTCGACGTTTCCACCTCGACCTCGATGCGACCACGATCTATGTCACCCATGATCAACTGGAAGCGATGACGATGTCGGATCTGATTGCCGTCATGCATCAGGGCGTCGTGCAGCAATTCGGCACGCCAGCAGAGGTATACAGCCAGCCTGCGAATGTTTTTGTCGCGGGCTTTATCGGGAGCCCGCCGATGAATTTTCTGCCGGGAACAATCGATGCGGGCCGCTTCACTTTCGCAGATGCTAAACTGCCGCTTCCGGCATTGCCGGGCGGGGTGAAACCGGCGCATGCGGCGATTCTGGGTGTGCGACCGCAGGACTTGATATTCGAAGGCACGCCGGCCGCGGACACGCTGACGGGAACGATTTCGCTGGTTGAGCTGCTTGGCTCCGAGAAGCTTGTCGAGGTCAATCTGTCCGGCCAGAAGCGCATGAGCGTTCAGATCCATGCGGATATGGTCGTCAATATGGGCGACCGGGTTCATGTGAAATTCGATCCGCAACGGGTTCATGTCTTCGACACTGAAAGCGGACGCTCGTTGCGGGCAGGCTGAGGCCTGTGTGTATCGAAAACTTCATTCGGCGATAGTTTCAACTATGGCTGGTAATATTCCGTGTTCTTGCTTCAGAATTCCCTGCTCCATCGAAATAATTCCCTGTTCTGTCGCGTAGGGTATTTGGTTCAAAACCCTTGAATATGCTCGCCTGTTAGGCTTAGAAATCTCAAAAAGCGGTGAAATCTATAAACTTCCCTGTTCTTTTCCCTGATAGCAGGGAATTCAAGAGTTGAGACTGGTTCGACTGCGACTGCGTCCGCCACCACGCAGTCCTCGCAGCTCTCAAAGTCTCCGGCACGGTCACGAAGGCGCCGAACACTGGGCCAATTGTGGGGTTGAGGATCGGCTCCGCGCGGTCTCTACCGATAGGCAAAGTTGTCGAAGGCGGATTCGGGCCTTTGTCTCTGCCCTCTTGGAAGCCGTTCCTGGCTCGTTTCTTTCAGCCGGCTCGATACGGGGAAGGATATGGCCTGAACTTAGGAGGCCAGACCGAGCATGGCGTGTTGGCGCGACCATTCAGCCGGTGCGTCACGCAGGCGAGCAATGCCGATGCCACGCGGCAGTCGGCCATCGATGGCCGCTTTTACGAGTTCGGGTGCGAGGAATGCCAGCGAGATTGTCATGTTGACTTGCCGGACACTGCATTTTTCTCGGGCGGCAATCTGCTCGACACCGGCAACGGCCCCCGTGATGACCTCATCGAGCCAACGTCGGCCACGGGCTATGGATGTCACGAGGACGATGCGCGTTTCAGAACGTATCGGGCGAACATCCTGCCTATTAGATGCTGGGGCAATGACCTCGCGGTGCCGCTTTATTTCAGTCTTTTTCCAGGGGACGCAGAGAACGACATTGTCCGTTTCGACCTCCTGATCGCCTTTCCTCACCAGTTCGACCGCCAGCTGTTCTGTTTGAACTTCAACTCTAGCAACATGGTCATGAACGAGATCTTTGTCAGCGATTGAGTTGGAATCATTGAGATGCTTGCGGACAGCTTGCAGGACGACAGCTTCAATCTCCGGCGCTGGAACGCGCCGGACGACACCAGCAAGTTTGGTTCGTCCTTGAATCAGCGCTGACGAGAGATAATAACGATATCGTCTGCCCTTTTTGCGGGTAAAGCTCGGGGTCATTCGGTTGCCGCGTTCGTCGAAGATACAGCCCATCAGCAACGACTCGGATCGTGACCTTGTGATCGAATGATTGGTTCGCTGCTGATCGAGCTTCGCCTGAACGGACTCGAATAGTTTCCGGTCCAGGAGAGTAGGTTGCTCGCCAGGGAATATTTCACCCTTGTAGGCGACTTCTCCAATGAAGAACCGGTTTCGAAGAAGTTGGGCGAGCGAGCCACGGGTAAAAGGGTTTCCGCCAAGAATCCGCCCGCTCGATAGGCGCCGCACTTTGGTGAAGATCTTGCGCTTTCGAAGATCTTCCATCAGCAGATTGAGGCTGCCCAGCTCCAAATAGCGTCGGAAGATGGTCCGGACCCGCTCCGCCTCATTCTTGATCAGGAAGACCTTTCGTTTCTTGACCTCGTACCCAAGTGGCACCATGCCCCCGACCCAGAGGCCCTTGCGTTTTGAGGCGGCGATCTTGTCCCGGATACGCTCAGAGGTGACCTCGCGTTCAAACTGCGCGAACGACAACAGGACGTTCAAGGTCAATCGACCCATGGATGTGGTTGTGTTGAACTGCTGCGTAACGGACACAAATGATACGCCTTGGTTGTCAAACAGCTCAACGAGCTTGGCGAAATCAGCTAACGAGCGGGTCAGGCGGTCAACCTTGTAGACGACAATCACGCCGACCTTTTTTTCTCCGACGTCGCTCAACAGGCGTTGCAGAGCGGGCCGCTCGGTTGAGCCCCCAGAATAGCCACCGTCATCGTATCGGGTTCGGACTAATATCCACCCAGCGTGGGCTTGGCTGCGAATGTATGCCTCTGCGGCATCGCGCTGGGCATCGAGGGAATTGAAGTCCTGGTCCAGTCCTTGGTCTGTCGAGACACGGGTATAGATCGCACAGCGAACCGGTTTGGCGGCATCAGTCTTCATAACTGAATGTCCTTGGGCGGCCTGTCCCGCAGACCAAAAAACCTAGGGCCGTTCCAGCGCGTGCCAGTGATGGCGAAGGCGACCTCGGACAAGCTGGAGTAAGTCTTGTTATTCCAACCGAAGCCATCGGCGAACACCATGACTCGGTGCAGCTGATCGTTCCATTCCCGGACCAGCATTGTACCGAGTCTGAGGTCGGTCTTGCGGCGCTTCAGGTCTGCCGCAAGTTTTTGAACCTCGGCGGGTGAGCCCGAACGGTCGAGCAGGCGGCACGTCTCGGCATCAAGGTCGCCCAGATGATCGGCCTGAAGCCGATACGCCAGAATGCGCCACAGCAGAGGGCGAAGAAGGTGAGGTGGTGCTCGCCGCCGGAACACTGTGTGCCATCTGGCTCGAAGTTCCTCGACATCGAGACTTCGCAATCGCGCAATCTCGATGTCGAGCTTCTCCCTATCCAGCCGCGGCGCTGAACGTATCTTCATGCGCGGCATGACGCTCAAGCGGAACGACGGCTCGGCTGGCGAGCACCAGAACGAGCGCTGCTGGCGCCGATGATTCGGTAGATTCGATTGCCGTCGATCTTCTTCTAACTGAGCTTCAGTCGGAGCTTCTTTCGCACAACGCTCGCGAAAAAACCGCGCACAGAGTGCTGCTGCCAGCCGGTCGCCTTCATGATCGCAGCGATGGTGGCCCCTGCAGGAGTTCGCAGCATCGAAAGCACGTGCGTTTGCTTTGAGCTCCGCTCACCCTTTTCCTTTCGGGTGTTCTTGGACGTTGCTTTGGCAGGTTGTGACGACCGGGTGGCAATCGTTCGTGCCGCCAAATTCTCTGGCATCAGCTTGTGTGTAGCCTTGCGCATCGGGCTCTCCATTCGGGTTCTGGCGGCATTGCGCCGCCACCCCCGAAGCCCCACCTCGGCCCTCAGGCCGGCGGGGCAGGTTCCCGAAGCTAGCCCCTCGCTCGGAATGGCCACAGTACCGCTCTGTTGCCGCTGGAAGGCCAGTCCTTTCTGGCTAATGTTGTTGCTGGTTTCGGGCGCACCGGAGCATCGAATGATCGTGCTCTCGCCGGCGTTCGGTGCCCCCAAATCGGTAAGAAAATTGGCCAACCGGCGATTCGAATCCTGGCACCCCAGCCAGCCAGTCCAGTCTCTGTCTATGATCCGATCGGAGGCGCCAGAACGCCCGCAAATACGGGGCATTTCGTACGGCCGCGAGCCTCTCGGACTCCCAAATTCGAACGTATATTCCCAAATTTGCGGTCCGGTCTCTGGCGGACTCTTAGGAAATTCCCGTTTTTCGGAGTCACGAATCGGAGATTCGGTTCGATACTACTGCGTGGTCGGGATGGCAGTCGCGATAGTCTAAAATTTTTGATCGAATGATAGTTGTGCGCGGATTTCGTAAGTCCGCTTTTGACCTTAACAGACATCCGTCCATCAACGCGCCCATTGTACGCGTGCAGTCATCTGCGCGGCACGATTTTCCCCGGATTCATTATGCCTTGCGGGTCGAGTGCAATTTTAATGGCGCACATCACATCAATCGCAGCGGAACCATACTCAGCTTCAAGATATTTCATCTTGCCCTGACCAATCCCGTGCTCTCCGCTACAAGTTCCTTCCATAGTCAGGGAGCGCTTGACCAGGCGATCGATGAAAGCCTCTGCGCGAGCGACCTCTCCCTTATCCTTTATCATTACCAGCGGCACTGTGTGGAAGTTGCCATCGCCGACGTGGCCGAAAAGCGGAGCGGTGAGGCCACTATCTTCGATGTCGCGCTTCGTCTCGCTGACACATTCAGCAAGTCGTGAAATAGGCAAGCAGACGTCGGTCACGACCGGTTCGGCGCCAGGGCGTAGCGCTTTGATGGCATGAAAGACATCGTGTCTTGCCTGCCATAGCCTCGTGCGATCCTCAGGTTTGGTCGCCCACTCGAAGGAACCGCCACTGTGCTCGTTGGCAATTTCACCAAAACGCCGCGATTGTTCGGCAACACTAGGGGCGCTGCCATTAAATTCTAGAAAAAGCAACGGCATTTCCGGCAGCTTGAGCTTGGAATATGAATAGCAAGCGCGCACCTGCACTTCATCAAGAAGCTCAATCCGTGCGACCGGAATGCCGGACTGAATGGTAGTGATGGCCGCGTTGCAGGCGTCCGCAATCGTTGGAAATGCACATACGCCGCTTGAGACTGCCTCCGGAATCCCATGGAGCTTGAGGGTGATTTCAGTAATGACGCCGAGCGTGCCCTCCGAGCCGACGAAGAGTCGCGTCAGATCATAGCCCGCGGAGGATTTTCGCGCGCGCCGTGAGGTCGTTATCACTTCGCCACTAGGAAGGACGACCTTGAGAGCGAGCACGTTGTCTTTCATCGTGCCATAACGGATAGCCGTCGTGCCCGAGGCGCGCGTTGCCACCATGCCACCGAGTGAGGCGTTGGAGCCGGGGTCAACCGGGAAGAACAAGCCTTGATCGCGCAAATACTCGTTGAGTTGTTTTCGGGTGACGCCTGGCTGGATGACACAATCTAGATCTTCCGGATGGACGGCGATGACTCTGTCCATTCCCATGAGATCAATCGAAATTCCGCCAAAAGGCGCATTAACGTGACCTTCAAAAGAGGTGCCACTCCCAAACGGGATGATCGGTACGCGATGTTCAGCACAAACCGAAACCACTCCCTGTACATCTTCCGTGGACGCAACATAGACGACGGCATCAGGCGGCTCGTTTGCATACCAAGTTTCAGTGTGGGCGTGCTGGCGTCGCACCGCCTCAGAGGTCACTACCTTATTGCCAAACTTGGAGAGGAGTGTGGCAATGGCGATCTTCACGGCGACCGGATTGCGTTTATCTTCGCTTGCGAGATTTCTAGCTTCCATACGGATTTCCTCCGTGTATCCATTCAATGAATGCAGCGTGTGCTCACAAGTAAAGTAAACGGATCGACTTCAAAGTCTCTCGCAAGATCACGTCCAAACAAGCCGAGCCATTTTTCCTGTGCTGCGTAGGCGAGCTTTTCCCCGGCTTGTGGACATTCATATTTGATCCTGGCCAAGCTCTGGAGGTGATGAACCACCTCATGAACGAGCACGGACAATTCCGCCGGAGTGCGGCCGGTCCACCCGTCGGGTAAGTAAATAGTTCGCGTTGCGTCGTGATAAACGGCCACGACCTCCCGTTGAGCCGGCGGCGACGCCTGATCGTTGATGAGTGCAATCTCCGGGCGCCGATTCGGCAGGAGGCCCTTGTAACGTAGAACTGCGATTCTCGTCGCGTGCACAAATTCTACGCGCGGTGGGTCGTAGGACGGCGGGAGATCGAAATTGGTCGAAAGCCACATCACGATTGCTGTCAGCAAGGCGTTCATTGGAAATTCTCCCACTTTCTTCAGAGAAAGACCTGCCTCCGTCCCTCCAAATTCATAAGGGGCTTCCGATTTGCAACGTCATGAAATCGTAGACAACGACCGCGGCAAACAGGACAGTGAATAGAATGGCCAGGAGCGTCCCCAGAACGCCCAAACGGAACGGGTTCGATTCCATGGTGTCCTCGTGCGGCTCGAGAATTTGGGCGGGTGTTGCGATATTGGCGATTTGCGTGGTCATGAGCTCCTCCTTGAAATGAAGCCTATCCATGCCACCGGCACACGGCGGGGTCCTTGCGGAACACCCGATTTATCGCTGCATTTGTCCCGATTTATTCCTTAGAATGCTATCAAGGGTCTGTTTTCTTGGGAGCCATCCGGTTGATCTACCAGTTCGAAGACTATTTCCTCGATGTGAATCGTCAGGAATTGCGACGGGGGACGGAGCTGGTCGATGTCGAGCCGCAGGTTCTCGACCTACTGCAATACGTCATCCGCAATCGTGAACGGGTGGTCAGTAAAGACGACCTAATTGAGCATGTGTGGCATGGCCGTAATGTCTCGGATTCCACGCTCACCAGCCGCATTACCGCCGCCCGTCAGGCCATCGGCGATAGCGGCGATCACCAGCGGCTGATTCGTACCATTGCCCGTAAGGGCATCCGTTTCATCGGCGATGTCTGTGGCGATCAGAGCTCGCTCGCAACCACCGACACCACGCCCCCAGCACTAAGCGCTGCGCCGCCCAAGTTGCCGGACAAGCCCTCAATTGCGGTTCTGCCCTTCACCAATATGTCCGGCGATCCGGAACAGGAATATTTCAGCGACGGGATCAGTGAGGATATCATCAGCGCTTTGTCACGCTTGCGCTGGTTCTTCGTCATCGCTCGCAATTCCACTTTCGTTTACAAGGGCCAGGCGGTTGACGTGAAGCAGGTGGGCCGCGATCTCGGTGTGCGGTACATTCTGGAAGGAAGCGTGCGCAAAAGCGGACAACGCCTGCGCATCAGCACCCAACTGCTCGACGCAAGCACTGGCAATCATATTTGGGCGGAACGCTATGACCGCGAACTCACCGACATCTTCGCGCTACAAGACGAGATAACAGCGAGCGTTACCGGGGCCATCGAGCCGAAGCTGTTGGCAGCGGAGGGATTGCGCGCGGAAACGCGATCGATCAGCGATCTGGATGCATGGGATTTGGTCGCGCGGGCGCTGTCACACTACTGGAAACTGACCGCGAACGAGAATGAAATTGCCATCGGTATGTTGCGACAGGCGGTCGATCGCTACCCGAACTATGCGCCTGCACACAGCATGCTTGCCTTTGCCCTCTCGGTCTCGGCCCATATGGGATGGGTGTCGTCCAAGGCAGATCGCGCGGACGCCACGCAACTTGCTCGCCGGGCCGCCGAACTCGACGAGAATGATCCCTGGGCTTATCTGGCGCTCGGCTATCTTGCATTCACAGCACGGCAAACTGATGAGGCGATCCGGCTGTTTCGTGTCGCACTCGATTTGAACCCCAATTTTGCGGCAGCTCACGGCTACGTCGCGTGGGCAATGGCTTTCGACGGGCGGTCTGACGAGGCCATCATTCATGCGAACCAGGCGATCCGCATCAGTCCGCGTGATCCTTTAAACTGTTTTTTCTTTTCCAGTTTTGCGGCGGCTCACTACATGGCGGGAAGGTATGACGAGGCCGTAAAATCAATTCAACAGGCACTGCAACAGCGTCCCGATATCATGCTCGGACATCGCATGTTATGCGCGAGCTTGGCTCAATCGGGGCGTATCGACGAGGCGAAAGTGGCAATGGCAACGCTGCGTAAATTGCAGCCGGACATTTCAGTCTCGTGGATTAAGGAATCAGTGCCGTATACTAACAATACGATGGCGCATTTCCTGGAGGGAATGCGCAAAGCCGGGGTTCCGGACTAACATGATATCGCGCGAGGTGCTTGTACCTAGACTGGGATGAATTATTCAAATTGGTGGCAACAAGGATGCAATGGCGGCTCTTGGTACAAAGCGGACCAAGGTCGGGAGCTAAACCCTCAGTGTTCCCGAATTCAGGAAATGATCGGCGGAGACTGGGTTCGATCTGCACTGCGTGACTTCAAATCAGTCAACCAGTCCCGTTCCCGATGGAATGACGGGTGCCCAAGAGACCTTGTTTGTTCGTTCCGCGAAGCCATTGCGAAGAGATTCGACAGAGGGTGTAGGGTTAAGGTCCTGCAACTCCTTCGCGATCTAATCTCCGGAGCCCAATTTGGGCTGAATCGCCCTGATTTCTCGCGCAGTTTCAAAGGTGCTTTTTGAAATGGTAATTCGGCAGTTCGAATCCTCCCGCCCCAGCCAGCCAGTCCGGTCTCTGCTTGTCATCTGATCGAAGGCGCGAGATCGCCCGTAATACGGGCATTTCGTACGGGTGCGAGTCTCTTGGACTCCGAAATTCGAACCTGTATTTCCAAATTTGCGGTCCAGTCTCTGGCGGACTCTTAGGAAATTCCCGTTTTGCGGAGTCGCGAAGCAGAGATTCAGTTCGACGCGACTGCGTGACGGTCTGGCAGTGCGGTCAAAGCAGCTTGCGAACACGCTCTTGCAAAGCCAACGCGGCCGGAAACTGGCGCGAAACAGCGTGAGCCACGAGTTCAAGCAGCGCTTGGCGGGCCGGTTCGTCCTTGGATACTTCGGCATTCTCTGTTGCCACAGTGTCAAGGAATTCCATGAACCTATTCGACGTGGACTCGCGATACCATTTCCCAAATTCCGGATCAGCCCGCAGAGCGGCAGCGATCCATTGCAGCCCATCCAGCCTGAGCGGCGCACCTGATGCCGAGGCAAGGAAGCCGCAGAACCCGGCAATATTGTCTTCGTCTTGCGCGAGTTCTTTATCCGACCAGGCTT
>CAMDXM010000119.1 GCA_945878025.1 Pseudorhodoplanes sinuspersici | reverse complement strand
GGATGGAATCTTCCGTCGCGTCGTCGGAACAAGGCCATGGGGCAATAGCCATGGCAGCCCGGCGAGGCAGAGGGGTCCCACCGTCACAAAACACCGCGGTGGAGCGCCGTAAGGCGAGACCGGTCGATCGCAAGACCGGTTGCGTGCTCCTCGCAAGAGCACGCCTCAAGGCAATGCGCCTTTACGGCGCTCCGCTCCCTCTCTTTGGGGGCAAGACGCGCTCCGCGCTTTCGCGGAGTGAAGACGGGCTCCGCCCTTTTGTGGGGGAGCGAAAAACGAAACGGGTTGACGGAAAGCTCCGGCGGGAAACCGCTTCGCGAGAATGAAGAAACTTTGCTGTTTGAAAATTTGGACTGGTTTTTAGCTCCGCCTCATCCTGAGGAGCGATCCGAAGGATCGCGTCTCGAAGGACGAGGCGGCCAAGTCTCGCAAACTGTGGCCTGCATGGTTCGAGACGCATTGCTTCGCAATGCTCCTCACCATGAGGGGGAAGACAGGACGCGCGGTTTGAAAGTTAGTTAGGAGCCGCGCTCGCGCAATCGCTCAAGCACCGTCCGGACATTGCCGAGCAGGCTTTCGATCGTGCGCTGGCCGAATTCGGCCGACGCCTCCGATGCGTCGCCGGTCACGCCCTGATCGGCGATCGCAGGCTCGCCCGAACTCCAGGGCCAGCTTGCGCCGCGATCGAGGATCAGGCTTTCAATCGCTTTCTTGTCGGGCCGCCTGGTCAGCGCCGCGATGTTTTGCATCCGCACAAGATCCGGCGCGAAGACGAGCATCAGCGACGTCTCGACCTTGCCGCCGTGGATATCGGGGAACGCGCATCCCTCCTCCATCCCCGACAAGACCAGCGGATGGATGACGCAGACGTTGAACGCGAACTCGGCCTGCATCTCGTAGATCAGGGCGTCGAGAATGCCGCGATTGCCGCCATGACCGTTGACGATGACAAGATTGCGCGCCGGCAAGGAACGCGCGAGATCGGATACGAGGTCGCGCAGCAACGCGGCGAAGGACTGCACGTTCAGCGACAACGTGCCGGGCGCCCAGGCATGCTCGCGCGAAAGGCCGACGGGAAAGGCCGGCAAACGCCACAGGTCGAATTCGTCGCCAAGACGCTCGGCCATCAGCCGCGCGACATTCTCGGCAATGACGAGATCGGTGTTGAGCGGCAGATGCGGACCGTGCTGCTCGATCGCGCCAAGCGGCAGGCACAGGACCGACGATTTCTTCAATCGCTTTGGAATATCCGCAGCGGTCAATTCGCCAAGCGCGCGGATATTGTCCTTGCTCATATCCGGCAAAGCCGAAGCGTCATCCGCGGATCATGCGGTGCAGCACACGATCCTTGCGGATGAAATAATGAAACAACGCACCGCCGATATGCGCGCAGAGAAGCGCCGCGATCGCAAAGCCCATCCATTTATGAACGAAAAAGAGTTGCTCCGAGAAAGCCCGGTTCTCCGGCCAGATCGGCGGCAACGCAAAGGTCCAGAAATACACGACCGGCGCACGATAAGCCGATGTCGCGATCCAGCCGATGACCGGCTGCACGACCAGGAGCGCATAGAGCAGCCAATGCACCGTTTCGGCGGCGAGACGCTGCATCGGTTCGATATCGGCGGGAAGCGGAAGCGGCTTGTGCGTCAGGCGATAGAACAGGCGATAAAGGATAACGGGAATGAGCGTCACGCCGAGCGAGCGGTGGACATGAAACAGAAAATCCTGCGCCGGACCTTCCAGATAGGTCATCGCGACGCCGGCGGGAATGACCGTCAGCACCAGAATCGCGGTCAGCCAATGCAGCGTCTTGGCGGTCGGCGTGTAAGCCTGAACAGGAATTGCGTAAGCGCTAGCCATTGCCGTCGTCCCCCAGCGAACCTCACCAATCCTAGCACGGATCAGGATGCGGCGTCGGCCTTGTCCGGAATGATCGAGGCGTCCTTCACGGACAAGGTCTCGAACAGGTGGTCGAGGCTGTGTCCCGCCCGCGCCGCCTTGGCCGCGAGATAACGGCGATTGTCGCCGTTGACGGGCGTCAGCAACGGCACCCGATCGGTGATCTCGATCCCGGCTTCGGCCAGGCCGTCGATCTTGGCCGGATTGTTGGTCATCAGCCTCACTCTGGCGCAGCCGATCAGATCGAGCATGCGCCCGGCGACGCCGTAATCGCGCTCATCGTCGTCGAAGCCGAGCGTGATATTGGCGTCGACCGTGTCGAGACCCTCATCCTGCAATTCATAGGCGCGCATCTTGTTGGCGAGACCGAGGCCCCGGCCTTCCTGGTCGAGATAGAGGATAATGCCGCCGCCGCTGGCGGCGAGTTGCTTGAGCGCCAGACGCAATTGATCGCCGCAATCGCAGCGCCGCGATCCGAACACATCGCCGGTCAGGCACGCCGAATGCAGGCGCACGGTGACCGGTTTCGATAAATCCGGGTCGTTCACGATGATGGCGGCCGATTCGCCTCCGATGATTCCGCGAAACACCACGAAGCGCGCATTGATGTCGCCATGCAGAGGCACCGGCGCCTCGCTCGCGACTTTCAGCGACTCGACGGCAAGATCGCGGAATTCGCCGACCGCGCCCGCCGGAACGGAGACGATGGGCGGATCGAAAACGGACAAGGCCGTCTTCTTGATCTTGACGGCCAGCAGAGCGGGAAGCCGGAATGCGAGCTTGGCGAGAGCGAGCGCCGCCGTCACGGCCGGATCGGCCGGCGACGGCTTGAATTCGCCGGCCACACGCTGGCTGGCGGCGATCGCATAAATCGATTTTGCATCGGCGACGGCCGGCAGAGCCAGCGCCACAGGTCCCGCGGCATCGATGCCGATCGCGCGCGCGCGGCGCGCCGTCAGGATAAGCTTTGGAAGCGCCGGTGCGCATACGCGCAAAAACGACGAAAGCTGCGTGTCGTTAAGACCGTCGACCGGCAAAATGAGAACCGTATCGGCCCCCGCCGTCATTGCGACCGGGCGACCCGCCCGAAACTCCGCAATACCGCGCTCGACCGCAACAAAATTCGGCTCCCCCAACAGAGAGGAGCCGCGACCTCGATCCGCGTTCAACATTTACAAATTCCGTCGCCCGACAGGAATGAAAACACGGCCAACCCGCCAATTATTCCTGAAATCTCACCAATATTATCGTGGGCCTTACTACCGTTTAATATTGTGCCAAGTTTATGACGCCGACAAGTCATCCGGATACCCCACCTTGAAAAATGGACCGCCATCATCCCCGTCGCAGCCGGTCCCGACCGGCGACGGAATGACTACGAACGAAGAGCGCAAAAGGTTTCACGAATGGGACGGCGTTCCGGCACTATTTCGTTCTGGAAACAATAGTTTACCGGCGCCCTGGCAGGACCTTTTCGGACCGCTCCGGACGCCCGGCAAGGACGGGATGGTCGTCGTTGGGCAGATCGGCCAGTCGCTGGACGGCCGCATCGCAACACCGGCCGGACATTCGCATTACGTCAACGGCGAGGACGGCCTTGCCCATCTTCACCGGCTGCGGGCGCTGGCCGACGCCGTCGTGGTTGGGATCGGGACCGTGCTTGCCGACGATCCGCAGCTCACCGTGCGCCGCGTCAGCGGGCCGCATCCCGCCCGCGTCGTGATCGATCCGCGCGGCAAACTTCCGCGCGGCGCGCGCCTGCTCGCGGATGACGGCGTGCGCCGCATCGTCGTCACGGCCGACGGCAAACGTCCGGACCTGCCGCCGGGCGTGGAAATATTGCCGGTGAAACCGGTCGACGGATCGATACCGCCGCACGCGATCCTCGATCGCCTTCGCGGTCTTGGATTTCGCCTGGTCCTGATCGAAGGCGGCGCCAACACGGTGTCGCGATTCCTCGCGGCGGGATGTCTCGACCGGCTGCATGTGGTGGTTGCGCCGGTCGTGATCGGTTCGGGGCCAGCCGGCCTTTCGCTCGCTCCGATCGAGGCGATGGATCAGGCTTTGCGCTTTCCGGTGCGCACGCACAATCTCGGGCCGGAAATCCTGTTCGACTGCGATTTGTCCGCTCAGCGCATGTCGGGCGGCAGCGCGAAGAAATCGACATGACCGACCCGGATGGATGAACGTCCGGCCGCGATGATCTCGCGACGGCGCACCAGCCAATTCGCGATGTCGCCAAGCGACAGATCGCCGATATCGCGCGCCGCGCTGGCCCAGCCCGCGACAATCTCAAGCTGAACGTTGCGGTCGTCCGGACCGAACACCCAATCGGAGGTCGCCTGCACGACGGAATAGCCGAGACGCTCGAAATGGCCGATCGCTTCCGCCACCGCCGCGGGGCCAAGCGCGGGCCCGAAGCCCTTGTCGGTGCGCTGGTGTTTGTTCACGGCGGCGATGATTTTTGCGTCAAGCGGATCGGACGGGTCGAGCGAAATGCGGCCGTCGTAGCTCAATGCCGCATAGACCGGCAGCTTGCGGGCCGCCGTTTCGAACACAAAGCGCTCGAGCCAGGCGGGCGACACCAGATCGAGCAATGCCGACGTGGTCACGATTTCGATCGGGCCATCGAGCGCGGCTTCGAGATCGCGGGCGAGATCGATGGGAACGGTGGTCACTTTCACGCCCGGAATCGAGGTCTGGCCGGCGCGCAGCAGCAAACCGAGATCGTTGTCGGCAAGCCGCCATTGCTGCCGCACGGGCAGATGTTTGGTGAGCGCCCGCAAGGTCGAACCGGTGCCGCAGGCGAGATCGACCATCGACAGCGAGGAACGATCCGCGAATGCCGACTTGACCGCGTCGAGGACGACGGTGCTGCGCGCCGCGCGATCATAGGGCTCGCGCAAGGCCAGCCAATCCGCCGAAAAACCGCTCATGCTGGCATTCCGTTCGCAGACATTCCGATTGCGCGCGCGACGATGTCCGCCGATTCGCGCCATGACGGCAAGGCTCGCGCGGCCGCGCGCGCCTGCGCGCGCAGCTCTTCCCGCTCTGCCTGATTTTCAATCAGGCGGCGCAGAACGGATGCAAGCGCCGCGATATCGTCCGGCGGCACCAGAATGCTGGCTTGCGCGGGAATGGTTTCAGGGATCGCGCCGGACCGCGCCGCGATCACCGGCACGCCGAACGCGATCGCGTCGGCGAAGGCCATGCCATAGCCCTCGAAGCGCGATGGAAGCACGAAGAGATCGGTTCGGCCGTAAAGGGCCGCCAATGTCCGCTGCGAAACGGCGCCGAGGCGTTCGATGCGCGAGCCCAGATCGAAGCGGGCGATATCGCGATCGAGCGCCTCCGAACAGGCCGGATCGCGCGACGGATCGCCCACGATGGAAAGCCGCCAGGATAAATCCTTCAGTTCCGACAAAGCGGCCACCAGCACGTCGTAACCCTTGCGCGGGACGACGGAGCCGACCGCGAGCAGATGCAGCGCCGCCTCGCCGCTGCCGCGCGAGGGCGGGACGGGATCGTTGCCGGGCTTGGCGACCGTGATGCGATCCATCGCGATATGATAGTCGGAAACCAGCAATCGCGCGGTCGAAGGGCTCGTGACGATGACGTGCCGGACGTGGCGCAAGGCCTCGCACTCACTGTCGTGAAGCCGCCTTGCATCCTCCGGCGGCAATCCGGATTCGAACGCGAGCGGATGATGCACGAGCGCGATCAGCGCGAGGCTTTTCCCTAAAGCCTGGCCCGCTTCCGGCAATACGCCATAAGCCAGCCCGTCGATGACGACAGGAATGGCCGGATCGCGTTTGGCGAGCAAATCATTGGCCGTCCGCCGCGCCGTCGCGTCGGGCCGGGGAAAGCCGCTTCCGAGGTCCAAGATATCGACCTCCCAGCCGAGCTTTCTCAATTCTTCGATGATGCGTTTGTCGTAGGCGTAACCGCCGGTCGGCGTATCGAGATCGCCCGGCACCGCGAACACGACGCGCCTCACCACAAATCGGCCTCGTAAGACGCGCGCGCCACGTGCGATTCCGAGATAGTGACCCGGATCGCTTTCAGTTCGCGGCCGTCGCGGCCGAGCTTGCCCGCGCGCGCGGCTTCCGCGAGCCTTTCGAAAATATGCCGGGTGAGAAATTCGGTCGTGGTGTTGATGCCCTTGAAGGCCGGGATGTCATCCAGGTTCTTGTAATTGAGCGGCTGCAGGATCACCTTGAGCGCCTCATGCGCGCGGCCGATATCGATCACGATATTGTTATTGTCGACCTCCTCCGCGATGAAGGCGGCATCGACCACGAAGGTTGCCCCGTGCAAGGCCTGCGCGGGACCGAACACATCGCCACGGAACGAATGCGCGATCATGATGTGGTCGCGAACTTCAACGGTATACAAAAGCGGCCTCCGGTTTTCTCAGTAATCGACACGCTGGCACAATATCCCGCTTCCGGCCTTAAGCACATCGGGTAAGCGCTTCGGCAGATCCTCGAAGCGGATCGCGGGCGCGATCAGCGCATCGAGCGCGGGATCGGATAACAGCGCGATCGCCGCCTCGAGACGCCGCCGGTGCGTCCAGCGCGGACGGTGCGACGGCGCGACCTGGCCGACCTGGCTCGAGATCAGCTTCAGGCGGCGGCTGTGAAACGCGCCGCCGAGCGAAACCGGGACGTCTCCTGCTCCGTACCAGCTGAGTTCGAGAATTGTGGCTTCATTGCCGGCGAGCGCCAGAGCCGCCGACAATCCTTGCGGAGTGCCGCTGGCATGGACAACGAGATCGCAATCGCGCGGCGCATCCGCCGGTGCGGCAAAGCCGACACCCAGCGCCTTGGCGATTATCGAGCGCGACGGATCAATATCGGCAAGCGTCACCTGCGTGCCGGGAATTCGGCCACACAGCCAGGCAACCAGAGAACCGACGACACCGGCGCCGACCACGGCGATGCGATCGGCAGGACCGGGTTGCGCGTCCCAGACCGCATTGAGCGCGGTTTCCAGATTGGCCGCGAGCACCGCGCGCTGCGGCGGCATCGTGTCCGGCAGCGCAATCACGGCATTCGCGGGGAGAACGAAAAGAGACTGATGCGGATACAGCGAAAAAACCGCGCGTCCGGCAAGCGCCGGATCGCCCGCCTCCACGCGACCGACATTGGCGTAGCCATATTTCACGGGAAACGGGAAGGCGCCGCCCATGAAGGGAGCCCTCATGCGCTCGTATTCGTCGGGCGGAACGCGCCCGCAAAAAACCAGCGCCTCCGAGCCCCGGCTGATGCCACTATGAAGGGTCCGCACGCGCACCTCGCCCGGACGCGGCTCGCCGACGGGCTCGTTCCGAATTTCAGAGCGCCCCGGCGCGACATGCCAAAGCGCCTGCGCCATCTGATCGCCCCGATTTCCGGTCACGAGCATCCTTTGTCGTAAGCAACGCAAACCGCTATATCATGCGCGGCCAAAGTCGGGGATATTTTCCAAGTGATCGAGTCACAAGTGTCCAGGTCAGCTCAATTGCCGTCCGCGCCCGGCCCATCCCTGTCCATGTTCCAGCGCCGCGCCATCTTCGGCGCGCTTGTCGTCGTCACGATGGCGGCTTTGCTTTGGATGACGGTCAAAGCACTTTCGCCCGGCGGCTTCGGCTTTTTCGATCTTCTCTTTCTTCTTTTCTTTGCGGTGACGTTGCCCTGGACCGTGATCGGATTCTGGAACGCGGTCATCGGCTTTATCATCATGCGCTTCGCGCGCGATCCGCTCGCCGCCGTCAATCCGCCGGCGGCGCGGATCAAGGGCGATGAGGCGGTCTCCGCCTCGACCGCGCTTCTCCTTTGCATCCGCAACGAATTGCCCGACCGCGTGATCCGCAATCTCGAACCGATGCTGGCCGGGATCGCGGCGTCGGGTTACGCCGGCCGCTTTCACATCTATGTCCTGAGCGACACCAGCGACGCAGCCGTCGCCGCGGCCGAAGACCGGCAATTCGCCGCGCTCGCCGCCGCATGGCAAGGCAAAATTCCCGTCACCTATCGCCGCCGTGCGCTCAATACCGGCTTCAAGGCCGGAAACATTCGTGACTTTTGCGAACGCTGGGGCGCGCAGCACGAACTCGCGGTCACGCTCGACGCCGACAGCTTCATGACGCCGGAAGCGATGCTCCGCCTCGTGCGCATCATGCAGGCCAATCCGCAGCTCGGCATCCTGCAGAGCCTTGTGGTCGGGCTGCCCTCGACCAGCGCCTTCGCGCGGCTGTTTCAGTTCGGCATGCGGCTCGGCATGCGCTCCTACACCACCGGCGCGACCTGGTGGCAGGGCGATTGCGGCCCCTATTGGGGTCACAACGGCGTGTTCCGCATCGCGCCGTTTCATGAGCATTGCCATCTGCCGCCGCTTCCCGCCGACGCGCTGTTCGGCGGCGAAGTCTTGAGCCACGACCAGATCGAGGCGGTGCTGATGCGGCGCGCGGGCTACGAAGTGCGCGTGATGCCGGTCGAAGACAATAGCTGGGAAGAGAATCCGCCGACGCTGGTCGAGTTTCTGCGCCGCGATCTGCGCTGGTGCCAGGGCAACATGCAATACTGGTATTTCCTTGGGCTTCCCGGATTGAAATTCGTCAGCCGCTATCAACTCGTGTTCGCGCTCTTGATGTTTCTCGGCTCGCCCGCCTGGATCGGCATGCTGGTGCTCGGCACGCTTGCGACGGCATCTGCGAAAGATCTTTCGGACATTGTCGAGCCCGGGACGGGCATCGCGCTCTTTCTCATTACCTTTGTGATGTGGTTCACGCCGAAATATTCCACCGTCGCCGATGTGCTGACGCGCGCCGATGCGCGCCGCGCTTTCGGCGGGACGGCATGGTTTTTCCTCGGCGTGTTTATCGAGACGATTTTTTCGGTGTTGCTGGTGCCGATCATGTGGTTCGGCCATACGGTGTTTCTCGTGGGACTTCTGTTCGGCCGCCGCATCGGATGGATCGGACAGACGCGGGACGATCATTCCGTTCCGCTTGGCATCGCGATCCGTAATTTCTGGCCGCAGACATTGCTCGGCATGATCTCGCTCACGATCCTGACCGCGACGCACCCGGCCGCCATTCCGATCGCGTCCTTCATCGCGGCCGGATTGGCGTTCTCGATCCCGCTCGCGATCTTTACCTCTTCGCCGCAGCTCGGCGAGGCGATGGCGCGGATCGGATTATGCGGCCTGCCCGAAGAACGCGACGTTCCGCCGGCGCTCCGCTCGCTGGTGCGGGCGGGCGCAGCACCGCAGCCGGCCTGACGCATGTTCGAGGGATTTCGAACCGCACGCGCCGTCCTCCGCTCGCTCCGCATCTATTACGGCAACCGCGAGCGTAAAAGAGCGATGGACCGGCTCTACGGCCAGTTCATCCATCCGGGCGATCTCGCTTTCGACATCGGCGCGCATGTCGGCGACCGCGTTGCGAGCTTCCGCCGCCTCGGCGCGCGCGTGGTCGCGGTCGAGCCGCAGCCGGCTTTGGTGCGGGTTCTTCGCCTTCTCTATGGCCGCAAGCGCAATGTTGTGATCGAGGCGGTGCTCGTCGGTTCATCCATCGGGCGGGCGGACCTGCGCATCAATGTGGACAATCCGACGATCTCGACCGCGTCAGCCGCTTTCGTCGACGCCGCCGACGGCGCTCCCGGTTGGGAAGGTCAGCGCTGGACACGCGTGATCCGCATGCCGGTGACCACCCTCGATACGCTCATCGCACGCCACGGCGTTCCTGCTTTCATCAAGATCGACGTCGAGGGATTTGAGGCCGACGTGCTTGCCGGCCTGACCAGGCCGGTCAAGGCGTTGTCGTTCGAATTCACCACCATCCAGCGCGACGTCGCGCATCGCTGCATCGAGCGTTGCGCCGCGCTCGGCTTTTCGACATTCAACGCGGCGCTCGGCGAATCGCAGATGCTGGTCAGCGAAACATGGCTGTCCGCCCGGGACATCCGCCGCTGGGTCGATGCGCTGCCGCACGACGCCAATTCCGGTGACATCTATGCCCACGCGTAACCGGCTCGTGGTGCTCGCGCTTGCCGCGGCGGGCTATGCTCTGACGCTTTACGTGTTCTTTCCCGGCGTCATGACCTATGACGCCAAATACATCTATATCGCGACAAAGGCCGCGCAGCCGGGCGACTGGCAATCGCCGCTCATGGTTGCGATCTGGAAATGGATCGATCCGCTCGCGCCCGGCGCGGCCAGCATGTTCCTCCTGATCGTTACGATCTACTGGATCGCTTTTACGCTGCTTGCGCTTTCGATCGCACGGCGCTCGCTGCCGCTGGCGGCGCTGCTCCTCGTTCTTGCGGCGCTTCCGCCTTCCTTCACCCTGCTCGGAATCATCTGGCGCGACATCCTGTTCGCCGCTTCATGGCTGCTAGCCGTTGTGCTCGCATGGGCCGTTCGCGAACGGACGGCGGCTATGCGCGTCCCGGCGCAGATCGTAGCGCTCGGTTTCGCCGCGCTTGGCATCCTGCTTCGGCCCAATGCCTTGTTCGCGATTCCCATTCTTGCGATTTACATTCTTTGGCCAATGGCCTTCCGCCTGAAGCGCGCGGCGCTCGTCTATATTCCCCTGGCCGTCGCCTTTTACGCACTCGTGCCGCTCGTCTATTACGGCGCCTTGAATGCGAAGAAGGAAAATCCGCTGCATTCGGTGTTCGTATTCGACCTCGGCGGCATCAGCCATTTCGCCAAGACGAATCAGTTTCCGGTGACCTTCACGCCGGAACAAAGCGCGTTGCTGATCGACGGCTGCTATCAGCCGACTTTGTGGGATATCTACTGGAACCGCGACCCTTGCAAATTCGTCATGGCGAAGCTCGAGGCCGAAAAGATTTTCGGCACGCCGGTGCTAAGCAGCGCGTGGCTGCGCGCCGTGACATCGCATCCGATCGCCTATCTGCAGCATCGCGCGGCGTTCATGCGGACATTTCTGCTCGGCGACAACCTGACGCTCTGGACGCTCGATGTCGAAGACCCGCGGCTTTATCTCTACACGGATCGCCCCGCCTTCATGGCGCTGCGCGCCACGGACGGCCTGCTGAAGAAAACGCCGGTGATGCGCGCGGGAACCTGGCTGCTGATCGATCTCGTCATTCTCGCATTCGCATGGCGGCGGCGCGAAACGCCGGAAGGCGCCTTCGCCATCGGCGCGTGCGGATCGGCGGCGATCTATGTCCTGACCTTTTTCCCGGCCGGCGTCGCGCCGGATTTCCGCTACGCCTATTGGGCGGTGCTGGCCGCGTTCACGAGCGCCGCGGTGATGCTGTCGGCGCGCAGGCAAAACGCCGCGATTTAAGCTTTGGTCAGACCCGGCTCGGCTTTGAGTCCCGCCGCTTCGATTCCCGCCAACGCGCAGGCTTCGTCGTTGTCCGACGTATCTCCGGAAATGCCGACGGCCCCGATCACGTCACCGCTCGAATCCTTGATGAGGACGCCGCCCGCGACCGGGACAAGACGCCCCTGCGCAATCGCGGTCAGGGCCGTGATGAAGACCGGCGCCTTCTGCGCGCGTTCGGCCAATTCACGCGAACCGAAGCCCATGCCGAGCGCGCCCCAGGCCTTTCCGGTGGCGATGTCATAACGGAGAATGCCGGAGCGGTCTTCACGCTTGAACGCGACCAGATGGCCGCCGGCATCGAGCACCGCGACCGTGAGCGGCGCCAGTTTGAACTCGCGCCCCTTCTTCAGAGCCGCGTCGGCGATAATGCTGGCCTGCTGCAGCGACACGTTCATCCGATCCTCCCACTCGAACTCGAAGAGCGGGAGCTTATTGCGGACGCAGGCGGCGCGCCATGCTTCGCGCGAGTGAAATTGCATGGTCGAACAGAACACGCGATTTCACGCGGGCCGCGTAGATCCATCGTCCGCGCTTTTCCGCCAGTTGTTCGATCGCCATCAGCGCCGCCGGCGTCACGATCAGCGTCAGGACGGTCGCGAAGCCGAGCCCGAACACGATCGCGGTGGACAGGCTGATCCACCATTGCGTCGCGGGCGCGCCGACCGTGACTTCGCGCAGGATGAAGTCGAGATTGACGCCAAACGCAATTGGCAGCACGCCGAGGATGGCGGTGACTGCCGTGAGCACCACCGGGCGGGCGCGCTCGCGGCAGGTTTCGAGAATGGCGTCATAGGCCGCCACGCCTTCGCGCCGCAGCCGGTCGTAAGTGTCGATCAGCACGATGTTGTTGTTCACGATGACGCCCGCATTCGCGATCACGCCGATGCCGGTCATCACCACGCCGAAGGGCTGGCCCATCACCATCAATCCAAGCAGTACGCCAATTGTTGACA
>CAMDXM010000118.1 GCA_945878025.1 Pseudorhodoplanes sinuspersici | reverse complement strand
CAATTTTTTGGACAGAAAAATTCCCGTCGCTAGAACGCTTTAACCCGATAGCATCGGCGGGGCCTCGAAAACCACCTCATGACACCGCTGTGGAATGCAGCAAATTATGGGTATTTCTGCGTAGGCGCGACGCTGCGGAACCCGAGCGGTGAAAATTAAAACCGTGCGACGATTCAAGACGTTGTGATGACACTCTCCACAGATGCTGCGTGTTTCCCGCGCCACAATCGAATTACATTCGACGCCGTCGCAACAAAACACGTTGCAGCCTGAAGCAGGGCGTGTATTTTTAAATTGCTTTCGCGCCAGCGGGAGTTTTCAGTAAAAGGTCTTTCTACGAACTCATCGAAGATGAGAGCGGGCGACATGTGTCTGAATTCCTTGTGTCTGAATTCCTCATGCCTCGAATACTCGATTTCGAAGATTCCTCGACGAAGACCTGATTGGGCGTCAGACTATTAATTCTCGCAGTAGCTTGTTTGCGTGAGAGCCAAGCGAGGAAAGTTTCCGGTACTTCGAACGTCGGAACGGATTTAACCGCCGCGCCACTTGCGCGGATGGGAGGGGGACTTATGACGGAATTGGTACGTACGGGACGATGCGCGGGCGCTGCCGCCCGGTATCGCAATTGCAATCCACGGTCAGGCGGCGGCTCTGACCACGATCTGCGCAAGGCCAGGGATTATCGGCCTTCATCTGCGATCGCCACCGGCTCCCTTGGGGCCGTCTCTCCTCCCTTATCCGGCTAAGGCCGCGCTTTTCGGCCGATGCGGCGACGACAGGCGCCCGGCTTCATTCGCTTCACGCGAACAAGCCGCACCTTCGTTCCTCATCGGCGAAGAAAGCGACGGCGGCACACGGCGCGCGAGGGCGGGCCTTGTTCACCGGACTGGGAAGACATCGGGAGGAGGCGACCGATATGATGAATACCTATCAAGAGCGATGGTCCCGCGTTAAGGGACGGCTGAAAGCCGAAGTGGGCGACGACATTTTCTCGAGCTGGTTCGCGCGAATGGATCTCGAGGCGGTGGAGAACGAAACCGTCCGGCTGTCCGTTCCGACGCGATTTCTCAAAAGCTGGGTGCAGTCGCATTACAGCGATCGCGTGTTGAGCTGCTGGCAGGCCGAGGAAGGATCGGTGCAGCGCATCGAGCTCACCGTCCGCTCCGCCGTGCTGCGCTCCAATGCGCCGAAGCCGAAGCCGGATTTGCAGGACGCGCCGCGCGATCAACGCGCCTTGCGTCTCGACGGCGGCGGCGAATTGCGCGGCATCGCGGCGCCGGTCTCGGCGGCGCATGATGCGCTCGGCGGCTCGCCGCTCGATCCGCGGCTGACCTTCGAGACCTACGTGGTCGGCCGCTCCAACACGCTCGCGCATGCGGCGGCCAAGCAGGTTGCAGTGGCGCGCCGCGGCGACGTCGTGATGTTCAATCCGCTTTACATTCACGCCGGCGTGGGCCTCGGCAAAACGCACCTGCTGCACGCGGTCACCTGGGCCGGAAATGCGAGCGGCGAGCGCAAGGTTCTCTATCTCACGGCCGAGAAGTTCATGTACGGCTTCGTGTCCGCGCTCAAGACGCAGAACGCGATCGCATTCAAGGAGGCGTTGCGCGGCATCGACGTGCTCGTGATCGACGATCTGCAGTTTCTAACCGGCAAGAACATCCAGGCCGAGTTCTGCCACACCCTGAACGCCCTGATCGATGCCGGCCGTCAGGTCGTGATCGCCGCCGACCGTCCGCCGACCGACCTTGAGAGCCTCGACGACCGCGTGCGCTCGCGGCTCGCCGGCGGGCTCGTGGTCGAAATGGGTCCGCTCGGCGAGGAATTACGGCTCGAAATCCTCAACAGCCGGATCGCCGCAGCCAGGATCCACCATCCGGGCTTCGACGTTCCGGAGCCGGTGGTCGCCTTCATCGCCAAGTCGGTCACGCATAACGGCCGCGATCTCGAAGGCGCGCTGAACCGGCTGCTTGCGCATTCCAAGCTCTCCGGCCAGCCGGTGACGCTCGAAATGGCGGAACGCGAAGTCCGCGACCTGATCCGCCCGCAGGAACCCAGGCGCGTGAAGATCGAGGAGATTCAACGCGTCGTCTCGCGCCAGTATAATGTCAGCCGCGGCGACCTGCTCTCCTCGCGCCGCACCGCCAATGTGGTCCGTCCCCGTCAGATCGCGATGTATCTTGCGAAAACCCTGACGCTGCGCTCCTTGCCGGAGATCGGACGCCGCTTCGGCGGGCGCGACCACACCACCGTCCTGCATGCGGTTCGCAAGATCGAGGGTCTGGTGGGGTCGGATACGGCGCTGGCGGACGAGATCGAATTGCTCAAGCGCCAGTTACAGGAATAGGCGCAGGAATAGGGGCG
This sequence comes from Pseudorhodoplanes sinuspersici, assembly GCA_945878025.1. GTDB lineage: Bacteria > Pseudomonadota > Alphaproteobacteria > Rhizobiales > Xanthobacteraceae > Pseudorhodoplanes > Pseudorhodoplanes sinuspersici_B. Next base: position 9,830 of record CAMDXM010000118.1, on the reverse strand, counting down.
GACTTCACAGCCGGCCCTTGCGGAATCCGCAGCGACGCGTCAATTTTGTACGTCCCGGTCGCCCGCTGTCGCGGGCGGCCGGGATTGTCGTCACTCCGGCAGCCCGCCGGGTGCTCTTCGGGCGAGGATCAAGATGAAAGTCACGGTCGAGCGGGCCCAGCTCCTCAAATCGCTTGGACACGTCCATCGCGTGGTCGAGCGCCGCAATACCATTCCGATACTCGCCAATGTCCTGATCCGCGCCGAAAAATCGAAACTCGCCCTGAAGGCGACCGATCTCGATCTCGAAGTGAATGAAACGATCGCGGCCGAGGTCTCGCCCGGCGGCTCGACCACGGTCCCCGCGCACATGATCTACGACATCGTGCGCAAGCTCCCGGAAGGCTCGCAGGTCGTGCTGGAAGCCTCCGGCGATCGCGCCGTGCTCGCGATCCGCGCCGGCCGCTCGCGCTTCACCCTGCAGACGCTTCCCGAGAGCGATTTCCCCGACCTCAATGCCGGCGAGATGACGCACAGCTTCAAGCTCGCCGCCGCCGATCTCAAGCGCATGATCGACAAGACCCAGTTCGCGATCTCGACCGAGGAGACGCGCTATTATCTCAATGGCATCTATCTGCACATAGCGGCGACCGGCAAGACCGAGACCCTGCGCGCGGTCGCGACCGACGGGCATCGCCTGGCGCAATACGAAATCCCGATCCCGACAGGCGCCAAGGGCATGCCCGGCGTGATCGTCCCGCGCAAGACGGTCGGCGAAGTGCAGCGTCTCCTTGAGGACAACGACGCGGAAGTCTCCATTGAATTGTCGCAGGCGAAGATTCGTTTCAGCATCGGCGACGTGACGCTGACGTCGAAGCTGATCGACGGCACCTTCCCGGATTACGCGCGCGTCATCCCGGCGGGCAACGACAAGCAGCTGAAAGTGGACAAGGCCGAATTCGAGGCCGCGGTCGACCGCGTCTCGACGGTCTCGAGCGAGCGCGGCCGCGCGGTCAAGCTATCGCTCTCGGGCGGACGGCTGACGCTCTCGGTCACCAATCCGGATTCCGGCAGCGCGACCGAGGAACTCGAAGTCGATTACGATTCCGATCCGCTCGATATCGGCTTTAATTCCCGCTATCTGCTCGACATCGCCTCGCAGATCGAAGGCGAGACGGCGTTGCTCAAGCTCGCCGATCCGGGCTCGCCGACGCTGATCCAGGACAAGGACACCAAGGGCGCGCTTTACGTCCTGATGCCGATGCGGGTGTAGACAACTGTTCGGTTGATCTCCGTCACCCTGAGGTGCGAGGCGGCGAAGTCGCCGAGCCTCGAAGGGCGACGGCCCGTATGTCGAGACGGTGGCCGTTCATCCTTCGAGGCTCGCTTCGCTCGCGCCTCAGGATGACGTATTGAGAGCTCTGCTCTAGATAAGTCTCCATGACCGCCGCGCGCCTGCATCGCCTTCAGCTTTCGAATTTCCGCAGCTACCGGGCGGCGAAGATCGACATCGAACGCGACATGGCGGTGCTGGTCGGGCCGAACGGCGCCGGCAAGACCAACCTGATCGAAGCCATTTCGTTTTTCGTGCCCGGCCGCGGCCTGCGCCGCACCACCCTCGATGAAGTCGCCTTTGCCGAGGGCGACGGCTCCTGGGCCGCGTCCGTCGAGGTCGAGGGCGCGCTCGGCCTTGCGACGCTCGGCACCGGCATCGAGCCGCAGCATTCGGGCGAGATCGCCGCCACACGGCAATGCCGCATCGACCGGGAATCCGTGTCGTCGGCAGCGGCCTTTGCCGATCATCTGCGCGTCATCTGGCTGACGCCGGCGATGGACGGGCTGTTCTCCGGGCCCGCGTCCGAGCGGCGGCGCTTCCTCGATCGTCTCGTGGTCGCGGTCGACGCCGAGCACAGAAGCCGCGTCTCCGCGCTGGAACGCTCACTGCGTTCGCGCAACCGGCTGCTGGAGGATTCCCGGCACGATCCGCATTGGCTCGACGCGGTCGAGCACGAGACCGCCGAGCTTGCAATTGCCGTGGCGGCCCTGCGCGCGGAAACCGTCAAGCGCCTGCAAGGCAGTCTGGCGCAAAGCCGTGCGATCGATTCCCACTTTCCGTTCGCCGAGATCGCCTTGTCGGGCTGGATCGAGCAGATGCTGCTCGATCATCCGGCGACCGAGATCGAGGACCGCTATCGCGCCGTCTTGCGCGAAAATCGCGGACGCGACGCCGCCGCCGGCCGCACGCTCGATGGTCCGCACCTGACCGATCTCGAAGTGGTTTACGGCCCGAAAAATATCCCGGCCTCCGATGCCTCGACCGGCGAGCAGAAAGCGGTGCTGATCCGGCTTGTCCTGGCTCATTGCGGATTACTGGAGGAAATGACGGGCTTTGCGCCGATCCTCCTGCTCGACGAGGTCGCGGCCCATCTCGACCCGGCGAGACGTTCGGCCTTGTTCGATGCGCTGGCGCAACTTGGCGCCCAGGTCTGGATGACCGGCGCGGATCCGCTGGCTTTCAGCGAGATTTCCGGCCGCGCGCAAATTTTCGAGGTCAATCCGGGCCAGGTCCAAGCCTTGTCCGGGCGCTGAAATAGCGCCATCGGCGGCCGTTCCGCGGCCACCCGACGATGGCGATTTTTGGCGCATTTCAGGGCTTGAAAATTTAATAAAAACAACCACTTAAGTCTTGTCTTTTTCGCTATGCGGCCCGCTGTTTTCGTGTCAAACCAAAACTCGTTCCACACGCATTTGCAAAACCGATTCGAGGCGTCTCATGGCGGACTCCGCTCGTCAAAAAGCTGAGCGCAATCCTTCTGATTACGATGCGGAATCGATCAAGGTCCTCAAAGGTCTCGACGCCGTCCGCAAGCGCCCGGGCATGTATATCGGCGACACCGATGACGGCTCCGGCCTGCATCACATGGTCTACGAGGTCGTCGACAACGCGGTCGACGAGGCGCTCGCCGGCTACGCCAAGGCGGTCACCGTCACGCTCAACCCCGACGGCTCCTGCACCGTGCGCGACGACGGGCGCGGCATTCCGGTCGACATCCACAAGGGCGAAGGCGTGTCCGCCGCCGAGGTCATCATGACCCAGCTGCATGCGGGCGGAAAATTCGACCAGAATTCCTACAAAGTGTCCGGCGGCCTGCATGGCGTCGGCGTCTCGGTCGTGAATGCATTGTCGAGCGTTCTGAAGCTCACGATCTGGCGCGACGGCAAGGAATATACGATGGAGTTTCGCGACGGCGTGGCGCAGGCGCCGCTCAAGTCGACCGGCAAAGCGGAAGGCAAGACGGGCACGGAAGTGACGTTCCTGCCGTCGACCAAGACCTTCACCATGACCGAATTCGATTTCGCGACGCTGGAACACCGCCTGCGCGAACTCGCCTTCCTCAATTCCGGCGTCACCATCGCGCTCTCCGACATGCGCCACGCCGTCGAGAAGCGCGAGGAAATGCGCTACGAGGGCGGCGTCGAGGCTTTCGTCAAATATCTCGACCGCAACAAGACCGCGCTCATTCCAGCGCCGGTCACGATCAAGGTCGAGCGCGACGGCATTACCGTCGAAACCGCCTTGTGGTGGAACGACGGCTATCACGAGAACGTTCTCTGCTTCACCAACAACATCCCGCAGCGCGACGGCGGCACGCATCTCGCGGGCTTCCGCGGCGCGCTCACCCGGCAAGTGACGCAATATGCCGAGCGCGGCGGCACCGCGCGCAAGGAAAAGGTCGATCTCACCGGCGACGATTGCCGCGAAGGGTTGACCGCCGTGCTCTCGGTCAAGGTCGCCGATCCGAAATTCTCCTCGCAGACCAAAGACAAGCTCGTTTCCTCCGAAGTGCGCCCGGTGGTCGAGAATGTCGTCAACGAGGCGTTGCAGGACTGGTTCGAGGTGCATCCGGCGGAAGCCAAAACCATCGTCGGCAAGGTGGTGGAAGCCGCCGCGGCGCGCGAAGCCGCGCGCAAGGCGCGCGAATTGACCCGCCGCAAGGGTGCGCTCGACGTCTCGTCGTTGCCCGGCAAGCTTGCCGATTGCCAGGAGCGCGATCCGGCAAAATCCGAACTCTTCATCGTCGAGGGCGACAGCGCGGGCGGCTCCGCCAAGCAGGGCCGCAACCGCGAATTCCAGGCGGTGCTGCCGTTGCGCGGAAAGATCCTCAATGTCGAGCGCGCGCGCTTCGACAAGATGCTGTCCAGCCAGGAAATCGGCACGCTGATCACGGCGCTCGGCACCGGCATCGGGCGCGACGAGTTCAATCCCGACAAGCTGCGTTACCACAAGATCATCATCATGACGGACGCGGATGTCGACGGCTCGCATATCCGCACTCTGTTGCTGACCTTCTTCTACCGGCAGATGCCGGCTTTGATCGAGCGTGGCCATCTCTACATCGCGCAGCCGCCGCTCTACAAAGTCTCGCGCGGCAAGTCCGAGCAATATCTGAAAGACGAGCGCGCCCTTGAAGACTATCTGGTCGCCGGCGGCCTCGAGGAAGCGGTGCTGAAATTGTCGAGCGGCGAGGAACGCGCCGGCCCCGACCTGAAGAAACTGGTCGAGGAAGCGCGCAGTGTCCGCAATCTGCTGGGCGGCTTGCACAGCCGCTATAATCGCAAGGTGGTCGAGCAGGCGGCCATCGCCGGCGTGCTGACGCCGAAAGTGACGGACGATCCGAAAAAAGCGAAGGACGCCGCCGACTACATCGCCAGGCGTCTCGATGCGCTGGCCGACGAGACCGAACGCGGCTGGAAGGGCGAATTCACCGACGGCTTTCATTTCGAGCGCACGGTGCGCGGCGTGAAGGAAGTGGCGATGATCGACAGCGCGCTGCTCGGCTCGGCCGACGCGCGCAGGCTCGATGAATTCGCGGTCTCGCTGCAGCAGGTCTATGCCAAGCAGGCGACCTTGCGGCGCAAGGACGAAATCACCGCGATCCACTCGCCGGTGGATCTGTTCGAGGCGATGACCGGTTCGGGGCGCAAGGGCACCTCGATGCAGCGCTACAAGGGTCTCGGCGAGATGAACCCCGAGCAGCTCTGGGAAACCACGCTCGACATCAATGTGCGCTCGCTCCTGCAGGTGAAGGTGAAGGAAACCGACGAGGCCGACGACATCTTCACCAAGCTGATGGGTGAACTGGTCGAGCCGCGCCGCGACTTCATCCAGGAAAACGCGCTCAATGCCAGCGTGGACGCGTAAGTCTTTAGCTCTCTATTAGTCTCCGACCTCATCCTGAGGAGCGCGAAGCGCGTCTCGAAGGATGGGGTCGGCCCCGCCCTTCGAGACGCATTGCTTCGCAATGCTCCTCAGGGTGAGGCCGAATAGAAATTCGGGCGCTGATCAAGCGCACTCAAAAGAAATCGAAATATTCCTTCTGCTCCCAGCGCGTGATTTCCGGATCGTCGTCTTTTTCCTGCGTTAGAAAGCGCGCGATCTCGGCGTCCTTGATCCGGCAATAATAGTCGATGAAGTCTGCGCCGAATTTCTCGGCAAAGAGCTTGTCCTCGCGCAGGGCCGTGAGCGCTTCGCCCAAGTTCTTCGGTAACGGATCGGCCTTCATCTCGTAAGGCGTATCGGCGGACGGTCCCGGCTGAAGCTTTCGCGCTATGCCGTCCATCCCCGCATAAATCTGCGACGCCATATAGAGATAAGGATTCGCCATCGGCTCGCCGACGCGGTTTTCGAGATGAGTCGCGCCGTCGCCCGGCTGCCCGAGCACGCGGATCATCACGCCGCGATTGTCGGCCGCCCAGATCGCGCGGTCGGGCGCGAGCGAATAGGCGCGATAGCGCTTGTAGCCGTTGATGGTGGGCGTCGTGAACGCGGCCGCCGCGCGCGCATGCGCCAGAAGCCCCGCAAGATAATGCATTCCGAGTTTCGAGAGCGCGGTCTTGCCGTCGCTCGAGACGAAAACGTTCTTGCCACTTTTCTTGTCGATCAGCGATTGATGCAGATGCCAGCCGGAGGAAAACATGTTCGGCAATCCCGGCCGGCACATGAAGCTGACGAGATAGCCATGCCGGCGCGCGATCTGCTTCATCGCCGCGCGGAACAGGATCATCATGTCGGCGGAAGGCAGACCCGTTTCTGTGCCAAACGTGAATTCGCACTGGCTCGGCCCGAGCTCGATTTCGAGCGAGCGCAAGGGAAGACCTAGCGCCTCGATCCCCTTGCGCAAAATATTCAGAACAGGATCGATCTGGTCGAAGCGCGTCTCGGTGAGATATTGAAACCCCTGCGTGACGAGGCTGACTTCCGCGGGCTCTCCCGGCCAGGTCGCGTCGGCGGGAGACAGCCGTGGATTTTCGATCTTGAACAGATGAAACTCGATTTCGAGACCGGAGAGAAAATCGAAGCCGGCTTTGCCAAGCGTTGCCAATGCATCGCGCGCGATCTGCCGCGTGGAAAACGGCACCGGCTTGCCGTTGGTGAAATAGATGTCGCAGAGAAGCCAGCCGGTTTTCTCGGCCCAGGGCAGGACGCGAAAGGTCGCAGGATCCGCGACCATGACGAAATCGCCGCCACCCTGCATCTCCGGCATGTTGAAGCCGCCGCCGGCGGTGAACACGGGAAACACCGTGCGGTGCGAAGTGTCCTTGGCGAGCAGCGTGGTCGTCATGGTGACGCCCGAGCGCATCAGTTTCGCGGCTTCGCTCGCGACCACGGTCTTGCCGCGCAAGACACCGTGCTGATCAGCAAACGAAAATCGCACGAGTTCGAGCTTGTGCTTCTTGATCGCCGCCTCGACGGCGCGCGCGGCGCGCTCCTGTGCCGGCGTCCACAGACCGTGGCGCTCGGCAAAATTCGCGCTTGGCGATGTCTTACCTGACGAAGACTTGCGGGAAGCCATGTGGGATCGGGCTCTGTCTCAGTGCCCGTTGGCCCAGGATGAGGCTTTGCGGCGCCGGCTCTCGGCCGATTTCCAGTAGCCCTGCCAGTCGTCGGACGGACCGATGCCGTCGACCGCGGCGGGCCCGGTGATTTTCGCAGCCGACGCTTCGTCCAGCACCATCAGCGGCTTTTCGCCCTCGGCCGCTTTGGCGATCGCATCGCGCAGGATCCGGCGATAGGCGATGATCGCCTTGTCGGCGTAGCCGAGATGCTCGCGCGTGCGGTCCTGGACAATGCCTTGCGATTCCACCGCCCATTGATCGTGCACGTTGATGTCCGCGCCCATGCCGGTATAGGTCTCGTGCTCCTGCTCGTGCGGATCGAAGCCGTAATCGTTGCTCCTGTTCTTGCGCGAGACATAGTCGGGTAATTCGTAGAGTTCGAGCCGCTGCCGGCGCATCTCGTCCTTGTCGACGGCTTTGCCGAAGCTCGTGAAGATCGCGTACCAGTAATTGTGCGTGTCATCGACCGGAACATGCCATTGCGAAATCGTCATCTCGCTCGACATCGGAATGATGAACGCATTCGGGAACAGCAGATTCGTGAGACGGATATGCGATTTCTCGGCATTGATCCGACGCCGCGTGACGACGCGCATCCCGTAATCGGTCTGCTCCACCTCGATTTCGGGCTGCGTATATTCGCGCATGATCTGCGTCATGGTCATGTCGGAATCGAGCGTCTTGTCGCGGAATTGCTTGCCGTAACCCTTGGCCGGATCGTCGTCCTCGAAAAAGCGATGCAGGAACGAGGTGTGCGAGGGATCGATGCCGACCTCGAGCGCCTGCAGCCAGTTGCAACCGATCAGTCCCTTGAACGCGAAAGTGTGGCTGCCGGGCGCGACGAAACAATCGAGATGCGGCATCGCCGGCGGCTCGCCGGCGCCCATGTAAGTCCAGAGAATTCCGCTGCGCTCGACCACCGGATAGGCGGTCTGGCGGACATTGGCGCAAAGCGGAGAGCCTGTCGGCTCCGCCGGCGTCTCCAGGCATTTTCCGTTCACGTCGAACAGCCAGCCGTGAAATGCGCAGCGCAAGCCGCCGTCCTCAAGCCGGCCAAAGGCCAGGTCGGCCCCGCGATGCGGACAATGCCGCTCAAGCAGGCCGTATTTGCCGTTCTCGTCCTTGAACATCACGAGATTTTCGCCGAACAGGCGGACCGGCTTCACAGGCCGGTTACCCGACAATTCGTCGACCAGGGCGGCCGGCTGCCAATAGCGCCGCATCAGGAGGCCGGCCGGGCTGCCCGGGCCGATCCGCGTGATCAAGTCGTTTTGTTGCGCACTCAACATCGCCCGCGCCCTTCTGCATCCCAAGTCCGGCACTCCGGGACGAGTCTAGCCGATCGCGGGCTTTTCGACAGCGGCTTTTGCGGGCAGCGCAGGGAGCATATTCCGGAAAAGCTTGCCTCGGACTTGATCCGGGGTGCGCGCCGGTTTTCCGTGGAAAATGCGACCAGGCAGGAAAGACTTGCGGGCCAAAAGATTTGGGGTGGATCGCATGGCGACCCACCCCTGTCTTCAGACAGTATTTGAGGACGTCACAAGGAAACGATCAGGCCCAGCCGGGCGCCCTGTGCTTGCGCCAATAGGTTTCGCGCTGACCGAGCAGGCGCTCGGCTGCGAATTTCGCTTCGACGGCGCTGGATGCGCTGCAGGTCCGGTATTCGAGGTCGCCGCTGCGATGCGCGGGTGTCTTGCCCGCGAACAGCGAACGCAAACCGGTTACCGGCCGCGGCGCGACCTTCGACAAGGCCTGCGCGACGCTCGTGGCGGGGCCGAAGGCGATCAATTCGCCGGTGTTCGTGTGCCGCACCTCGTAGACGCCCGGACCGATGGGCGCCTCGATGGAACCGCCGGATTCTTGATTTGGGAAAGGCCTCCAGAGGCCCCAGGAACTGACCATTTTATTTCAATCCTTACAGGAACAACGATCGCGTCAAACGCAAGACGCGGTATGTGCGTCCTGCAGGAACGCAGCACAAGCCATTTGGTTTCCGGCATGGGAGGTTTTCCACACACGCATTGGTATAGTGCTACGGCGCGCGTGAAGGTTAACGTCCAGGCAGCACGAGGAATTTCGGCTCGGCCGGCAAGGTGGTCTTGGACACGACGACCGACGGCGTCTCCGAGAATTCCACCCCGAATTTTTCCCGCGCACGGCTGAGGAAGCGCTCCAGCGTGAAGGCGCTGAAGAAATGCATCGGGATCATCAGCGGGGCTTTGAGCGCCTGCACCACCTCGAACATCCCGTCGATGTCGAGCGTGGCGCCGCCATCCACCGGAACCATGACCACGTCGACACGGCCGATCTCGTTGAGTTGCTGCTGCGTCAATGTGTGATGCAGATGGCCGAGATGCGCGATGCACAGATTGGCCATCTCGAAAATGAAGATCGAATTGCCGTGCCGTTCGGTATCGCCGCCATAGCCGCGGATATTGGTCGGCACATTGCGCACGCGCACGTCCTTGATCTGCGCGTCATGACGCGCCGGTTGGCCGAATTCCGAAGACCAGCCGCGCAGCACATGCGCAATGCCGGGATCCGGCCGGTCGGTGAAATGGGACGAATGCGCGTGATTCATCGTGATGACGTCGGGCAGCACCGGCGGCTTCACATAGTCGTTGTAGTCGGTCGCGATCCGCACGAGCTTCGGGCTTTCGATCAGAAAGGTCGAATGGCCGGCATAGGTGATGCGGACCTGGTCGGACGACAACGCCGCGGGCGTCACGCGGGGGCGATTCCACGCGATCAGGCCGGGACAGCCTTCGGTCATTTCAGGTTTCGGCGCGGGAGCCTGGACGCGCTCGAACGCGCTTGCGGGACAAGCGTACATGGCCAGCGCGGCCAAAGCCGGCAGCATGCAGCGAAAGCGTTCGCGGGCGGTCATGGCTGGACGATCCATGCCTGGAAAATATGGCACGGTTTATGGCGATCGGCCACGTACAAAAAAGAAG
>CAMDXM010000117.1 GCA_945878025.1 Pseudorhodoplanes sinuspersici | reverse complement strand
AGCGGCGACGGCACCGATGTAGTGTCGGCCGCATGTGCCGCCTCGCGCGCCGGCTCCGCCGGGATCAATCCCGCGCGCTCGAGCGCGTCGCGCCATTCGGCGCGGAGCGAACCATAGGGATCGGGCATGTCGAACGGCGGCGTCTGTTGCGGCCCTTCCTCGTGCCCGGACTCGCGCGCCGCCTCCCGCGCATGCAGATAGGGCAGCGCCGCTTTCGCCATGCCGGCGCGCAGCGCATCGGATTTCGAACCGTCGCGCATGAAAGCGAGCGCGAAGTCGAGCGGGCTTTGCAGCGCTGGCGTCTCAACGCAATCGTCGCCCTGACCGAGTCTCCCCGCTCTGCGCTTCGCCGCGCGCCATGGCTTCCCTTCCGGTCGTCTGCGTGTTTCAGGCATGTCTCATCTTTCTCGCTAGCGGTGTCCCGCCGGAGCTTTCCGTCGTCCTCTCTCGATTTTTGCTCCTCTCTCAAAAGAGGGAGCGGAGCGCCGTGAGGCGCATATGCCTTCATCCAACGTGCTCCTTCGAGCACGCCGGCCGGCCTCTTTCGAAACCGGCCACGCCTTACGGCGCTCCACTTCGGCGTCTTCAAACCCTGGGGCCCCGCTTCCCTTTGACCCCGGTCTCGCCGTGCGGCGCCGGGAGGGTTTAAGGAACGAGCCCTGCGCGCCGTATTGCGCGAGGAGGCTGGTCCAAGGGTCTCCCGGGACCACGATTGCGAATCGTGGGCGCGGGCGCCGATCCCCATTCACATCCAGTTTCGCCTGCAGGACGCCCCTTAGGCGAATGGGGATGGGGTTAGATATAGCATAACTGGAACTTCAGTCAAATGATATTTTTACTGTGGGTGATTCGATGCTAGACGCGTAACGTCCATTAATAGAATATATTTACGCGTTAAAGTGTAAGCCGAAGTCATCTCACTAGAAAATGTTCCACAACGAGGGTCATGTGGGTGATGAAAGAGGCTTGGGCTGCACTTTTGCAGCTTTCAAATAAGCCCGGCCAAAGTGTTTGCGGGGTTTGGGCTAGCGAATCCCTCGAACCCGAAGCTGCGTGAAAACTATTGGGGAAATGACCATCTCAAAACTGTTGCTATCAAAATAAGAAAACTCCCAAACAAAAACGTCAATGATTGCCGACTACTCAAAAAATGAAAGGCAGTTCTCTCGTTTACTTCCACTGAGGCGTCCTCTCGGCTGACCATGTCACGCAGCACGACAACATTGGCTGTCATAACAAAAAGCAGACCAACAATGCCTAGCCCTTGCTGCAAATGAGTGTCGTATTTTGGAAGAGCGGTTACACCCAGCGTGAGAACCAAAAAGCTTACAGCCACAAGATAGAGATTGAGGCTTTCGCGCCTGAGCATTCCGCCTTTTCCTTAGATTGAATTGTCTGGTGCTACAATTAAGTTATGCTACCATAAGTAGAAATACGTGCAAAGGGAAGAGGGTCAACATGGCTAAAACCACGGCAGATTTTTCAAGCTTTGAGGCGCTGGATATTCGTGTGGGCCGCGTCACGAAAGTTGAAGACGCGCAAACGAAGAAGCCGACGTATCGGATGACCATAGATTTCGGATCCACAATTGGTTCGAAAGTTTCGTGCGGTGCTTATAAAAATTACGACAAGGAAGCACTCATCGGAAAGCAAGTCATAGCAGTCGTAAACTTCCTGCCTAGGAAAATGGGCCCCGAAGTATCTGAAGTGCTGGTATTAGGCGTCCCAAACGAAAAAGGTGAAACAATTTATGTAATGCCACAGCAGAACGTCGCTCTCGGCGTTTCGCTATTTTGATAGGCGTGAAGTATTTGTCCGGGGGGACGAGAACATGCTCGCGCAGCAGCCTTACTCAGTCAGCTTTGTTCACGATATCGGGCATTCTGTCATATCGGTTAGTTGTACTCCGAACTTCTCGCTTGTCGTAGCCGGTGCGGTTGACCGACACATTTATGGTTTGAATGCAGACGGTAGCGAACGATGGCACACTCGACTAAACGAGGAAGTATGGAGTACTGCCGTTTCTGCTGACGGAAGCAGGATTGCTGCAGGCACCGCAAACAAAAAACCGACAGACGGTACGGTCTATGTATTGGACAGTTCGGGCCACATACTTTTTCACGACTCCATCGGAGCTCCCGTCTGGGGGGTAGCATTGTCGGCCGACGGTTCAGTGATGTGCGCGACGAGCTGGACTGGTTCTCTGTATGTCTATTCACAGGAAGAGACCGGTTGGCAACGTACCAACGAAAAGAAGATCGCACGCGCCGGAGCTTACGGACTTAGTATAAGCGATGATGCTGCCGTTATCGCTGCAGTCTCATACGACGAAAAACTGGCCTTCTATAACGCGAAGCTCGAAGAGGGCTCAAAAATAGCCGGCGAACATTTTGGATATAGAACCAAAATCACAGCGGATTCTAAGTTTGCAATTACCGGTTTGCGAAATGGCAATGTGATTTTAAACGAGCGCACTGGTCAAAAAAAACAGCGTGAAAAAAAACTATCACAAAGGCCGATATGCGGCGTCGCGATTACACCTGGCGCGAGACTCTGCGCAGCGGGCGGGTTCGACGGCCATGTGCATATTTTGACGGCCGAGTTAGATGTCCTTTGGAGTTACCGTACTGAAGGTGAGGTGTGGAGCATCGACTCCAGCTATGACGGAAGGTTTTTGTGCGTAGCTTCTGGCGACGGCAAGATCTATGCATTACGAAACTTCGTCACTGATGCTGCTTTACAGGAAATCAACTATCTAGAATCGAATTTGCTTCGCGCGAAGAGATATGAGGAACGAAAGGACCTCCTTTCGCTATTGTCTCGTCTTTATCTTAGGTATGGTCTTTTCAGCTACGGTTTGATGCGGTTTGAAAATTGGATAGAGGGAAAGCAACTTGAGGAAGGTTTGTTAGTCCCGCAAGCAATATCGATGCTTGAAAAGGCTGTAAGCGTCGACCCCAGTAACTCCCGTGCGCACTATTCGTTGGCGCAATTTTACGAGCGGGCAAATGATAACTTTAAAGCGGGCCTGATGTACGTTAACGCTACACGAGATTCAAATTTGAGGCAGCGAGGTTTTACGGCGGCAGCGCGATGCTTCGCGAAATCAGAACACGTCGCCGCGGCTGGCACGTGTTTTCGAAGGGCTCGGGAGCAAACCCTGCACGAAGATGACCTTCGAATTCTCTACAATTTGGCGCGCTCGTTGGAAGACGTTCACAATTACGAAGAAGCAAAGTTGTACTACGACATTTTGCTGGCCTGGAATCCAAGATACAGAGATGTTGCTCGTCGGTCTTTGGAAATCGACCGAGGCGACCCAGCAGGTCGAGGCGAAATTGATTATACCGGCTTGACCGTCAACCTGCTTACGCCAAACACACCAAGGTCGTCCGACGTGGACCCTTCGCTGCATACCGTCGTGCACGCAAGACAAAAGGAGGCTCATGTAAGTGAGGATGAAAGAAGAATTTATAAAGACGTATTGAAACGTTTTTACGGCGACACGGGGATTCGCGAACAGACGCGAACAGCCCTCGAATACAACGTTGAATCCTACATTAAATACGATTTTCTCCTGCCTGAAGACGAAATCACGAAGGAATTGGAGCGCGTAAATACGTTGGCGCTCTTAAACGAAAGGAAAATAGGACGTTCTCTTGACATTGGTGCAGCGACGGGACGGTGGCCGAGAACGTTTGCATCGCAAGGAGTGGAAGCTTTTGGCGTGGATATTGAAGAACAAGCAATTGATTATGCCCAAAAGAAACTTTCTGAAGACGAAAGAAATCGAGGCTTCCCGGTTCTGGAAGTTGGAGATGGACTGAATTTACGATTCGAAAAAGAATATTTTTGTTTGGTTACGTGCATGATGGGGACGTTTGCTCACATTGCAAAAAAAGATCACGGAAAATTTTTCAATGAAGCGCATAGAGTCCTGAGGACGGGCGGCCTTTTGTTAGTATCGACTTGGGACATCGAGTGCCGGCATCAATCGTACCTATCAATGTATACTTTTGCAGAAAAGCAGAAGATTGATGAAAATTCTTTGACGCAATGGCAGCTTGTCGATGCGGGACTTAAGGCGGGGTTCGAGCTAGAAAGGCAACTCCCAATTGGACTCATTGCAGATGTTTTAAGTTTCGAACTCGGGATAAAGGAGCTCAACGCCGACGCACTTAATCAAATGCTATCGATTGATCTTGCTGCTCGCTCGACATTTCCCGAGATGCACGGCCAAATGTTTTTGACTTTGCTTCGAAAGCCGAATGCTTAAGGGCCGAGTATTATTTTCGATGATGCGCGATTGGAGAATGTCATCTGCATCGCACCGCCCGCCGAAAGAGCTCTTACGCTTGATAGCTCAGCTCAATGGTATTATCGGGACGTTTGCTTTCTTTTCCGGTCCACAGTGCCGAACCTAGTTGTGAACCGCCGGACGGTGGGGGACGCAGCCGCCTTTGTGCGTATTCACTGCGATTGACCTCACCAGCTTGTGCGTCGTCGTGTAGCAATTTGACGATCATAGCTAAGTGCCGCGTCTACGACGCGGTCCCGTCGAACTGAATCTCCGACGCTGTTCGCGGCTTCCAGCACCATATCGCCGCGCGATGACAGGCCGCGCGCGTTGAGCGCGAGCAAGCCGTCTTCGTCCTCAACCAACGGGATCGTCCCTTGTCCGAGGTCGCCATTCGCCGCCTGACCATGTCGCTCGCTGCCACGATCGCGCCCGCGACGCCGGCAAACTGAACTCAAGACTTGATTTCCAACCCAGCCTGCGAAGATTCAACGCTTAAGCCCGGTCGGGCCTTTTGCCGACGAGAAACCCTTGCGACCGCTCCCAATCGCCTTTGCCTTTGTCCTGTCGCTCAGCGGTCCCGCTTTTGCCGATTGCGGTTGAGAATACGCTTTCGGGGGCACAGCGAGCGGGATGGCCCGCCTTCATCCCCTATGCTAAGGTTTCATCCTCGTTATGTCGCTGGGGAGGCGAGCCATGATGCTGCCCGCACAATACGCGTGGTTTGAGCCGGTGCTCATCGCGAGCATCGTTGTGTTCATTATCGATCTGGTCGGCAATTCCTTCGCTTTCGGCAACCGCACCGTCGGCGCCCTGGTGAGCGCGATCCTGTTTGCTATCGTGTTCGGATCCCTCGTCTATTTCGGCTACGGCAACGTGTCGATGTCAGTGACGACGACGCCGAGTGCCACCGCCCCCGCGCAAACACCAAAGTAGGAGATCATCGCATGTCGCTGCTTGGGATCATCCTTGTCGTGATCGTCCTGCTCGCATTGTTCGGCGGCTATCACGGCGGCATGGGAGGCTATGGCTATGGTTATGGACATGGCGGAATGGGACTTGTCGGAACCATCCTCGTCATTGTTGTCATCCTCCTGCTGCTCGGCAAGCTTTAGCCGTTCACGATAGCGCTTCTGATGGGGGTGCAAGCGGAGCGCGCCGCGCATCGGCGGCGCGGAGAAACCCATGCGAGCGTTCCCGATCGCCCTTGCCTTTGTCCTGTCGCTCGGCGTTCCCGCTTTTGCCGATTGCAAGGAGCCCGAGACAGGCACGAACAAAATCCCGCTGTTTTCGCCGCCGCTGAGCGAGGTGGTGGTGGGCGCGGGACGCCTGCAGTTTTACGCGGCCCCCAGCCTCGGCTGCATCATGACCGGCGTCTTTGTCGTTCCGAAGGATGAACTCATCGCCTATGCGCAATCGGACGATGGCTGGACGTCCGTCATGTACCTGAACCCGAAGACCGGCAACACCGTCTCCGGCTGGGTGAAGTCGTCGCGTTTGAAGGAAACGGGGACAGTCGGGCGCTGATCGTGTCTCGCTCTCTCGACCGTCATGGCCGCACTTGTTGCGGCCATCCACGTCTTCCTTTCTTTCTGCGGCAGCCAAAGACGTGGATGGCCGGGTCAAGCCCGGCCATGACGAAAAGCGAAGCATTTCGCGACGGCGCATGACTCCGCTCTCAATCCTCATGGTGAGGAGCCGCGAAGCGGCGTCTCGAACCATGAGGCCCCGGCACGGGCCTTCATCCTTCGAGACGCCATGCTCCGCATGGCTCCTCAGGATGAGGAGATACTATGGGCGCTGTGTCGGGACTGCCCTCACCCCTCCGCCATCGTTTCCTTCACCGTCGCCACGAGCTGCTTGAGCGTGAAGGGCTTGGGCAGGAATGCGAATTGTCCGCCGGGCGGAAGGTTTTTCTGGAACGCCTCCTCGGCGTAGCCCGACACGAAGATCATCTTCAGATCGGGATTGTTGCGCCGCATTTCCTTGAGCAAGGTCGGGCCGTCCATTTCCGGCATCACGACGTCCGACACCACAAGATCGATTTGCGCGCCCTCTTTCTCGATGAACTCCATCGCCTCGACGCCATTCGCCGCCTGCAGCACCGTATAGCCGCGCGATGACAGCCCGCGCGCATTGAGCGCGCGCAAGCCGTCTTCGTCCTCGACCAGGAGGATCGTGCCGCGCCCGGTGAGATCCGGGTTGACCGCCTTGACCATGTCGCCGGCGGCCGCGATCGCGCCAGCGACAGCCGGCGCGGCGTCGCCATCGTCCGCGTCTTCCGGCGCCGGGAAATGCCGCGGCAGGAAAATGCGGAAGGCCGTGCCTTTGCCCGGTTCGGATTCCGGATAGATGAACCCGCCGGTCTGCTTGACGATGCCATAGGCCGTGGAGAGGCCGAGACCCGTGCCCTTGCCGACATCCTTGGTGGTGAAGAAGGGCTCGAAGATCCTTGTGAGCACATCCGGCGGGATTCCCGTGCCGGTATCCGACACCTCGACCATGACGTAATCCGCCGACGGCATGCCGGTATAGGAAAAGCGCGCGGCCTCCGCCGCCGTGACATTCGCCGTGCGCACGGACAGCTTGCCGCCTTCCGGCATCGCATCGCGCGCATTGACCGCGAGATTGACCACCACCTGCTCGAGCTGGGAAATGTCCGCGCGCACCGGCCACAGATCGCGGCCATGCACGACGTCGAGCTTGACGTTCTCGCCGACCAGCCGGCGCAGCAGCATGTTGAGATCGGACAGCACTTCGCCAAGATCGAGCACCTGCGGGCGCAAGGTCTGCCGCCGCGAGAAGGCCAGCAATTGCCGCACCAGCGCCGCCGCCCGGTTGGCGTTCTGCTTGATCTGCATGATGTCTTCGAATGACCGGTCGGCCGGCCGGTGCGCCTGCAGCAGGAAATCCGTCGCCATCATGATGGCCGAGAGCACGTTGTTGAAATCGTGCGCGATGCCGCCGGCGAGCTGGCCGACGGATTCCATTTTCTGCGATTGCTTGACCTGGTTTTCGAGCGTGCGCTGGTCGGTGGTCTCGAGCGCATAGACGATCGCGGCTTCCGCCTCGCCTTCCTCGTCCTCGGCCGAGGTCACGTAGAAAGACGCAAAGCGCTCCGCATTGCCGGCGAGCGCGGCCTCGACCGGGGCGATGTCGCCCTGCCCGTCCACCGCCTTGCGGATCGCGCCTTCGAGCGCGGGGCGGTCGCGTTCGGCGGCGACCGAAAGGATCGACCGTTCGCTTGGTCCGTCCTTTGCCCCGTCGTTGAGCAGGTCGTGGAACAGGCGCGCGAACAACCCATTGCTGCGCGATATCGTTCCGTTCCGGTCGACGGTCGCAATCGCCATCGGGGTGTTGTTGAAGAAGCGCATGAAGCGCACTTCGGCCGCGCGCTGCGGATCGACGCCGACATCCTTGGCGCGATTGAGCACGAGCGTGCGCGAAACGCCGGGCGCGCCGTCGGCGCCGAACGCCACTTTGTGAAAGAGGCGCACCGGCACTGTGTGGCCGCTGCGGGTTTTCAGGTCGAGATCGAAGGCGTCGGTTTTCACCTCGCCGGGCGCGGCGTTCATGGTGGTGAGCAGCGACACGCCCTCGCCCGACACGATATCCGTGAGCTTCAATCCGCCGGAGCCGACCGAGGCGAGATCGTGATCGAGCCAGGCCGCGAGCGTCGCGTTGAGATAGACCACCGAGCCTTTCGCATCGACGGAGAAGAATCCGGCCGGAGCGTGGTCGAGATAGTCGATCGCGTGCTGCAATTCCTGGAAGATGTTTTCCTGCTTTTCGCGGTCGCGGGTGACATCCGCGATGCTCCAGACCGTGGCCTTCGATTTCTTTTCGTCCTCGAGCGGGCGCACCCGCATGCGCAGCCAGCGCGGCTCCTTGCCGTTGAAACTCGCGACCCGCACCTCTTCCTGCAGGCGGCGGCCTTCGCGCGAGGCCTTGAGCAGGCGATAGACGGCTTCCGACACATCCGGATCGCCGATGAAGACGCGCTCGACCGGCCGCACGTCTTTCTCGTCGGCCGCATCGACCAGCGCCAGATAGGCGGCGTTCGCATACATCACGCGCCCGCCCGCGTCGGTCACCACGATGCCGTCGAACGCCGAATCCACCACCGCGCGGATGGTGGGATCGCCGGTATTCTTGCCCGCGAAGCGCAGGATGCCGGAGGCCAGCGCAAACAGGGAGAAGACGCCGATGGTGGAGAGCGCCGCGAGCAGCGCGAGGATATAATTGCCGGTATTGGCGCGGCCGACGAAGATCAGCCCGACAGCGGCCCCGACCAGCGCCAAAGCCACGACCAGCACCATGCCGGCGCTGCCGCCGCGGGCGCTGCCCCCGACGCTGCCGCGCCGCGGACCCTCGCCTGGTTCGCTGGTTGCTGCCGGTTCCGTCAAATCCCGAATCCTCTTTCGCAGTAATGGTTATAGCGCGTCCGAATCCGCTCGCTAGAGTCTGATTCATCCGCGTTGAACACGCGGATTCTCTCTTCGGCCTCACCCTGAGGAGCATTGCGAAGCAATACGTCTCGAAGGGCACAAGTCGGGTACACCCGACTTGTGAGTTTAGAATGCTCGATCTCGGGTAGACCCGAGATCGAGTGGCCGACCGCATCCTTCGAGACGGCCGCACTGATCTCGGGTTTACCCGAGATCAGCTTAATATCCGCAAGTCGGGTAAACCCGACTTGCGTGCGGCCTCCTCAGGATGAGGTCGGAGACGCGCTACCGCGCCGCTTCGCGTTGCAGCTTCATGACATAGCCGATAATTTCGGCGACAGCGCGGTAATGTTCGGGCGGGATTTCCCGGTCGATCTCGGTCGTGGCGTGCAGCGCCCGCGCCAGTGGCGGGCTCTCCACCACCGGCACCGCATGGGCCTTCGCCACCTCGCGGATTTTGAGCGCGATCAGGTCGCGGCCCTTGGCGACGCAAACGGGTGCGTTGTTGCCGCGCTCATATTTCAGCGCGACGGCGTAATGCGTCGGGTTGGTGATGACGACGGAGGCTTCCGGCACCGCCGCCATCATGCGCTTTCGCATACGTTGCTCACGTAAACGCCGGATGCGGGCCTTGATATGCGGATCGCCTTCGCTCTGCTTGTATTCCTCCTTGAGGTCGCGGAACGACATTTTCTGCCGCTGGTACCATTGCTGGTACTGGAACAGGAAATCCGCCGCCGCGATGAAGGCGAGCACGGCGACGACCGCGCCGAGCAATTTCAGCGACAGCGATTGCACGATCGGCAACAGCACGGCCGGATCGAGCGTGATGAGGGATTCGAGGCGGTCGCGCTCCGGCCACAGCAGCACCGACATGATCGTGCCGATCAAGGTGAGCTTGAGCAGGCCCTTCACGAAATTGACCAGAGCATGCTTGGAAAACAGCCGCTTCATGCCGGCCAAAGGCGAGATGCGGTCGAGTTTCGGTTTCAGGCTGTCGCCCGACCAGACCAGGCGATGCTGGATCGCGTTGCCGGCGATCGCCGCCAGCACCAGCAGAAACAGCGGGATCGCCATCGCGGCGATGACCTCGAACCCGATCCGGCTGGTGAGCCGCATCAGCCCGCCGCCATCCGCGGGGATGCGCCAGGAATTGGCCAGCAAGCCGCCAAGCGTCGCCTTCAGGCTCGATCCCATCGGGTCTGAAAATGAAATCAGCACCAGCGTCGCGCCGGCGATGATGAACCAGGTCGAGACCTCCTGGCTCTTGACGACGTCGCCGCGCTTGAGCGCGTCGTCCAGCCGTTTCTGGGTTGGGTCTTCCGACTTTTCGGTGTCGTCGCTGTCCTCGGCCATCGCGCGTTCCCGTTACGAATAAGGCGCGAGCTGGCGGAGAACCTGGGCGAGGAACTCGGTGAAGGTCCCCATCATCATGCCGATGACCATGAAGAGAATGACGAAGCCGAGCAGGATCGAGAGCGGCATGCCGACGAAGAAGACCTGCATCTGCGGCATCAGGCGCGAGAGCACGCCGAGCCCGATATTGAACAAAAGCCCGAACACGAGAAACGGCGCCGACAATTGAATGCCGACGCGGAACGCCGCGCTCACGGTCCTGGTGATCAGCGCCGCGATGTCGCCGAACAGGATCAGTTCGCCGGGCGCGAACAGGCGATAGCTGTCGTTGAGCGCCGCGATCACGAGATGATGCAGGTCGGTCGCGAAAATCAGCGTGACGCCGAGCACGGTCAGGAAATTGCCGACGATGACGTTCTGCTGCCCCTGCGTCGGATCGATCGCGGTGACGAAACCGAGACCCATCTGCTGGGCGATCACCGCGCCCGCCACGTTCAGCGCCGAAATCGTCAGCCGCGCGGTCATTCCGAGCAGCGCGCCGACCAGCAACTCCTGGCCCAGCATGAGCAGCACCGGCCCATAGGCGCGCAGATCGATCGCGTAGGCTTCGCGATGCAGCGGCAGGAAGATCGCCGTCAGCAGCAGCGCCACCGCGAGGCGCATGCGCACCGGCACGCTCATCTCGCCGAAGCCCGGCAGCAGCATGATCATGGTTCCGATGCGTGCGAAGATCAGAAGATAGGCCGCGGCCAGCGCGGGAAGCAGGGATACATCGACGCGCATCTATCCGCCCATGATGCGGGCGGCGATCCGTGTCATGTGGCCTTGCAGCGCATCCGCCATGAACGGCAATGCGATCAGCATGGCGACGAACATCGCCAGAATCTTCGGCACGAAGACGAGGGTCATTTCCTGGATCTGCGTCAGCGCCTGAAACAGCGAAATCGCGACGCCGACGGCGAGGCCGACCAGCATCAGCGGCGCCGACACGATCACCAATGTGATGATGGCGTCACGCGCCACGTCCATGACTTCCGGTCCTGTCACAATTCCCCTCCGCTCGTCATGCCCGGCCTTGTGCCGGGCATCCACGTCTTCTCTAGCCGCCCAAAAGAAGTAAGACGTGGATGGCCGGGACAAGCCCGGCCATGACGTCAGACAGTGCTGAAAAAGCCGACGACATTTCAGCCTCCCCCTTAAATCGGCATCCTCATGATTTCCTCATAGGACTGGATCACGCGATCGCGCACGGCGACCAGCGCGTCGATCGCGACCTCCGTTTCGGCGACCGCGGTCACGACATCGACCACATTCGCCTTGCCGGCCGCCATCGCCTGCGCCTGCCCGTCGGATTTCTTTCCGGCCTCGAGCACCGAGCCCATCGCGTCCTTGAGCATGGAACTGAAACTTTTCTCGCCGCCGGCGACCGAGCCCGCGGCCAGGCCTCCAGCCTTGTCCATCCCGCCGCCGGCCGGATCGACGAGCTTGGCGAGACTGGCATAGGCCTTGGCTGCGCTGGTCGGACTGGTCATCGCTCAGAACTCCGTTCAGGCTTTCAGGATTTCGATGGTCTTCGCGATCATGCGGCGGGTCGCGCCGATGACGTTGATGTTCGCCTCGTAGGAACGCTGCGCTTCGCGCATGTCGGTCATTTCCACGAGCGAATTGACGTTCGGATATTTCACGTTGCCGGCGGCGTCGGCGGCCGGGTGGCCCGGCTGGTACTTCAACTGAAACTCCGTCGGGTCGGTCTTCAGCCGGCCCATGGAGACCGTGCGCGCATCGAGCGTGCGGTCGATCTCGGACTGGAAGGTCGGAATCTTGCGCCGGTAGGGATCGGCACCGGCGGTCTTCGCGGTCGAATCCGCGTTGGCGATATTCTCGGCGATGATCCGCATGCGGCCGGCCTGGGCGCGCAATCCGGAGGCCGCGATCGACATCGACTTGAGAAAATCCATGATCCTTGTCCCTCAGCGCTTGCCAAGCGCGGTCTTCACCAGACCGAGGCTGCGCGAATAGAGCGTGGTGGCCGCCTGATAATCCATCTGGTTGGAGGCGACCTTCATCATCTCGTCTTCGAGGCTCACCGCGTTGCCGGAGGGCCGCGCCTCGTAGCCGCCTTCGCGGCTCGAGGCGAAGCGCG
>CAMDXM010000116.1 GCA_945878025.1 Pseudorhodoplanes sinuspersici | reverse complement strand
TGGCCTCTGGGAAATATGTCCGGCGCCGGATGTAACGGCTCCGTGGCGTCAACGCAACGCCGTTTGCTGGCGCGGCGGCCGATTTTCACGCATATAGGCAAGACCAGATCGACCGGAGGGAATCCCACAATGGGTTTGAGCGACAAGGCCCGCGCGCAATTGCGGAAAGTCTCCACCGCGACGCTGACGACGGTGCTGTTCAAGCGCGGTCTGCGCAACACCTATATCCAGGGCATCGGCCCGCTCAATCCGGATGCGCCGACCATGGTCGGCGAGGCCTATACGCTGCGTTACATCCCGGCGCGCGAGGACATCGACGTGATCGAGGTGTTCAAGGACCCCTCGCATCCGCAGCGCAAGGCGGTCGAGGCCATCCCGCCGGGGCATGTGCTGGTCATGGATTGCCGCGGCGACGCCTCGGTGGCGTCGGCGGGAAGCATTCTGGTTACGCGCATGATGATCCGCGGCGCGGCCGGCGTCGTGAGCGACGGCGGGCTTCGCGATTCGATGGAAATCGCGCTGCTCCCCATTCCGACTTATTGCGCCGGACCGTCGGCGCCGACCAATCTCATCAAGCACCACGCCGTCGACCTCAACGTGCCGATCGGCTGCGGCGGCGTTCCGGTTTTTCCGGGCGACATCAGGGTCGGCGACGGAGAAGGCGTGGTCGTGATCCCCGCCAATATCGCCGAGGACGTCGCGCAGGAAGCGGCCGACCAGGACGTGTTCGAGACTTTCGTCACCGAGAAGGTGAAGGCCGGCGCCTCGATCGTCGGGCTTTATCCGCCGAACGAGGTGACGCAGAAGGAATATGCGGACTGGCGGGCGAAGCGCCCGAAGGATTGAGCGGCCGCATATCGCAAAACAAAAACGCCCGGCTATGCCGGGCGTTTTTTTAATTCAATGTGAGCAGCGTCAGTACAACCCGCCCGTCCCTGAGCGGATGGTCGGGAAATTGAAGAATCCGCCGCCGCCGCGCTGTTGCTGCTGCTGACCGGCATCCGACATCGGCTGGCCGTCCGGATTGTCGCCATAGCCGATGACCGAATAATTGTCGGGCGGCGCGGTGCCGGGCTTGAACGCTTCGAGGATCACTTTCTCGGCGCCGGGGCCGGCGCGCATGCCGCTTCTGGCGTCGATGCGGATCAGCTTGATGCCGGCCGGCACGCGGAACGGTACGGCCGGCTTGTCGGCCAAAGCCACCTTGAAAAAGTCCCGCACGATCGGCGCAGCCAGATGGCCGCCGGTCGCTCCACGGCCGATATGGCGCGGCTTGTCGTAGCCGAGATAGACGCCGACCGCGATATCGGGCGAGAAGCCGACGAACCACACATCCTTTTCGTCGTTGGTGGTGCCGGTCTTGCCGGCGATCGGCTTGCCGACCTCGCGCACGACGGTCGCCGTGCCGCGCTGGACCACGCCTTCCATCATCGAGGTGATCTGGTAGGCGGTCATCGGATCGATCACCTGCTCGCGGCGGTCGACCAGCACCGGCTCCGGCTGGTTGCCCCATTTGTCGGCGTCGCAGCCGCGGCATTCGCGCTGGTCGTGCTTGTAGATGGTGTGGCCGTAGCGGTCCTGGATGCGGTCGATCAGCGTCGGCTTGATGCGCTTGCCGCCATTATCGAACATCGAATAGGCGGTGACCATGCGCAGCACCGTGGTCTCGCCCGCGCCCAGGGCAAATGAGAGATACGGCGGCAGGTCGTCATAGACGCCGAAGCGCTTGGCATATTCGGCGATCAGCGGCATGCCGACATCCTGCGCGAGGCGCACTGTCATGGTGTTGCGCGACAATTCAATGCCGGTGCGCAAGGTCGAGGGGCCGTAATACTTTCCGGTCGAATAGTTTTCCGGACGCCACACGCCTTGACCCGGGCCTTGATCGATTTCGATCGGCCCATCAACCACAACGGTCGACGGCGTATAGCCATTGTCGAGCGCGGTTGCGTAGACGAAAGGCTTGAACGCCGAGCCCGGCTGGCGCAACGCCTGGGTCGCGCGGTTGAACTGGCTCTGGTCGAAGGAGAAGCCGCCGACCAGCGCGTGCACGCGGCCGGTCCACGGATCCATCACCACCATCGCGCCGGAAATTTCCGGCAATTGCCGCATACGGTATTGCGTGGTGTCGCCTTCTTTCAGCGGCTCGACATAGATCACGTCGCCGGGACTGAGCACCTGGCCGACCTTGGTCGGCGTCTTGCCGCGGCTCGGCCCTTCGGCCGCTTTCGCCCATTTCACGCCCTCGAGCGGAATAATGCCGACCTGACGTTCTTTCAGAACGGCGCCGCCCGGCTCGCGTCCGGGCTGGAATCCGATGCGCGCGGATTGATCGTCGGCTTCGAGAACCACCGCCAGCCGCCAGCCGATATCGTTGAGCGCCTTCACATCGGCGAGCTTCACGCCCCAGTCGCCGGCGACATCGATCTGGTTGACCGCACCGCGATACCCTTGCGTTTCGTCGAATTTGACCAGGCTGTCGGTCAGCGTCCTGCGCGCCACCACCTGCAATTTCGGATCGAGCGTGGTGCGAACCGAGAGACCGCCCTCATAGAGCTTCTTTTCGCCGTATCGCTCATACAGCTCGCGCCGCACTTCCTCGGCGAAATATTCCGCCGCGAAGATATGCGCACCGGTCGGCCGCGCGGTGACGTTGAGCGGCGTTTTTTTCTGCTTCTCGCCTTCGGCCGACTTCACGTATCCGTTCTCGATCATGCGATCGATCACGTAATTGCGGCGCTCGATCGCGCGTTCGCGCTGGCGGAAGGGATGCAGATAGGTCGGCGCCTTCGGCAAAGCCGCGAGATAGGCGGCTTCGGCGACGGTCAATTCATGCACCGACTTGTCGAAATAGAGCAGCGAGGCCGCCGCTACGCCATAAGCCGAGAAACCGAGATAGATTTCGTTGAGATACAATTCGAGGATTTTTTCCTTCGAATAGGTGCGCTCGATCTTCATCGCGAGCAGCGCTTCCTTGATCTTGCGGGTGAAGGACACCTCGTTGGTCAAAAGGAAGTTCTTGGCGACCTGCTGCGTGATGGTGGAGGCGCCCTGCGGACGGCGGCTCGAGCCCAGATTTTGCAGGAACAGCACGCCGGCGCGCGCGATGCCCTGGAAATCGAGCCCGCCATGCTCGTAGAAATTCTTGTCTTCCGCCGAAATGAAGGCGTTGATCACCATCTTCGGCACCGCCTGGATCGGCAGATAGAGCCGCCGCTCCTTGGCGTATTCCGCGAGCAGCGCCCCGTCGGTCGCGTGCACGCGCGTCATGACCGGCGGCTCGTAATCCTGCAGCTGCGAATAATCCGGCAGGTCCTTGGAGTAATGCCACATCATTCCGGCGACGCCGGCGATACCGACCAGGAACAGGATGGTCCCGGCCGCGAACAGAAATCCGAAGAAGCGCAAAAGCAGCTTCATATGTTGAAACCATCTACCTCATGGCGGGCCGGATCGCTTCGCCGCCGCCGACGACATCCGGACCGCAAGATTCTGAGAGATTCTACAGGATCGTGTGCGTTGCGGCCACTGTCTTTGACGGCTTCTGGTCGCCCGTTTTTATGGTCAAACTGAGGCTTGCGGCGGCCTTGAGCTTACGGCCGGGCCTTGCCCTCCCCGTTGCCGGCGACACGCGGGGCGAAAAAGACGTCCACCGCCTTCACGATCGTTCCCGCCGCCTTGTTCCGCCATTCCGCCGAGAGCAGCGCCTTGAGATCCTCCTTGTTCGACACATAGCCGAGTTCGACCAGGACCGAGGGGACGTCGGGCGATCTTAGAACCTTGAATCCGGCCGATCGCAGCGGGTGCTGATGCAGCCGCACGGCGCTTTTCATTTCGCCCACCAGGGTCTTGGCGAATTGATGCGAATAGGTCCGGGTCTCGCGCTGGGCGAGATCGAACAGGATGTCGGCGACGTCGCTCGGCTCCCGGCTGAGGTCGACACCGCCGACGGCGTCCGCGCGATTTTCAGCCTCGGCGAGACGCGCCGCGTTCGGGTCCGACGCGGTTTCGGACAGCGTATAGATCGACGCCCCCTGCGCGTCGCCCTCGGCCCGCGGCAGCCAGTCGGCATGCACCGAGATGAACAATTGCGCCGCGCGCTGGCGCGCGAAGCGGACGCGCTCGTCGAGCGGAATGAAAGTGTCGTCCGTCCGCGTCATGACGATTCGGTATTTGCCGGACTTTTCGAGCCGGTCGCGCAGCAGGGTCGCGAATTCCAGCACAATCGCCTTTTCTTCGTGCTCGCCGCCTGGCGCCTTGGCGCCGGTATCCGGCCCGCCATGCCCCGGATCGATGACGATGACCGGACGCGGATCGGTCGAGGCCACGGGCGCCACATCGCGCGGCGCGGGCTTGATCGCATCGGTACGCGCCTTGCTGTCGATCGCAAGCGTGCGCATGAAGGTTGCGCGGTCGACCGCGGCCAGATCGAGCACAAGCCGCGCCGGAACGCCGGGGGCGGCGTCGAGCATGGTCACCTTGTCCACGCGCACCGGCTTTGTGACATCGATCACGATGCGCGAGCCGCCGGCCATCACGAGGCCGTAGCGATAGGCTTTCACGAGCCCGCGGCCGCTGTCGCCGGATTTCGCGGGCAGCGCGAACGTCACCTGCGGCAGATCGATCACCACGCGATAAGGATCCGCGAGCGTGAAGGCGCGCAATTCCACTTTGCGGGTGAGATCGACGACCAGGCGGGTCTGGTTATCGTCGCCGCCGACGCGGATCTCGGTTGCGACCGGGAACGCCTCGGGCGGCGCCGCGCGCACGGGCGCAATGCCCGCGGCAGGCGCCGCGAGCGCGAAAGCGATGATCGCAACATGTCCAAAGCGGCCGGTCACGGACCTCCCCGCCCCTGAATGCTCCCGGAGGAACTGGTGGTTAGCCGTCCTTTGCGCGCGAAGTGTGGTCGCATGCGGCAATGATGAGTTCGCGCCGCCTAAAAAAACAAGGCCCGGCATTGCCGGGCCTTATCTGCCTGTTCCACTCGCGTGGAAAAGCGGATTTGTAAGCGTTTAGTCCTTGAGATCGGCCGGCACCTTGCCGCCATTGGCCGCAAGCTTGTTCATCACCTGCTTGTGCAGCCAGATATTCATCTTGGCCGAATCGTTCATGTCGCCTTCGTATTTAAGTTCCTTGGCGAGCGCCTGGCGCGCCTTCAGGCTCGAATCGAGATCGAGGACCTTCATCAGGTCGACGATCGACTTGCGCCAATCGAGCTTCTCTGTCTTTAGCGCAGCCATGTCCGAGACGACCTTTTCGACATCGACCTGCGCCATGCCGCCGCCCGGTGCAGCTTCGGCCTTGGTTCCGAAGATTGCCGACATGATCTTTCCGAAGATGCTCATTTTACCGACCTCCTGACTGAATTCACCCCAATAACGATCACGACACCGCAACGGTGTTGAAATCAAAGAGAAGGGGACTGTAACGGCAAAATATGACCGCTGGAAACCGCGAAATCCGGCAAAGTCCATATTTCAGCCAGATGCCGCAGCGCCGCATTTCCGGGCAGCGCGCCCTTGCCTTCCCCTGCCCGCGAGCATAAGAAGAGTCTGCTGACAGTTTACATTGTTCCGGTTGTACCGCGTTCGGGCATCCGGCACGCCCGCCTCGATGAAAGCTCCGGTTGAGAACCGGATGGAGGCGGCGGGCGCCAGTGGCCGTGTTCGACCCCTTGCCACGACGCAAGCGGCGACAGGCCACATCGGCCGATGCCCGGGGATTACGTTTGGGTCGAAGCGAACGACCGGGTCAGGCGCTGTGCGCAAGCACAGCGCGGATCATGCGCGGCAATCCAGTTCGGATCATGCCGCGCTCATTCGGACCGTCAGCGAAGAAGAACCAGCGGCCGCGCACGAATCGCAGCGGCTGCCCCGCTACGGGTCGAAACGTCATGGCGAAGGTACAATTCAAGGTCGGGCATCGCCGCCGCGAGATTTCGCGACGCAAGCGTATGCCGGCCGCGCCGAAGCATGGCTTCGACCTCTCATCATTTCACACAAAATCCGGCGGATTGCGTTCGCCATTCCTTGCGCCTGTTTTGGCGCGAGAAGAGCGCTGCTGCAGCCGCCGTCGAGAGAACATGCAATGGCCAACAAGATGCTTATCGACGCGATCCATCCCGAGGAGACCCGTGTGGTCGTCCTGCGCGGAAACCGCGTCGAGGAATTCGACTTTGAAAGCGCCAACCGCAAACAGCTTCGCGGCAATATCTATCTAGCGAAGGTCACGCGCGTCGAGCCGTCGCTGCAGGCGGCGTTCGTCGATTATGGCGGCAACCGTCACGGCTTTCTGGCCTTTTCGGAAATCCATCCGGATTATTATCAGATTCCGGTCGCCGATCGGCAGGCGCTGATCGAGGAAGACGCGCGCGCGCATCGCGACGCGGATGACGACGATGAAAACCGGCGCGGCGGCCGGCGCAACCGGAATCGCAATCGCGGCGCCCGGCGGCCCGACCGCAACGTCGTCAAGAGCGGCGAACTTGCCCCCGAAGAGGGCGCGCGCGAAGCCGCCGGAATTCCGGCCGGTGACGCCGCATCCGACGACGGTTCCTTGGCTCAGGCCGCAATCGCCGATGACATCTCGGATGCGCGGGACCACGGCCAAATCGATAGCCAAGACGACAATCAAGACGACAATCAAGACGATCGTCATGACGACGACCGCGACGACGATCAGGAAGAGGCCGATGATCGCGCCCGGGAAACCGGACAGGAAGCCGCGAGCGACGATGCTGATTCCAATGCCGAACGCGCGGACGGCGACAGCGACAGGCCGGATCAACAGGAACCAGACGCCGCATCGCCGGACAGCGAGAACGGCGCCGCGGCCGTGGCGGCAGAAACCCGCGGCGACAATGGCCACGGCAGCGAGGATGTCCCGCACGAAGACGACGTGGTCGAGGACGTCGGCGGCGACAGCGACGCCATGGAAGAAGTTCCAGTCCGCGCGCCGCGCCACCGGCGGCAATACAAGATCCAGGAAGTGATCAAGCGCCGGCAGGTCATGCTGGTGCAGGTCGTCAAGGAAGAGCGCGGCACCAAGGGCGCCGCGTTGACCACCTATCTGTCGCTCGCGGGCCGCTATTCGGTGCTGATGCCGAACACCGCGCGCGGCGGCGGCATCAGCCGCAAGGTGACCAATTCCGAAGACCGCAAGCGCATGAAGGAAATCGCCGAGGCGCTGCAGGTGCCGGAAGGCATGGGCGTTATTCTGCGCACCGCCGGCGCCAACCGCACCGATGCCGAAGTCCAGCGCGACTTCGAATATCTGCTCCGGCTGTGGGAGACGGTGCGCGATCTGACGCTGAAATCCACCGCGCCCTGCCTCGTCTACGAGGAAGGCTCGCTGGTCAAGCGCTCGATCCGCGATCTCTATCACAAGGACATCGACGAAATCATCGTCGAGGGCGAAGGCGCCTTCAACGAAGCGCGCGAATTCATGCGCATGCTGATGCCGAGCCACGCCAACAACGTGCAGCTCTATCGCGATCTGCTGCCGCTGTTCACGCGCTACGGCATCGAGACGCAACTCGACGCGATGTTCACGCCGACGGTGCAGCTGAAATCCGGCGGCTATATCGTGATCAACCAGACCGAGGCCCTGGTCGCGATCGACGTCAATTCCGGCCGCTCCACGCGCGAACACTCGATCGAGGACACCGCGCTCAAGACCAATTCCGAGGCGTCGGCGGAAATCGCCCGGCAATTGCGGCTTCGCGATCTCGCCGGCCTCATCGTCATCGACTATATCGACATGGACGAGAAGCGGAATAACCGCGTGGTCGAACGCAAGCTGAAGGACGCGCTCAAGAACGACCGCGCCCGCATCCAGATCGGCCGCATCTCGCATTTCGGCCTGATGGAAATGTCGCGCCAGCGCATCCGCACCTCGGTGCTCGAAAGCTCGACCGAAACCTGCCCGCATTGCGGCGGCACCGGTCATGTGCGTTCGGTCTCCTCCGTCGCGCTGCAGCTTCTGCGCGCGATCGACGAAACCCTGATGAAGGGCGCGACCCATAACCTGATCGTGCGCACGCGCTCCGACGTCGCGATCTATGTGCTCAACAACAAGCGCGCGCATTTGCGCCGCCTCGAGGAGCGTTTCAAGGTCACCATCACCATCACCACCGATCCGACCATGACCGGTCAACCGGCTTATGCGATCGATCGCGGCGAGCAGGTGATGAGCGTCGAACAGGCCAAGGCGCTGGCCGCGCAGTTTGACGCCGAGATGCCGCCGCGCGCGCCCGACATCGAGCACGACGCGGACGAGACCGAGGCCGCGGACGAAGCGCACACCGCGATGCAATCCGAGTTTCCTGAGCGCGAGGGCCAGGGCCGAGGCGAGCGGCCCCGCAGCCGGCGCGGACGGCGCGGACGCGGACGCAACGGCGATGAGCGCGCGCCAGGACCGCGCGACCAGGCGCAGACGCCGCGCGATCAGGAACAGCCGGCCTCGTTCTCGGATGACGCGCCGGCCGGAGACGTCGAAGGCGACGAGGATCATGACGGGCAGGCTGAAGGCGCGCCAATGGAAGGTGGCGCCCCGCGCGACGTCAATGGCCAGGACAATGGCGACCGCAAGCGCCGCCGCCGCGGGCGGCGCGGCGGACGCCGCAACCGGCGTCATCGCGAGGGCAATGGCGATGCGGCGGAAACCGCCGCGGAGTCTGGCGGCGAAACCTATGAGCGCGACGGCGCCGACGACCGTTCGGAACTCGCTCCAAGCGCTCCGTCTTTAAGTGCTCCGTCTTTCGAGGCCCCGCCTCCACGTGAAATCTCGCGGCCGCCCGAGCCCGCTTATGTCGCGCCGGCGCCGCAGGCCTCAGCCGAGCCGGCGCAACCGCGCCGCCGTTCGACCGTACGCGAACCCGCTCCCGGTTTCGGAAGCGCGAGCGCCGACACGCCTCCTTCGACGCCGTCCGCATCTGCGCCTCCGCCGGCTCCCGAAGCCGCGGCGGACGGCAATGTGGACGACGCTTCAAAACCGCGCCGCGCCGGCTGGTGGTCGAAGCGAAGCTGACTTTTTTTGTTGGCCGCAGGATTTTTTCGGCGAAGTGGTATCCACTTTGCCGGATTGCACCCTATATGTCGGCGTCGCGCGGCGGATCATGGGCCGCCGTGACGGGAGATGAAGCATCATGAAGAGCGCATGGATTGACCGCGACGCGCAGGCCGCGACGGAGAAATACACCGCCGCCGGATTGCCGGCCGATCTGGCGCTTCGCGTCTACACCACGCGGCTCTTGGGGCGCGATCCCAGGCTCGTCCTGCATGGCGGCGGCAACACCTCGGTCAAGACCCGCATGAAGGACCTGCACGGCGAGGACACCGACGTTCTGTGCGTGAAGGGCTCGGGCTGGGACATGGGCGTGATCGAACCCGCCGGGCTTCCCGCTGTGCGTCTCGAGAACCTCAAGAAACTGCGCAAGCTCGACGCCTTGTCGGACGAAGACATGGTGAAGGTGCAGCGCGCCAACCTGCTCGACCCGATGGCGCCCAACCCGTCGGTCGAGACGCTGCTGCATGCCTTCGTGCCGCACAAATTCGTCGATCACACGCACTCGACCGCCGTGCTCGGCATTGTCGACCAGCCCAACAGCCGCGATCTCTGTGACGAGCTTTACAACGGCCGCATGGGCTTTGTGCGCTACATCATGCCGGGCTTCGGCCTCGCCAAGGAATCCGCCGACGTCTTCGATAAAAATCCGAAGGTCGAGGGCCTGATCCTCGACAAGCACGGCATTTTCACGTTCGGCAAGGATGCGCGCGAAGCGTATGAGCGCATGATCGAGATGGTGACGATCGCGGAAGACCGGTTGAAGAAAAACCGCAAGGCCGTGTTCGTCACCGCGCAATTGCCGCAGCGCGCGGCGAGCCTCGCCGCCGTGGCGCCGATCCTGCGCGGCGCGGTCGCCCTCCCCGACGCGAAGGCCGAGGGCGCTTTCAAGCGGCTGGTTTTCGATTTCCGCTGCAACGCCGCGATCCTCAATTTCGTCAACGGCAAGGATGTGAAGCGCTACGCGCTCGCGGGCGTCATCACGCCCGACCATACCATCCGCACCAAGGACTGGCCGATGATCGCGCCAGCCCCGGATGGCGAGAAGCTCCCCGATTTCCGCGAGGCTGCACGCAAAGCGGCGGCGGAATTCGTCGCGCACTACAAGGAATATTTCGAGCGCAACAACAAGCGCTTCGCCGGGGCTAAGGTCATGCTCGATCCCGCCCCGCGCACGCTGCTGGTTCCCGGTCTCGGCCTGTTTGGTCTTGGCCGCAGCAAGAAAGACGCAAAGATCGCGGCCGATCTCGCCGAAGCCGCGGTCGAAGGCATTACCGATGCGGAAGCGATCGGCACCTTCTCGCCGATCGGCGAGGAAGACATGTTCGATTGCGAATATTGGTCGCTGGAACAGGCCAAGCTCGGCAGCGCGAAAGAGCCGCCGCTTGCCGGCCAGATCGCGGTGATCACCGGCGCCGGCGGCGCGATTGGAGCGGCGACCGCCAAAGCCTTCGCCGCCGCGGGCGCGGAAGTGGCGTTGCTCGACCTTGATGAAAACGCCGCAAAGGAAAAAGCCAAGGCGATCGGCGGCGCGGCGCTCGCGGTGCAATGCGACGTGACGAACGACGCCTCGGTGAAGAAAGCCTTCGACAAGGTAGTCGAGCATTTCGGCGGCGTGGACATCGCGGTTTCGAATGCGGGCGCGGCCTGGCAGGGCCGCATCGGCGAAGTCTCCGACGAGATTTTGCGCAAGAGTTTTGAGCTGAATTTCTTCGCGCATCAGCGCATGGCGCAGGCCGCGACCAAGGTGATGATGGCGCAGGGCACCGGCGGGTGCCTGCTGTTCAATGTGTCCAAGCAAGCCGTCAATCCGGGACCGAATTTCGGTCCCTATGGATTGCCCAAGGCCGCCACGCTCTTTCTGGTGCGGCAATACGCGCTCGATTACGGCGCCGAGGGCATCCGCGCCAACGCGGTCAATGCCGACCGCATCCGCTCAGGGCTCCTGACCGACGATTTCATCAAGGACCGCTCGAAAGCGCGGGGCCTCACTGAGAAGGATTACATGTCGGGCAACCTGCTTGGCCGCGAGGTCACCGCCGACGATGTCGCACAGGCTTTCCTCGCGCAGGCGCTGGCGCTGAAAACAACGGCCGATGTCACGACGGTCGACGGCGGCAATATCGCCGCCGCGATGCGGTGAGTAAGCGCTCAACTATCGCGAACTTCGGATAGCTGACAATACCAAGTCAAAGAGTTGATCTGGCCGATTAGTGCACCCGAACGCTCCCTTATTCATGGCCTCATCTCTGAATGCGACCGCCGCCGAACCGGCGTAGATGATGAATGGCGTTTGATTTTCCGAAACTCGAAGTTTTTCAAGCAATGTAAACCCTGCGGTCCTCCCTTCGGGACGACCAAGATCCGAAATTATCGCTTTAAAAGATTCCTTATTTATTTTTCGCAGCGCTTCCTCGGTGCTCGTGGCGAGTACAAAGGTGACGCCTAAGGCTTCAAGCGCCCGGCGCTCGTTCGTATTGTTTGATGGAACATCATCGACCCACAAAACGGTCGCTTTGTTTGCTTCTTTTGCCGTTTGCGGACTTACCGCATCAACAATCTGACTCGCCTTACGAAGCTGTTGAGCGATGGCCTCGGGTTCCTGTAAGTCGGGCTGTTTTGCGATGGCAGCTCCTAACGCCGCAGCCGCTTCTGTCTTCCGCTTTGCTGACAAGCCGATGCCGCCGCCATTGAGTGAAAACTCATTTATTGACGCGACGAAATCGGAAATTGGCTTTGCGAAAAGCAGCAACGCAAACACCGCAACAAGCGGCCACGCCACAGCACCGACTAGTCCGGCAATCGAATTCAGCAGCGTCGTGAATTGATCAAAAGTCATGAACACATCTCATTGGCACGGCCTCATTCTACAAGAGGTCAAACGTTAATGCACGCTGTGGTTGAGGAATTCTGCAGGAACGATCACCACGGTCGGCGGCGGCAATATCGCCGCCGCGATGCGCTGAGCCGCGGCTTACCCGTTCAGCTTGTTTGCAAATGCCGCGAACAGCCGCGACGCGATGGCGGCGAAGGCGCACAAGGTCAGCACGCTGACGACCGACTGCACGGCGCCGAGAAAAATTCCGCCGGAAAATCCGGGCCCGTCCGGCCAGGCCAGCGTGAAATAGAGCGGCATGGTGACGATGAGGCTCGGGATCGTCGCCAGAATCATGACGAACAGGACGCGCCAGCTGTGACCTTTGGTGTCGGCCATGGCGTTGCGCCATTCCGCGCCGCGCGCGTCGAC
>CAMDXM010000115.1 GCA_945878025.1 Pseudorhodoplanes sinuspersici | reverse complement strand
CCGGCGCCGGCGCCGCCGCGGCCGTCGGTGGTGCGGTACGTGCCTGCGCTGTGCCACGCCATGCGGATGAACAGACCACCATATTGGCCGAAGTCGGCCGGCCACCATTCCTGCGAATCTGTCATCAGGGCGTGCAGGTCCTTGATGACGCCGTTCAGATCGAGGCTCTTGAATTCCTTGGCGTAATCGAACGCCTCGCCCATCGGATCGGACAAGGTGGAGTTCCGGTGGAGAACCTGGAGGTTCAGCGTGTTCGGCCACCAGTCGCTATTCATGTGTCCGCGAGTGCCGCCCGTGAACGGGCATTTGCCCGCGCTCTTGTCGTCAGTCTTTGCATCCATGGATGGCCTCCTTGGCTTCAAGGTCGATCGGTCCTTCGAAGCGTTCCTGGGAAAGAAGGGCGGCACTTTAGGCCTTCTTTAGATCAGGTCTAATCGTATTGCCTGACCCCGTCGATAAGAATATCTTATCGGCATGATTACTCTCAGGCAGCTGCGATATCTCGGCGCTTTGGCGGAGCATCGGCATTTCGGCCGGGCCGCCGAGGCTTGCGCGGTGACCCAGCCGGCCATGTCGATGCAGATTCGCGACCTCGAACAGGAACTTGGCGTCAATCTGGTGGAGCGGCGTCAGGGCGAAGCCGCGCTCACCGCCACCGGCGCAGAGGTGGCTTTGCGCGCCGAACGCGTCGTCGCCTCGGCCCGCGATCTTGTCGACTTCGCGCGCCACCGCGGACGGGTGCTCACCGGACGATTGCAGCTCGGCGTCATCCCTTCGCTCGCGCCCTATGTGCTGCCGAAAATCCTGCCGGCGCTGCAGCGCCGTTATCCGGATCTGCGCATCGAGCTGCGCGAGACGCAGACCAAGGCATTGCTCGCGGAGCTTGCGCGCGGCGCGCTCGACGTCGTGATGCTGGCGCTGCCGGCCGACGACCCCGAGATCGAGACGCTTCGGCTGTTCGACGATCAATTCCTGCTGGCGGTGCCCGCGACCGATAAGCGCCCCGAGAATACGCGCGTGCGCGCCGAGACGATCGACCAGGAGCGTTTGATTCTGCTGGAGGAAGGCCACTGCCTGCGCGACCAGGCGCTGTCCTATTGCGCCAGCGCGCGCGGGGACATCAGCCTCGGCGCGACCAGCCTTGCCACCGTCATGCAGATGGTCGCCAATGGCTACGGCATCACGCTGCTGCCGCGCGTCGCGGTCGATGTCGAGGTGCGCGACGAGCGGGTGAAGCTGCTGCGTTTTGCCGACCCGGCGCCCGGCCGCGTTATCGGCCTCGCCTGGCGGCGCACCTCGCCGCGCAAGCCGGACTTCGTGGCGCTTGGAGAGCTCATGACCGAGACGCTGGGAATGGTTGAGACGAGGCCGCGCTCGCGCTGATCGGCGCGGGACATGAAAAAAGGGCGGCCCATCGGGCCGCCCTTATATTTTGGCGTCTCAGGCGTTGCGATTATTCGGCGCCCGCCGCCTCGCGCGGCTGGTCGGCGTTCTGCTTGCCTTCGAGATCTTCGCCGGTCGTCTGGTCGACGACCTTCATCGACAGGCGGACCTTGCCGCGATCGTCGAAGCCGAGCAGCTTGACCTTGACCTTGTCGCCTTCCTTGACGACGTCGGAGGTCTTCTGCACGCGGTTCGACGCGAGCTGGCTGATGTGGACGAGGCCATCCTTGGCGCCGAAGAAATTCACGAAGGCGCCGAAGTCCATCACCTTGACCACCGTGCCGTCGTAGATCATTCCGACTTCCGGATCGGAGGCGATCGACTTGATCCACTTCACCGCGGCCTTGATCGAATCGCCGTTGGCGGAGGCGACCTTGACGGTGCCGTCGTCCTCGACATTGATCTTGGCGCCGGTCTTTTCGACGATCTCGCGGATCACCTTGCCGCCGGTGCCGATCACTTCGCGGATCTTGTCGGTCGGGATCTTGAAGGTCTCGATGCGCGGAGCATGTTCGCCGAGTTCGGCGCGGGCGGTGTTGATCGCCTTCGCCATCTCGCCGAGAATGTGGATGCGGCCGTTCTTGGCCTGTCCGAGCGCCACCTTCATGATCTCTTCGGTGATGCCGGCGATCTTGATGTCCATCTGAAGAGCAGTGATGCCCTCTTCGGTGCCGGCGACCTTGAAGTCCATGTCGCCGAGATGATCCTCGTCGCCGAGGATGTCGGAGAGCACGGCGTAGCGCTTGTCTTCCAGGATCAGGCCCATCGCGATGCCCGCCGTCGGCCGCTTGAGCGGCACGCCGGCATCCATCAGCGCGAGCGAGGTTCCGCACACGGTCGCCATCGAGGACGAGCCGTTCGATTCGGTGATCTCGGAAACGACGCGGATCGTGTAGGGGAAGTCTTCCTTCGACGGCAGGATCGGGCGGATTGCGCGCCAGGCAAGCTTGCCGTGGCCGATTTCACGCCGGCCGGGCGCGCCGACGCGGCCGGTTTCGCCGACTGAGAAGGGCGGGAAGTTGTAATGCAGCAGGAACGCTTCCTTGTAGGTTCCGTGCAGCGCGTCGATCCATTGCTCGTCCTCGCCGGTGCCGAGCGTCGCGATCACGATCGCCTGCGTTTCACCGCGGGTGAACAGCGACGAACCATGGGTGCGCGGCAACAGTCCGACTTCTGAGACGATCGGACGCACGGTCACGAGATCGCGGCCGTCGATGCGCTTGTTGGTGTCGAGAATGTTCCAGCGGACGATCTTGCCTTCGAGTTCCTTGAACACGCCGGCAACCCGCGCCATCGGGCGTTCCGGATTGTCGGTGCCGTCCGGGAAGAAATGCGCCATCGCCTTCTTCTTGACGGCGGCGACAGCGTCCTGGCGTTCCGCCTTGCGCGGAATCGAATAGGCCGCACGCAGCTCCTTCTCCACGACGCCGAGCATTTCCTTCTCGATCGCGGACACGTCCGGGATCGCGAAGTCGCGCGGTTCCTTGGCGGCTTTTTCAGCGAGTTCGATGATCGCCTTGATCACCGGCTGGAAATGCCGGTGGCCGAACATCACCGCGCCGAGCATGATGTCTTCGGAGAGTTCTTTCGCCTCCGATTCCACCATCAGCACCGCGTCCTGCGTGCCGGCCACGACCAGATCGAGCTGGCTTTCGGCCATCTCGTCGATCGTGGGGTTGAGCACATATTCGCCGTTGGAGAAGCCGACGCGCGCGCCGCCGATCGGACCCATGAAGGGCGCGCCGGACAGCGTGAGCGCAGCGGAGGCCGCGATCATCGCGACGATGTCGGGATCGTTTTCCTGGTCGTGCGAGAGCGTGGTGATGATCACCTGCGTGTCGCAGCGCCAGCCGTCGGCGAAGAGCGGACGGATCGGGCGGTCGATCAGGCGCGAAGTGAGTGTGTCCTTTTCGGTCGGACGGCCTTCACGCTTGAAGAAGCCGCCGGGGATGCGGCCGGCGGCGTAGTATTTTTCCTGGTAATTGACCGTGAGCGGCAGGAAGTCGATGCCGGCTTTCGGCTGCTTGGCCGCGACCACGGTCGCGATCACAGTGGTCTCGCCGTAAGTGGCGATAATGGCGCCATCGGCCTGGCGCGCGACTTTTCCGGTCTCGAGGGTGAGCTTGCGCCCGCCCCAGTCGAGTTCAACACGATTGATATCGAACATTTGTTTTTTCTTTCATGGGTTTCAGACGGGCCTGAAAGCCATGAGCAAGACGGCGAGACGCTGTTGCGCGCACATGCGAGCCTCAACAGCGGCCGGCGATCCTGCCATGGCGTTCATCCCTCTTCGGATGCGAACGGGCAATCATGGCGCCCGTTCCTTTTTTCGGCGGCTCTTGCCGCCGCACGAACAGCGGCGCGATACGCGTCCGCTCAAAACCGCGCGGATACCCGCACGGCCGTCAACGGCGGATATTCAGCCGTTCGATCAGTTCCTTGTAACGCACCTCGTCGCTCCGCTTGATGTAATCGAGGAGCTGGCGGCGCTGGGAGACCATCTTGAGCAGGCCGCGGCGCGAATGATTGTCTTTCACGTGGGCCTTGAAGTGCTCGGTCAGGGTGTTGATCCGCTCCGACAGGAGCGCGACCTGGACTTCCGGCGAACCCGTGTCGCCGGACTTCGTTGCATACGCCTTGATGACTTCAGCCTTGCGGCTGGTGGAAAGCGACATCGTCAATGACCTTTTCTTAGTGCCGAGGTGCCATGCAGCCCGGCAAGGTTGAACACACGCTTGGGGACGATTTCGCCACGGTCCACATCGGCAAGGGCGACCAGATCGCCCGAAGCCGTGACATAAACCGTACCGCGGAGAAGTGGTGCGTCCCGTCCGCGAAGGAGAACGGTTTGGCCCCTTTGGAGCCTCGCCGCATCTGCCCGGCTGATGGCCAGCGCCGGGATGTCGTCCAGCGCGGTCTCGACGGGCAGAAGTGCATCGGCGAGGTTTCCCTCGCCGGCGGCGGCTCTATCGCATAAAGCCGCTAGTTGTTCCAGTGGAATCATTGCAACTTCGCCGAAAGGACCCACCGACGTCCTCCGCAAAGCCGAGACATGGCCGAAACAGCCCAAAACGCGGCCCATATCGCGGGCAAGCGCCCGGACATAGGTGCCTTTTCCGCATTCGGTCTCGAGGATTGAATGGTCCGGATCGGGGCTCTCGACCAGATTGAGCGCGCCGACATCGATCATCCGGCTTTGCAGAACGACGTCCTGTCCGTCGCGGGCGAGGTCGTAAGCCCGCTCGCCCTCGATCTTGATGGCGGAATAGCGTGGCGGAACCTGCTCGATCGCGCCGGTGAATCGCGGGCACAAGGCGGCGACGGCGTCCGGTTGCGGCCGAGCGGCGCTCGTCTCGACCACCCGGCCTTCGGAATCGTCGGTGTCGCGCTCCTCGCCCCAGCGGATGGTGAAGCGATATCGCTTGCGGCTGTCCATGATGAAGGGAACGGTCTTGGTCGCTTCGCCGAGCGCGATCGGAAGACAACCGGACGCCAGCGGGTCGAGCGTGCCGGCGTGTCCCGCGCGCTTCGCCGAGAACAGCCGTTTCACGACAGCGACGGCATGCGTCGACGTCATGCCGACCGGCTTGTCGAGAATGACCCAGCCGTGGACATCGCGTTTGTCTTTTTTTCGCTGTTCGCCGCCGCGCGGACGATTTTTCACCGCCGGCGCGTCGTCCGGCTTCTCGATGTCTGTCATGATTCGTCCGGATCGCGTTCGAGGTCGCGGCGGACCGCGGGTGTTCTCAATAATTTCTCGATCCGTTCCGCTTCACCGAATCGTTCGTCGGCGAGAAACCGGATGTCAGGTGCGAATTTCAGGTTAACGTGATGCGCGATCTCGGCGCGCAGGAATTTTTTGTTGCGGTTGAACGCCTCAAGCACGCCTTCCAGACCCTTGCCGCCGAGCGGCATCACGTAAATCGTTGCGAGGCGCAGATCCGCCGTCATGCGCACTTCCGGCACAGTAATGAGGGTGCCCTCAAGAACCGGATCGTGGATGTCGCCGCGCGTCAGCATCTCGGCCATCGCGTGGCGGATGAGTTCGCCGACGCGCAACTGGCGCTGGGACGGCGCCTTATCCGAGGCGTGTGATTTTCGCTGTGCCATGGTTCTTTAACTTGGAGTTCTCAATTCGACATGCCCGGTGTCATCCGGGCATCTTTTCAATATTGCATTTGGAATGGATTGCCGGGCTCAAACCCGGCCAACAACCTGTTGGTTTCGTTCGTCTGAGATTTGGACTCAGAGCGAGCGTTGAACCGTTTCCACGCGATAACATTCGATCACGTCGCCGGCGCGCATGTCCTGGAAATTCTCGAACGCCATGCCGCATTCCTGTCCGGCCGACACTTCCTTGGCGTCGTCCTTGAAGCGCTTGAGCTGCGACAGCTTGCCCTCGTGCACGACCACGTTGTCGCGAATGAGACGCACATTGGCGCCGCGCTCGACCACGCCGTCGGTGACGCGGCAACCGGCGATCTTGCCGACCTTCGAAACGTTGAAGATTTCGAGGATCTGCGCGTTGCCGAGCATGGTTTCGCGAATCGTCGGCGAGAGCAGGCCCGACATCGCTTTTTTCACGTCGTCAACGAGATCGTAGATGATGTTGTAATAGCGGATTTCGATGCCTGCCTGTTCGGCGGCGGCGCGCGCCTCTTTATGCGCACGCACGTTGAAGCCGATGATCGCGGCGCCGGAGGATTCCGCGAGCGTGACGTCGGATTCGGTGATGCCGCCGGCGCCCGAAAGGATCACCCGCGCGCCAACTTCCGGCGTGCCGAGCTTTTCCAGAGCGCCGTTGATCGCTTCGATCGAGCCCTGCACGTCGCCCTTGATGACGAGCGGAAATTCCTTGCGGCCGGCAGTCTTGAGCTGCGACATCATCTGCTCGAGCGAGCCGCGCGTGCCGGTCTGGCGGGCGGCCATGAGGTCCCGCTTCTGGCGCACGCGATAATTCGTGACTTCGCGCGCGCGGCTTTCGCTATCGACCACGGCGAGACGGTCGCCGGCTTCCAGCGTGCCGTTGAAACCCAGCACCTCGACCGGGACCGACGGTCCCGCCGACGTCACGGACGCGCCGGTGTCGTTCACGAGCGCGCGCACACGGCCGGATTCGGCGCCGGCAACGACAAGATCGCCGATCTTGAGCGTGCCGCGCTGGACCAGCACGGTCGCGACCGGGCCGCGGCCGCGATCGAGTTTGGCTTCGATCACGGTGCCTTCGGCCGGACGATCCGGATTGGCCTTGAGATCGAGAAGCTCGGCCTGCAGCCCGATGGTTTCGAGCAAACGGTCCAGATTCGTTTTCTTGGTCGCGGACACCTCGACGTCGAGCACTTCGCCGCCGAGCGATTCCACCTGAATTTCATGCTGCAGCAATTCGGTGCGCACGCGCTCGGGCTTCGCGTCCGGCTTATCCATCTTGTTGATGGCGACGATCATCGGCGCCTTCGCGGCCTTGGCGTGATTGATGGCTTCCACCGTCTGCGGCATGACGCCGTCGTCGGCGGCGACCACAAGCACGACGATGTCGGTCACCTGCGCGCCGCGTGCGCGCATCGCGGTGAACGCGGCATGGCCCGGCGTGTCGATGAACGTGATCTTGCCGTGCGAGGGCGAGGTCACCTGATAGGCGCCGATATGCTGGGTGATGCCGCCGGCTTCGCCCGCGGCCACTTCGGTCTGGCGGATGGCGTCGAGCAGCGACGTCTTGCCGTGATCGACATGGCCCATGATGGTGACGACCGGTGCGCGCGACTGCAGGCTTGCCGGATCGTCGTCGGTGGTG
Source organism: Pseudorhodoplanes sinuspersici (assembly GCA_945878025.1). Lineage (GTDB taxonomy): Bacteria > Pseudomonadota > Alphaproteobacteria > Rhizobiales > Xanthobacteraceae > Pseudorhodoplanes > Pseudorhodoplanes sinuspersici_B. Next base: position 5,100 of record CAMDXM010000115.1, on the reverse strand, counting down.
CTGAAGAGACCTTCCTCGACGTCGGATTCGGCGACGCGCTTGACGCTATGGCCGAGTTCCTCCGCGATCAGTTGCGCGGTATCGGCATCGATGACGTCGTTGATGGTCGCCATATGGCCCTGCTTCATCAGCAGGCGAATGACGTCCACGCCGCGCTCCGACATGCGGTTCGCGAGTTCCTGAATGGTGATGGTTTCCGGAATGATCACTTCGCGGATCAGCTTTTCCTTCGGCTCGTCGCTGGCATGGCCCTTCAGGCGCTGCGTGCGGCGGCGGAACGATGCCACGGAACGCTCGCGCACTTCGTCGGCGCTCAATGCGGTGACGAGGGTGAGGCGGCCGCGTTGCTTCTGGACGGTGGGCCGTGTCGGCCGCGGCGCCACTGCGGGACGCGCTGCACCCGGTCCCACGCCCGCGCCACGGCGCGGATTGCGCGGTCCCTCGTCTTCCTCGGCTTCGAGCGCCGGACGGGCGCCGGGAACCTTGAGCGTTGTGTCTTCGCCGCCAAAACGCTTCTTGGCTTCCTGCTCGGCCTTGCGCTTGGCGTCTTCCTCGCGGCGGTGGCGCTCGTCTTCCTCGCGCTTGCGCGCTTCGGCGGCCACGCGATCTGCCTGATCCACGACTTCGCGGCTTTGGCGCCGGCGCGCTTCCTCTTCGGCAATCTTGCGCTCCTCGGCCTCGCGCACGCGCGAATCCGCAAGCGCGCTGGCGCGCGCCGTGCGCTCATCCTCGGTCAGCGTGCGCAGCACGACGCCGGATTTCGGCGCGGACGCCGCCGCCTGCTTTTCGGCGGGCGCGGCTTTGGGCGCCGCGGTCTTGGCGGCGCGTTTGGGCGCGGCGGGCTCTGGAGCGGGCGCGCTTTCAGCTTTTGCGTCGGCGCCGCCGATGACGCGGCGCTTTACCTTCTCGACGACGACCTGCTTGCTGCGGCCATGGCTGAAGCTCTGGCGCACGGTGCCTTGCTCGACGCCGCGCTTGAGCGTCAGCGTCTTGGAGCCGACACCCAATTTCTTGTCGCCAGGATTCTTCGTTTCGCTCATTCGGCTTCCAGTCCTTGGGGCTCGCGCCGTGCGTTATCGTGGTCCGGCTTGCCCATGTCGCCGGTCCGAAAACGCGTCATGCGCAAATATCGGGCGATGAAACTGTTCCCAGCTGGACCGGCGAGCAGGGCTGCATGTACCACATTTGCCCGGCCCAATGCCAAATCCAATTGTTGGGATGTAAAGTCGGAAATCGTCGGAATTTGGCCGGCTTCGTCGGCGAAGCGCCGATGCAGCGCAGCATGGAGCTTGCGGATTCCATCGACCGCGGCCTCCCGGGCGTGCAAAATCGCCAGGATCGCCTCGCGGCCAAGCGCCGCTTCCACCTTGCTGAAGCCGGCGACCACTTGTCCCGCCTTGCCCGCGATCGCCAACGCATCGAGCGCGGCGCGTTCGAGCAGGCTGTCGGTCTGCGCGATCAAGTCCGCGCCGGCGCGAATATCCTGCTTGAAGCCTTTCGCGAAAGATTTTCGCTTCACGGCTTCCGTGAGCGTCTCGCGCGTCGCGGTGATCCACAGGCCGCGGCCGGGAAGATTGCGTTTGAGGTCGGGAATGACCGATCCATCGGGCGCTGCGACAAAACGCAAGAGCTCGGCCACAGGCTTCACCTCGCGCGTGACGGCGCAAAGCCGCTCGGGCCCGGATTTTTTCGGGCCTTTGTCGATACCGCTATCGTCGATCCGCGCGAGCATTCGTGCCTGTGAGTCCTTTAGGCCTGCGCTTCGGTCATTTCCTCGGTGCTCGCCTCGGCGGCGGGCGGCGGCGCGAGATCGGCTTCGGTGACCCAGCCGGCCTTCAGACGCGCCTGCATGATGATCGCCTCGGCTTCCTCGCGCGATACTTCGAAGCCGTCGAGAATGCCCGGGAACCGTTTGGTCTCGCCGTCCTTGCGCTCGGTCCAGCCGACGAGATCGTCGGTGGCGGCGCCCGCAAGATCCTCGACCGTCTTGATCTCGTTCTCGCCGAATTTCACCAGCATCGGCGTGGTGACGCCCGGAATATCCTTCAATTCATCAGCCACGCCCAACTCCTTGCGTTTGTCGTCATGTTCGGCTTCGATTCGCGCAAGATAATCCTGCGCGCGTGTTTGCAATTCGACCGCGGTTTCCTCGTCGAAACCTTCGATCGCCGCGATTTCCTTCGGGTCGATCAGGGACAATTCCTCGACCGAATTGAATCCTTCCGACGCGAGCAATTGACCGACCACCTCGTCCACATCGAGCGCCTCGATGAAAATCTTGGTGCGGTTCTGGAATTCCGCCTGGCGGCGTTCCGATTCTTCCTGCTCGGTCAGGATGTCGATGTCCCATTCCGTGAGTTGGGAGGCGAGACGGACATTCTGGCCGCGGCGGCCGATGGCGAGCGAAAGCTGTGCGTCGGGAACCACGACTTCGATGCGTTCGCGCTCCTCGTCGAGCACCACCTTGGCGACTTCCGCCGGCGCCAGCGCGTTGACCACGAAGGTCGCGATGTCCTGCGACCACGGAATGATGTCGATTTTCTCGCCCTGCAATTCGTTCACCACGGCCTGCACGCGCGAGCCGCGCATGCCGACGCAGGCGCCGACCGGATCCACGGACGAATCGCGCGAGATCACGGCGATCTTCGCGCGCGAACCCGGATCGCGCGCCACGCGCTTGACTTCGACGATGCCGTCATAGATTTCCGGCACTTCCTGCGCGAACAGCTTGGCCATGAATTGCGGATGCGTGCGCGAGAGGAAAATCTGCGGGCCGCGCGGCTCGCGGCGCACGTCGTAGATATAGGCGCGCACGCGGTCGCCGTTGCGCAAGGTCTCGCGCGGCAGCATCTCGTCGCGTCGCACGATAGCCTCGCCGCGTCCGAGATCGACGACGACGTTGCCGTATTCCACGCGCTTGACGATGCCGTTCACGATGTCGCCGATGCGGTCCTTGTATTCCAGATATTGCCGGTCGCGTTCGGCTTCGCGCACTTTCTGCACGATCACCTGCTTGGCGGATTGCGCGGCAATGCGGCCATATTCGAGCGGCGGCAGCGCGTCCGCTATGGTGTCGCCGACCTGGGCCGCCGGATTGCGCCGGCGCGCATCCTCAAGGCTGATCTGCGACGACGGATTTTCGACGGTCTCAACGACGAGCAGATGACGGGCGAGCCGCAATTCGCCGGTCTTGGAATTGATCTCGGCATGCACGTCGGTTTCCGCGCCGTAGCGCGAGCGCGCCGCCTTGGCGATCGCGTCTTCCATCGCGGCGATTACGATCCCGCGATCGATCGATTTCTCGCGCGCGACTGCGTCCGCGATCTGCAATAATTCGAGCCGGTTGGCGCTGACGGCCATCGGTCAGTCTCCCTCATGCTGGGCCGTGCGGCGCTGATCCGCGCCCGCCGGCCGAAAACGGTCTGGACGGTTTCGATCCGTCCGGTTGTCGCACGCGCGGTGCGCACGATGATTCTGTTTCGTCTCGCCCTCGAGCGCCTCGCGAGCCGCTTTTTCCAGCGCCTTGCCGCGCCGCAGGGCTTCGGCGATCAGCGCGTCGGTGAGGACGAGCTTGGCTTCCGACATGTCTTCGATCCGAAGCGTCACCTCGGCGTTGTCGCCGGCCGCGGCATCGTCACGTTGGATTTTCACGGTGTTGTCTGCGACGGCGCCGATCGTACCGCGGAAACGGCGGCGGCCGTCGAGCGGAACCTCCATTTCGATTTTCACGAGATGACCGGCATGACGCTCGAAATCCGAACGGCGCACCAGCGGGCGGTCCATGCCGGGCGAGGAAATTTCCAGCCGATAGGCGCCGTCCACGGGATCGTTCACGTCGAGCACCGGCGACAGCGCGCGCGACACCGCCTCGCAATCCTCCACCGTCATGCTGCCATCCGGCCGCTCCGCCATGACCTGCACATTGCAGCCCTGCGCGCCGGTGATGCGCACGCGCACAAGCCGGAAGCCCAGGCCTTCGATCACCGGCTCGGCGATGGCGGCCACGCGCGCGGCCACGCCCGGCTCGGCGATGAGACGGGGATCGGCGGCAATATGAGCGTCAGGCGCAGCGTTCATTCAGCAGTTCTTTGCGGCAGTTCTTCGCGGCGGATCTTTGAATTCCAACGCCCGGGGCGGCGTCCGATCGAGCGGAGGCCATTTCAGGTAACAAAAAAGAGCGGGTCCCGGGCGGGGCCCACTCTCAATAACCGTTCGGATATCCGACTGTTATGAGGTGTCTATCAACAGACAGGCGAAATATAGCGATTTATCAGGGTCATGCAAGGCTGGACCGCGGTCTTTATGACTAACGCTTCGTTCAGATTCCGCCTCTAAATTCGGAAAAGCCCTGTGATTTCTCATATTTGTAGCGTTCCCGCCCGATGTCGGCTTTCCCTTCGCTCATTCCGGAACTGGAAGCGGCGCTGCTTCATGGCAGCGCCGAAAAGCATGGCGAAATGCTCCGGCAAGTCACCACGCTGTTCCTTGCCGGTTCGCAGAGCTTCAACGAAGACCATATCCGTCTGTTCGACGACGTCTTCGGCCGCCTGATCGAGGAAATCGAAACCAGGGCCAAGGCGGAATTGTCGGTTCGGCTTGCGCCGATCGCGAATGCCCCGATCGAGATTCTGCGCCGGCTCGCCAACGATGACGACATCGTGGTCGCGGGTCCCGTCCTGACGCAATCGCCCCGTCTCCGCGAGAGGGATCTGGTCGATATCGCGCGCCGCAAGGGGCAAGCGCATCTGTTCGCGCTGTCCGGCCGCGAGCAATTGAAGCCGGCTGTGGCCGACCTGCTGGTTCTGCGCGGCGACCGCGACGTCGTGCACAAGGTCGCAGCCAATCCCGGCGCCAGGTTGTCCGACATCGGCTATTCAAGTCTCGTCAAACGCGCGGAGAAGGACGGCACTCTGGCCGAGACTGTCGCTCAACGCCCGGACATTCCCGATCATCTGTTCCGCGAATTGCTGACGCGGGCGACGGAAGTCGTTCAGCGGCGTCTCCTGGCCGCGGCCAAACCCGAGACGCAGGCGGAAATTCGCCGGGTGCTGGCGACGGTGTCCGGGCAAATGGCGGCGAGCGTTCATTCCAAACCCAATT
>CAMDXM010000114.1 GCA_945878025.1 Pseudorhodoplanes sinuspersici | reverse complement strand
GACATCTGGGATTTCTGCGATCCGTTCCTGAAAACCTGCGACGACATCGAGACGCTGCTGACGGGAAATCGCATTTTCAAGCAGCGCAATGTCGATATCGGCGTCGTGAAGCTCGAAGACGCGTGGCGCTGGGGATTCTCCGGCGTGATGGTGCGCGGCTCCGGCGCGGCCTGGGACCTGCGCAAGGCGCAACCTTACGAATGCTACAGCGAACTCGAATTCGATATTCCGATCGGAAAGAATGGCGATTGCTACGACCGGTATCTCATCCGCATGGAAGAGATGCGCCAGTCGGTGCGCATCATGAAACAATGTCTTGAAAAACTGCGCTCGCCGGAAGGTCAGGGCCCGGTCAGCGTCGTCGATAACAAGATCGTTCCGCCCAAACGGGGTGAGATGAAGCGCTCGATGGAAGCGCTGATCCATCACTTCAAGCTTTACACCGAAGGCTTTCACGTTCCGGCCGGCGAAGTCTATGCCGCGGTGGAAGCGCCCAAAGGCGAGTTCGGCGTCTATCTCGTCTCCGACGGCTCCAACAAGCCGTATAAATGCAAGATCAGGGCGCCCGGTTTCGCGCATTTGCAGGCGATGGATTTTCTTTGCCGCGGCCACATGCTGGCGGACGTCTCCGCCATCCTCGGTTCGATCGACATTGTATTCGGGGAGGTTGATCGCTAATGGCCGTCCGCCGTCTCGCGCCCGCCGAATTGCAGCCGAAGGAATTCTCCTTCTCGAAGGAGAATCTCGACTGGGCGAAAAAGGAAATCACCAAATATCCCGAAGGCCGACAGGCATCCGCGGTCATTCCGCTGCTGTGGCGCGCGCAGGAACAGGCCGGCGGCTGGGTGCCGGAAGCCGCGATCGAATACGTCGCCAAATTCCTCGATCTGCCGAATATCCGCGTGCTGGAAATCGCGACCTTCTACACGATGTTCAATCTCGCCCCGGTCGGGCGTTTCCACGTGCAGCTTTGCGGCACGACGCCGTGCGTGCTGCGTGGCGCGGAAAAACTCAAAGATGTTTGCCATCACCGGATCGGCGAACAATTCGAAGTGACCGCGGACGGAAATTTCTCCTGGGTCGAAGTCGAGTGCCTCGGCGCCTGCGTCAACGCGCCGATGGCGCAGATCAACTACGATTTCTTCGAGGATCTGACGCCGGAGAGCTTCAACCGCGTGCTCGATGAACTCGCCGCCGGAAAGAATCCGAAACCCGGCCCGCAAATCGACCGGCAATTCTCGGCGCCCGAAGGCGGCGCGACCACTTTGAAATCAGTGAAGACGAAGGCATAGCAAGCGATGCTCGCGGACAAGGATCGCATCTTCACGAATTTGTACGGCCAAGGCGACTGGGGCCTGAAAGGCGCGCGTGCGCGCGGCGCCTGGGACGGCACCAAGACGATCATCGAAAAGGGCCGCGACGCGATCATCAACGAAATGAAAGCCTCAGGGCTGCGCGGACGCGGCGGCGCGGGTTTTCCGACCGGCATGAAATGGTCGTTCATGCCGAAGGAATCCAAGGACGGACGGCCGAGCTATCTCGTCGTCAATGCCGATGAGTCCGAGCCCGGCACCTGCAAGGACCGCGAGATCATGCGGCATGATCCGCATCTGCTCGTGGAAGGCTGTTTGATCGCCGGTTTCGCGATGGGCGCGGTCGCGGCTTACATCTATGTGCGCGGCGAATTCATCCGTGAGCGCGAACGTCTGCAGGCTGCCGTCGATCAGGCCTATGAGGCCAAACTGATCGGCAAGAACAATATCCACGGCTACGATTTCGAGATTTACGTCCATCACGGCGCCGGCGCTTACATCTGCGGCGAGGAAACCGCGTTGCTCGAAAGCCTGGAAGGCAAGAAGGGCATGCCGCGGCTCAAACCGCCATTCCCGGCCAATGTCGGTCTCTATGGCTGTCCCACGACCGTGAACAATGTGGAATCGATCGCGGTCGCGCCCGATATCCTGCGGCGCGGCGCGGCTTGGTTCGCCGGCATCGGACGCCCCAACAATGTCGGAACCAAGCTCTTTTGCATTTCGGGCCACGTCAACAAGCCGTGCAATGTCGAAGAGGCGATGGGCATTCCGTTCCGCGAATTGATCGATACGCATTGCGGCGGCATGCGCGGCGGCTGGGACAATCTTCTGGCGGTCATTCCCGGCGGCTCGTCGGTGCCTTGCGTGCCGGCGTCGCAATGCGGCGACGACATGTTCATGGATTTCGACACGCTGAAGAACCTGAAATCCGGCCTCGGCACCGCGGCGGTCATCGTCATGGACAAGTCGACCGACATCGTGCGCGCGATCGCGCGCATCTCCTATTTCTACAAGCACGAGAGCTGCGGCCAGTGCACGCCGTGCCGCGAAGGCACCGGCTGGATGTGGCGCGTGCTGTCGCGCATGGCGGAAGGCCGCGCGCAGAAGCGCGAGATCGATCTTCTTCTCGAAGTCGCGGGCCAGGTGGAAGGCCACACGATCTGCGCGCTCGGTGACGCCGCGGCGTGGCCGGTGCAGGGCCTCATTCGGCATTTCCGTGGCGAGATCGAGAAGCGCATCGATCGCTATGCGGCCAATCCGCATTCCGATCCGGTCGCGGTGGCGGCGGAGTGATGGCCATGGCCGCGGCAAAATATCAATGGTGGCAGTTCTGGGGTAACACGGCGCAGATTTCGTCCGCCGCTATCGCGCTGCTCGGTTTCTGCGCTGTGCTGTTGCAGCTCAACGAGATCCGCACCAACAATCGCTCCGCCAGCGCCCGGCAGGTCTATCTTGCTTATGCCGATCTTGAATTCAAGAATCCGCAATTTTCGGATCCGGATTTCAGTCAGATCAAGGCTGCCGGCAAGGAGACGATGGGTCGCTACAGATCGTTCGTTGCATACTTGCTCTATGCCTGCGGGGAGGTGCTTTACGCATTTCCTTCGGAGCCGGAATGGCGTAATTCGTGCGAATACGATGTGAAGCGCCATCTGCCATTCCTTTGCGAAACGAGCGCATCCGATCCGGCTTTTCTCGCGACCTTCGGCGATCAGATGCAGAAATTTGTCGACGCAGCGCTGACAAGCGCCGGAACGATCGCGCCCGATTGCAAGGCCAGACAATCATGACCAAGCTCCTGATCGACGGTATCGAGATCGACGTTCCGCCGGATTTCACGCTGCTGCAGGCCTGCGAGGCCGCCGGCGCGGAAATTCCGCGCTTCTGCTTCCATGAGCGCCTCTCGATTGCCGGCAATTGCCGCATGTGCCTGGTCGAGCTGAAAGGCTCGCCCAAGCCGGTCGCGTCCTGTGCGTGGGGCGTGCGCGATTGCCGTCCCGGTCCGAATGGCGAGCCGCCGGTTGTCAACACCAGAACGCCGATGGTGAAAAAGGCGCGCGAAGGCGTGATGGAATTCCTGCTGATCAATCATCCGCTCGATTGCCCGATCTGCGACCAGGGCGGCGAATGCGATCTGCAGGACCAGGCCATGGCTTATGGCGTCGACACCAGCCGTTACGCCGAGAACAAGCGCGCGGTCGAGGACAAATATATCGGGGCGCTGGTCAAGACCTCGATGAACCGCTGCATCCATTGCACCCGTTGCGTGCGCTTCACGACCGAAGTGGCCGGCGTCTCCGAGCTCGGCGCCATCGGGCGCGGCGAAGACATGGAGATCACCACCTATCTCGAACAGGCGATGACCTCCGAGCTGCAGGGCAACGTGGTCGATCTGTGCCCGGTCGGCGCGCTGACGTCGAAGCCTTATGCCTTCGCGGCGCGTCCCTGGGAATTGAACAAAACCGAATCCATCGACGTGATGGACGCGGTCGGCTCCGCGATCCGCATCGACACGCGCGGGCGCGAAGTCATGCGCATCCTGCCGCGCACCAACGAAGACGTGAACGAGGAATGGATTTCCGACAAGACCCGGCATGTGGTCGACGGATTGCGCTCGCAGCGTCTCGACACGCCGTTCATCCGGGAGAATGGCCGCCTGCGGGCGGCGTCCTGGAGCGAGGCCTTCGCGGTCGTCGCCGGGAAAGTGAAGTCGACAAAGCCCGAGCGCATTGGCGCGATCGCCGGCGATCTTTGCGCGGTCGAAGATATGTTCGCCTGCAAGGATCTGATGACGCGGCTTGGCTCGCATAATATCGATGCGCGGCAGGCGGGCTCGAAGCTCGACCCGCATTGGGGCCGTGCTGCGTATATTTTCAACGCAACGATTGCCGGCATCGAAAAAGCCGACGCGCTGCTCATCATCGGCTCCAATCCGCGTCATGAGGCCTCGGTGCTCAACGCCCGCATCCGCAAGCGCTGGCGGGCAGGGGCGTTCCCCGTCGGCGTCATCGGCGCGAAGGCGGATCTCACCTATCCATACGAATATCTCGGCGCCGGACCGGACTCGTTGTCAGAACTTCTGTCGGGCAAGAGCAAATTCGCCGACTTGTTGAAGAAAGCAGAGCGTCCGCTGATCCTGCTCGGTAACGGCGCGCTGGTGCGCGACGACGGCCCGCGTGTGGCGTCCCTTGCCGCGAAGCTCGCTGTCGAGTGCGGCGCGGTGAAAGACGGCTGGAACGGATTCAGCGTGCTGCATAGCGCGGCATCGCGTGTTGGCGCCTTCGATATCGGTTTCATTCCGGGCGAAAACGGACATGGCGCGCTGCACATGGCGAAGGCGGGCGGCGTCGACGTGCTGTTCCTGCTCGGCGCCGACGAGATCGAGGTCGCACCGGGTGCATTCGTCGTCTATATCGGCACGCATGGCGACGCCGGCGCGCATCGCGCCGACGTCATCTTTCCCGGCGCGGCCTATCCGGAAAAGTCCGGCATCTATGTCAACACCGAAGGCCGTGTGCAGATAGCGGCGCGCGCGTCCTTCCCGCCCGGTGAGGCACGAGAGGATTGGGCGATCCTGCGCGCGCTTTCCGACATTCTCGGCCACACGCTGCCCTATGACTCGCTGGCGCAGCTTCGCGCGGCCCTGTTTAAAGCGGCGCCGCATCTGATGCGCATCGACCAGATCGAGCCCGGCGATCCCGCCGATATTCGGCGTCTTGCGGGTCTCGGCGGTGCGCCGGACAAAACCGCGTTTGCCGTGGCGATCGAAGACTTCTATCTGACAAATCCAATCGCACGCGCATCCGCGGTGATGGCCGAATGTTCGGCCCTCGCGGAAGGCCGCGCCACGCTCACGGCGGCGGAATAGAACGATGGCGGAATTCTGGACCGGCTTTCTGTTCCCGCTGATCATCATGGTCGCGCAGAGCCTGTTGCTGCTCGTGATCCTGCTGCTCGCGATCGCCTACATTCTTTATGCCGACCGGAAAATCTGGGCCGCGGTGCAGATGCGGCGCGGACCCAATGTGGTTGGGCCGTGGGGATTGCTGCAATCCTTCGCGGACCTTCTGAAATTCGTGCTCAAGGAGCCGGTGATCCCGGCGGGCGCCAACAAGGGGGTGTTCCTCCTGGCGCCGCTCGTCGCTTGCGTGCTCTCGCTCGCGGCCTGGGCCGTGATCCCGGTCGCTGAAAACTGGGTGATCGCCGACATCAATGTCGGCATTCTCTACATTTTCGCGATCTCTTCGCTCGGCGTCTACGGCATCATCATGGGCGGCTGGGCGTCGAACTCGAAATATCCGTTCCTGTCGGCGTTGCGCTCGGCGGCGCAGATGGTGTCGTACGAAGTGTCTATCGGTTTCGTCATCATCACGGTGCTCCTTTGTGTCGGCTCGCTCAATCTGTCGGCCATCGTCGATGCGCAGAACGGTAAATACGGTTTGCTGAACTGGTATTGGCTGCCGCTATTTCCGATGTTCGTGATCTTCTTTATCTCGGCTTTGGCCGAGACCAATCGGCCGCCTTTCGATCTGGTCGAAGCCGAGTCGGAACTCGTCGCCGGCTTCATGGTCGAATACGGATCGACGCCCTATATGCTTTTCATGCTCGGCGAATACGTCGCCATCGCCACCATGTGCGCGATGGGCACGATCCTGTTCCTGGGAGGTTGGCTGCCGCCGGTTCCCTATCCGCCATTCACGTGGATACCGGGCGTGTTCTGGTTTACGGGCAAATGCCTGTTCCTGTTTTTCATGTTTGCGATGGTCAAGGCGATCGTGCCGCGTTACCGCTATGACCAATTGATGCGGCTCGGCTGGAAGGTGTTCCTGCCGATTTCGCTCGCGATGGTCGCCATCGTCGCCGGCGTGCTGCAATATGGCGGTCTGGCGCCGAAATGAGGACGTGCTCGATGAACCCGCGTCACGGAGCCCTGCCATGAGACTGGATCAGGCGGCGCGTTCGGTCTTTCTGTTGGAATTCGTGCAGGCGCTTGTCCTGGGGATGAAGTATTTCTTCGGTCCCAAGGCGACGCTGAATTATCCGTTCGAAAAGGGTCCGCTTTCGCCGCGCTTCCGGGGCGAGCACGCCTTGCGCCGCTATCCGAACGGCGAGGAGCGCTGCATCGCCTGCAAGCTGTGCGAGGCAATCTGCCCCGCACAGGCCATCACCATCGAGGCCGGGCCGCGCAGGAACGACGGCACGCGCCGCACCACGCGCTACGACATTGACATGGTGAAATGCATCTATTGCGGATTGTGCCAGGAGGCCTGTCCGGTCGACGCCATCGTTGAGGGGCCGAATTTCGAATTCGCGACCGAGACGCGCGAAGAGCTTTACTACGACAAGGAACGGCTGCTTGCGAATGGCGACCGCTGGGAGCGGGAAATCGCGCAGAGCATGCGGCTCGACGCGCCCTACCGGTGACACGATGATCCCAGCCCTTTTCTTCTATCTGTTTGCGAGCCTGTGCGTCGCCTCGGCGCTGATGGTGATCGCCGCGCGCAATCCGGTTCATTCGGTGCTGTTTCTGATCATGGCCTTCGTCAACGCGGCCGGCCTGTTTCTGCTGCTTGGCGCGGAATTCCTCGCGATGATCCTGGTCGTGGTCTATGTCGGCGCGGTCGCGGTGCTGTTCCTGTTCGTGGTGATGATGCTCGATGTCGACTTCGTCGAGTTGCGGGAAGGCTTCCTGCAATATCTCCCCGTGGGCGCGCTGGTCGGCGTCGCGTTCCTGGCTGAAATCCTGCTGGTGGTCGGCGCATGGAGCATCGGACCGGGCGTGCCGCGCCTGATCGCAGCGCCGATCCCCGAAAACCTGACCAATACGCAAGCGATCGGGCTCGTGCTCTATACGCGCTATCTCTATTTCTTCCAGGCCGCGGGGCTCGTGCTGCTGGTCGCCATGATCGGCGCCATCGTTCTCACCTTGCGGCACAAGGAAAACGTCAAGCGGCAGGATATCGGCGCGCAGGTCGCACGCGGGCCGGCGACATCGATAGAGATCCGCAAGGTCAAGTCGGGGCAGGGGCTGTGACGATGACGATCAGTCTTGGCCATTATCTGTCGGTCGCGGCGGTGCTGTTCACGATCGGCATTTTCGGCATTTTCCTCAACCGCAAGAACGTCATCATCATCCTGATGTCGATCGAGCTGATCCTTTTGTCGGTCAATATCAACTTCGTCGCCTTCTCTAGCTTCATGGGTGATATCGTCGGTCAGATTTTCGCGCTTCTGGTGCTCACGGTCGCCGCCGCCGAGGCCGCGATCGGGCTTGCCATTCTCGTCGTCTATTTCCGCAACCGCGGCTCGATCGCGGTCGAAGACATCAACCTGATGAAAGGCTGACGCATGATCCCGAACATGCGCCGGAAGCGATAACACATGTATCAGGCGATCGTCTTTCTGCCGCTGCTTGGCTGTCTGATCGCGGGCTTTTTCGGCCGCGTCATCGGCGCGCGTCCGTCCGAACTCATCACAACATTGTTCCTGTTCGCTTCCGCCGCTCTGTCGTGGATCGCCTTTGTGCGGGTCGGTTTCGGTCATGGCGACGAACGCATCGTGCTCATGACCTGGATCGCGTCGGGCGATCTCAAGGTCGATTGGGCGCTGCGCATCGATACACTGACCGCGGTCATGCTGGTCGTGGTTACGACCGTGTCGGCGCTCGTGCATCTTTATTCCATCGGCTACATGGAGGAAGACCCGCACAGGCCGCGTTTCTTCGCGTATCTGTCGCTCTTCACGTTTGCGATGCTCGCGCTCGTCACCGCCGACAACCTGGCGCAGGTGTTCTTCGGCTGGGAAGGCGTGGGACTTGCGAGCTATCTGCTGATCGGCTTCTGGTATCACAAGCCGGAAGCCAATGCCGCGGCGATCAAGGCTTTCATCGTCAACCGCGTCGGCGATTTCGGCTTCGCGCTCGGCATTTTCGCCATCTTCATGATGACGAAGTCGATCGATTTCGACATCATCTTCGCGCAGGCGCCGGCCCTTGTCGGCAAGACCATCAATTTCTTCGGCTGGCACGCCGACGCGCTGACGCTGATTTGCCTGCTGCTGTTTATGGGCGCGATGGGCAAGTCCGCGCAATTCCTGCTGCACACATGGCTGCCGGACGCGATGGAAGGCCCGACGCCCGTGTCAGCCCTCATCCACGCCGCGACCATGGTGACGGCGGGCGTGTTCATGGTGGCGCGGCTTTCTCCGCTGTTCGAGCTTGCGCCAAACGCTTTGACCGTCGTGACGCTCGTCGGCGCCACCACCGCTTTCTTCGCCGCCACCGTCGGGCTGGTGCAGAACGACATCAAGCGCATCGTCGCTTATTCGACCTGCTCGCAGCTCGGCTACATGTTCGTCGCCATGGGTGTCGGGGCTTACTCGGTCGGGATGTGGCATCTGTTCACGCATGCCTTCTTCAAGGCGCTCTTGTTCCTCGGTTCCGGCTCCGTGATCCACGCCATGCACCACGAGCAGGATATCCGCCACATGGGTGGGCTGCACAAGAAGATCCCCTTCACCTATTGGATGATGGTGATCGGAACGCTGGCGCTGACCGGATTTCCGTTCACGGCGGGTTATTTTTCCAAGGACGCGATCATTGAGGCGGCATTCGCCGGCCGCAATCCGATGGCGCTTTACGCCTTCATCATGACCGTGGTCGCCGCCGCGCTGACGTCGTTCTATTCATGGCGTCTGATCTTCAAGACCTTCCACGGCAAGCCGCACGATCATCATCACTATGAAGCGGCGCATGAGAGCCCCTATACAATGCTGGCGCCGCTTGGCGTGCTGGCGGCGGGTTCGATCCTCGCCGGCTATCCGTTCAAGGAATATTTCGGCGGTCATCACGTCGCGGAATTCTTCCGCGAGTCGCTGAAATTCGGCGACGGCAACACGATCCTCGACGACATGCATCACGTGCCGCTCGCGGTCGCGCTGACGCCGACCGTGATGATGGCTTTGGGCTTCGCGGTGTCCTGGTATTTCTATATCCGCAAGCCCTCGATCCCGGCCGAGCTCGCGCGCCAGCACAGCGTGCTCTATCGGTTTCTCTTGAACAAATGGTATTTCGACGAGATTTACGAATTTATCCTCGTGCGTCCCGCGAAGTGGCTCGGCACCACGCTTTGGAAGCGCGGCGACGGATGGCTGATCGACGGCTTTGGTCCTGACGGCGTCTCCGCGCGCGTGCTCGACGTGACGCGCAATGTGGTGCGCCTGCAGAGCGGGTATCTCTACCATTACGCCTTCGCCATGCTGATCGGCGCCGCCATGCTGATGACCTATTTCATGTTCGCGGGGAGCCATTGATGGCGAGCTGGCCGGTTCTCTCCGTCACCACCTTCCTGCCGATCGCCGGCGCGCTGCTGCTCGTGCTGCTGCGCGGAGATCAGGATGCCGTGAACCGCAATGCGCGCTGGATCGCGCTCTGGACCACGCTCGTCACCTTCGCGGTGTCGCTCGTTCTGCTCTGGAAATTCGATCCGTCGTCTGCCGAATTCCAGTTCGTCGAAAAAGCAAAATGGCTCAGCGGTTTTGCCAGCTACCAGATGGGAGTCGACGGGATATCGTTGCCCTTCGTCATCCTGACGACGGCCTTGATGCCGTTCTGCATCGCGGCGAGCTGGGAATCGATCGAGACCCGCGTCAAGGAGTACATGATCGCGTTTCTTGTGCTGGAAACGCTGATGATCGGCACCTTCTCGGCGCTCGATCTTGTGTTGTTCTATCTGTTCTTCGAAGGCGGTCTCATCCCGATGTTCCTCATCATCGGGGTCTGGGGCGGCCCGCGCCGGGTCTATGCGAGTTTCAAGTTCTTCCTTTATACGCTCCTTGGCTCCGTGCTGATGCTGCTCGCCATCATGGCGATGTATTGGAGCGCGGGAACGACCGACATCCCGACACTCATTCGTTTTTCCTTCTCGCCCGAATTGCAGAAATGGGCGTGGCTCGCCTTCTTCGCATCCTTCGCGGTGAAGATGCCGATGTGGCCGGTCCACACATGGCTTCCGGACGCGCATGTGGAAGCGCCGACCGCGGGCTCGGTGATCCTCGCCGCCATCCTGCTGAAGATGGGCGGCTACGGATTCCTGCGCTTCTCGCTGCCGATGTTTCCGCTGGCGTCAGCCGATTTCGCGCCGCTCGTATTCGCGCTCTCGGTTGTCGCGATCATCTACACCTCGCTGGTCGCGATGATGCAGGACGACATCAAGAAGCTGATCGCCTATTCTTCCGTTGCGCATATGGGTTTCGTCACCATGGGAATTTTCGCCGCGACCGCGCAGGGCGTCGGCGGCGGCATTTTCCAGATGGTGTCGCATGGCATCGTCTCCGGCGCGCTGTTCCTTTGCGTCGGCGTCGTTTACGACCGCATCCATACGCGCGAGATCGCGGCTTATGGCGGATTGGTCGAGCGGATGCCGCTTTATGCCGCCGCCTTCATGGTGTTCACCATGGCCAATGTCGGCCTGCCGGGCACGTCGGGTTTCGTCGGCGAATTCCTGACCCTGATCGGCACCTTCAGAGTCAATATTCCGGTCGCGACGCTCGCGACCCTCGGCGTCATCCTGTCGGCGGCTTACGCGCTCTGGGTCTATCGCAAGGTGATTTTCGGCAAGCTCGAAAAGCAGAAGCTGATGGACATCAAGGATCTCGGCTGGCGCGAGATCGTCGTGCTGGCGCCGCTCGTGTTTTTCACGATCCTGTTCGGCTTCTACCCGAAGCCCGTTCTCGATATGTCGCAGGCTTCCGTGACGGCGCTTGTCGAACAATACAATCAGGCGCTCGGCGGCAAGAAGGCCGCGGCGCTGTTGCCGCGACCGGAATGAAGGCGTCATGAATTCCACAGCCCAAATCCCCGCGCTGCTGCCGGTCCTGCCGGAACTCGTATTGGCCGGCGGCGCGCTGCTGCTGCTCATGGTTGGCGCCTATCGCGGCGAGCGATCCGCCCCCGTCGTCGCGCTCGGCGCGATCATGCTCTTGATCGCGGCCATTGGCGTGATCGTGTGGTTGCCCGGCGGCAAGGCTGTCACATTCGGCGGCAGTTTCATTCTCGACGATTTCGCGCGCTTCCTGAAAATCCTGGCGTTCGGCGGCTCCGCCGCCGCGATCCTGATGTCGCAGACCTACTTTGCGCGCGAAAAGCAAAATCGCTTCGAATATCCCGTTCTGATTCTGCTGGCGACGACGGGGATGGGCATGATGATATCGGCGGGCGATCTGATCGCGCTTTATCTCGGCCTCGAGCTGATGAGCCTCTCGCTCTATGTGCTGGCGGCGGGCAATCGCGATTCCGTGCGCTCGACCGAAGCGGGCCTGAAATATTTCGTTCTCGGCGGATTGTCGTCCGGCATGCTGCTCTATGGCTGCTCGCTGATCTACGGATATACGGGCACGGTTTCCTTTATCGGCATCGCGCAGGCCGCGTCGCAGGGCGGGCTCGGCCTGATGTTCGGTCTCGTCTTCCTGTTTGCCGGCTTGTGCTTCAAGGTCTCGGCGGTTCCCTTCCACATGTGGACGCCGGACGTTTACGAAGGCGCTCCGACTCCGATCACGGCGTTCTTCGCCTCCGCGCCGAAAGTCGCGGCCATGGCGCTGTTCCTGCGCGCGGCGATGGGAGCCTTTCCGACCATCGCCGTGCAATGGCAGCAGATCATCGTTTTCGTCGCCATCGCGTCGATGGCGCTCGGGGCGTTTGCCGCGATCGGACAAAAGAACATCAAGCGGCTGATGGCCTATTCGTCCATCGGGCATATGGGCTTCGCGCTGGTCGGGTTGTCGGCGGGAACGGCGGAAGGCGTGCAGGGCGTTCTGGTCTATGTCGCGATCTATATGGCGATGACGCTTGGCGCTTTCGCCTGCATCCTCTCGATGCGCCATAACGGCCGCATGGTCGAGGAGATCGCCGATCTCGCCGGCCTCGCGCGCACCAAGCCCGCGATGGGATTCTTCCTCGCCGTGCTGATGTTCTCGCTCGCGGGCATTCCGCCGCTCGCCGGATTTTTTGCGAAATATTACGTGTTTCTCGCCGCCATC
>CAMDXM010000113.1 GCA_945878025.1 Pseudorhodoplanes sinuspersici | reverse complement strand
CTTGCCGACGCCGCCCTTGCCGGAGGCGACGGCGATGATCGCCTTCACGCCCGGCACGCCGGATGGGCCGCCGCCATGGGCATGGGTCGATCCCGGTCCGTGATGATGGCCCGCCGCCGGCGCCGCCGGCTTGCCGCCGCCGGCGCGTTCGGCCGTGAGCGCGACCATGACCGACACCACGCCCGGCATGGCGCGCACGGTGTCCTCGACCTTCTTCCGGACCGGCTCCCAGGCCTTGACCGCCGCCGCGTCGACGGTGATGGAGAAGAACACCTTCCCGTCGCTGACCACGATGTCGGACAGCGTGCCGGTTTTCGGCAATGGGCTTCCGTCCGGGCCGCTGATCATCCCGAGACCGTCGAGAACCTGTTGTTTTGTTGGCGCCGATGTTGCCGTCATTTGGCGTCCTCCCATGCAGACTACATAAGGCGCACGGCAGGCAGGTCAACGCTTGGCTTCCGGTCAGGCCACGGCCGGGTTGACGCAGCCGCCGAAGCGGTCAAATTGGCGCCCCGAATACAAGTCGGCAGCGCCAAAGACGCTGCCCATACGGAGGACACACGATGGCGAAGGTTGCGTTCCTGGGCCTTGGCGTCATGGGCTATCCCATGGCCGGGCACCTCAAGACCAAAGGCGGGCACGAGGTCACGGTCTATAACCGCACCGCCGCCAAGGCCGAAAAATGGGCCGCCCAGTTCGGCGGCAAGAGCGCCAAAACGCCGCGCGAAGCGGCCGACGGCCAGGACTTCGTGATGTGCTGCGTCGGCAACGACAACGACCTTCGCGAAGTGACGCTCGGCGCCAATGGCGGCTTTGCCGGCGTGAAGAAGGGCGCGGTCTTCGTCGATCACACCACCGCCTCCGCCGATATCGCCCGCGAGCTTTACGCCGCGGCCAAGAAAGGCGGCTTCGACTTCGTCGATGCGCCCGTCTCGGGCGGACAGGCCGGCGCGGAGAACGGCGCGTTGACGGTGATGTGCGGCGGCGATGCCGAGCCTTTCGGCCGCGCGGAAAAAATCATCGCGGCCTATGCGCGCGCCTGCAATCTTCTGGGCGCGCCGGGCGCAGGGCAGCTTTCCAAGATGGTCAACCAGATCTGCATCGCGGGCCTTGTGCAGGGCCTTGCGGAAGGAATTCATTTCGCGAAGCGCGCCGGGCTCGACGTCGAGAAGCTGATCGCCACCATCTCCAAGGGCGCGGCGCAATCCTGGCAGATGGAAAACCGCTACAAGACCATGAACGAAGGCAAGTTCGACTTCGGCTTCGCGGTCGACTGGATGCGCAAGGATCTCGGCATCTGCCTCGCGGAGGCGCGCAACAACGGCGCCAATCTTCCGGTCACGGCGCTGGTCGATCAGTTCTATTCGGAAGTGCAGAAGATGGGCGGCAAGCGCTGGGACACGTCGAGCCTGATCGCGCGGCTGGAGCGCTGAACAGGCGGCCGTTTGTTAACAAATCATTAGCGCGGCGCGGTCAGGCCTTTGCGCTTTACGCGTTAGCACTTGGCCGCGCCGAGACCTCGGCGTACCAGCGCGCGATATTCTTCAGTTCGGCCGGCACGGCGAGCTTCGCAGGCTTCATGAAGTCGATGGCGATCATCCCGGTGATGTCGGCGACACTATAGGCGTCGGAGGCCGCGAAGCGCCGGTGACCCAATTCCCGGTCAAACAAAGCCAGGAAATCCGTCACGCGCGGCTTGTTGACCTCGGCCCATTGCGGGATCTGCGTTTGTTCGAACGCCTGCATCGAGGGATGCGTGTGCCGGAAGACGGCCTGGATGGCTGCGAGAAGATGCAATTCGATGCGGCGCTGCCACATTTCAACCAGCGCGATGTCCTTCGCGCCCGATCCGAACAGCGCCGGCTCCGGCCGCAGCGCCTCGAAATAGCGGCAGATCGCGATCGATTCCGTCAGGACGGTACCATCGTCCAGCACCAGAGCCGGAAGCCGCTGCAGCGGATTAATGGCGGTAAACGCTTCGCTCTTGTGCGCCATCGCGCCGATATCGACCGGCTCGATCGGAACGTCGATACCCTTCTCGGCCAGAAAGACGCGCACCCGGCGCGGATTTGGCGCACGGCCCCCGTCATAAAGCTTCATGATCTCCCCACCCTTTCGCCACGGGTTTTTACCCTGCCTTTAAGGCTGCCCTTAAGGATTTTGGGCCAGTTTAGCCTCTCTTTTTCAGAAATCCGCGTATCCGTGCGTATCCGAGTTTTTGTGCGTAAACCATGACAAGTACTGCCAGCGACCATCGCGAGGAAGTTGCGGCCAGGCGCCGCCGTGTCGCCCAGCAGCGCGTCCGCGATGCCCGCGACCGGCTGACCTCCACAACCGGCACGCGTCCCGTTTTCGACTACGAGCTGCTTCGCCTGTTCGCGCAAAACCGGCAATCGGCCTCGCTGGTCGTGCTGCTCCTCGTCACGACGGTCGGCTTCCTGTCGAGCCTTTGGACCGGCGCGGTGACCGCCGGCATCTGGACCGCCGGCGTGCTGATGATCCACGCGGTGATCATCACCAAGTGCAAGCAATTCCTGTCCACGCCGCAGAGCGAGATCAGCATCAAGGCCTGGCGGCTGCGCTTCATCATGCTCGACCTGTTTTTCGGGCTGGCCTGGATGTTCAACCTGATCGAACCGATCGGCGTCGAGGAAGGCACCGGCACCTTCATGTTGTTCGTGATGCTGCTCGTGGTCGCGGTATCGAGCATGCTCGCGTCAAGCCTGCCGATCGCGGTATTCGCCGCGACCGTGCCGGTGACCGCCGTGGTCGCGGTGAATTTCGCCCTCAAGGGCTCACTGCATTATTACATCCTCGCCATCATGGCGGTCACCGCGCAGGGCTATTTCCTCCTGCTCGCGCATCGTCTCTATTCGTCGGCGCTGGCGACCTTGCAGGCGCGCGCCGAGAAAGACATGCTGATCGGCGAACTCGAACAGGCGAAAGCGATCTCCGACGAGGCGCGCAACCGCGCCGAGGCCGCCAATATTTCCAAGTCGCGCTTCCTCGCGCAGATGAGCCATGAACTGCGCACGCCGCTCAACGCCATTCTCGGATTCTCGGAAGTGATGAAAGGCGAGGTGTTCGGCACGCATGCCGTGCCCGCCTACAAGGATTATTCAAACGACATCCACACCTCGGGCCAGCATCTCCTTGGCCTCATCAACGAAATTCTCGACCTGTCGCGCATCGAGGCCGGCCGCTATGAGCTGAACGAGGAAGCGGTTTCGGTCGCCGATATCGTGCAGGACTGCCACCACCTGCTCAAGCTGCGCGCCAAGAATCGCGGGATCACGATCCACGAATCCTTCGAGCAGGATCTGCCGCGGGTCTGGGCGGACGAACGCGCCATCCGTCAGATCTGTCTCAACCTTCTGTCCAACGCGATCAAGTTCACGCCGCAGGGCGGCGAAATCTGGATCAAGGCCGGGTGGACCGCGTCGGGCGGGCAATATTTCAGCGTCAAGGATACCGGTCCCGGCATCCCCGAGGACGAAATCCCGATCGTGCTGGCGTCATTCGGGCAAGGCTCGAACGCGATCAAATCCGCCGAACAGGGCGCCGGCCTCGGCCTGCCGATCGCCAAGAGCCTGGTCGACCTGCATGGCGGCACCTTCACGCTCAAGTCGAAATTGCGCGTCGGCACCGAAGTCGTGATTGCGCTGCCGCCGGAACGCGTGATGTCGGCCCTGGCCCCGCTTGAGGTGCCCTCGCCTTCCATCCAGCCGCCGCAATCGGACCTGCCGATCGTCCCGTTCGACGACCGGGGGGACAAGCGCAAGCGTCAGATGTTCACCATCGGCGCCTGAACGGCGCGTCTTCGGCACATGCGTGACATCGCCCTTGGCGGCTCCGGATTCCTTTATTTTGTCGCGTTTTCTCCGGCCAACCGGTATCCACTTCGCCGGGAAACACTCTATATCTTGCTGGCGAAACGGACCGCGCGACGCCGATGACGAATATCGAAACGCCCTGCGTCAAGATTTGCACGCTCGATCCGAAATCGGGCCTGTGCCTGGGTTGCGGCCGCAATGTCGACGAAATCGCCGGCTGGACGCGGCTCTCCGGCGCCGAGCGCGCGGCGATCATGAACGTGCTTCGCGACCGCCTCGAAGGCCTGACGGACCACACCGCCATGCCGCGCGAAGCGGTCTGAGGGAGGCTTCGTGCGCAGCAAACTGTTCTGGCTTCTGATATTCGGCCTCGGATTGTCGTTTGCGATTCTGGTCGGGCGGCACGATTCCGGCGCCATCGCGGGATTATCGACGAATGACTTCGCCTCGCTTGCGGTGAAGATCGTCTTTCTGGTGTTTCTCGGCGGCGCCGTGCTGATGTTCTTCCGGGAGAACTTCATGCAGGCCGTGCAAGCGGCCATGTTCTGGGTGGTCGTGGGCCTGCTGCTGGTCGTCGGCTACACCTATCGTTTCGAACTCAAGGATGTCTCCGAGCGCGTGCTGGCCGAACTGGTGCCGGGACGCGCGGCCTCGCGCGGCGCCCGCACCGTCGAAATCGCGCGCGGACGCGCCGGCGAATTCAATGTTTCGGCGCAAGTGAACGGAGCGCAAATCCCGATGGCGCTCGACACCGGCGCAAGCGCCGTCGTGTTGACACAGGACGCGGCCAAGGCCGCGGGTCTGCCGTTGGAGGTTCTCTCCTACAACGTCAATGTCGACACGGCGAATGGGCGCACGCGGGCGGCTTCCGTGACACTCGACAAGATCGGCATCGGCGGCATCATCGAGCGCTCGGTGCCCGCCTTGATCGCGCAGCCGGGGCAATTGCGCACGAGCCTGCTCGGCATGAGTTTCCTCAATCGACTCGAAAGCTGGGAAGTGCGCGGCGAGAAGCTGATCATGCGCGGCTATCCGTAAGGCGGCCCCATGCTCGCCGCGATCGCCTCATTGTTTGTTTGCCAGCTCGCAGGTGAAACCGCCGTGCGGGCGCTCGGTTTGCCGGTGCCGGGTCCTGTTGTCGGCATGGTGTTGCTGTTCACGCTCATGCTGATGCGCGCGCCGCTTCCGGCGATGCTCGGCGACACCGCCGACGGCCTGCTCAGGCATCTTTCGCTGCTGTTCGTGCCCGCCGGCGTCGGCGTCGTGCAGCATCTCGAGCTTCTCGGCAATACCGGCCTGCGGCTGATCACGGTGGTCGTCCTCACCACGGTGATCGTGCTCGCGGTCACGGCGCTCACCTTCGAAGGGCTGGCGCGGCTTATGAACGTGGGCGATCTCGAATCCGGCGGCGTCAAAAAACCCGACGGCGGGCGCCCGGAATGAGCACGCTGGTCGAATTGTGGGTCTATCTCTCCGGTTCGCCGCTTCTGTGGCTGACGGCGACGCTCGTGGCTTATCTGGCGGCCGACGCGGTTTCGGCTGCGACCAAACGGCATCCGCTTGCCAATCCGGTGCTGATCGCGGTCATTCTCGTCTCCGGCATTCTGGTCATCACCGGCACGGCTTATCCCGCCTATTTCGCCGGCGCGCAGTTCGTGCATTTTCTGCTCGGGCCGGCCACGGTCGCGCTTGCCGTTCCGCTCTTTCGACATTTGCCGCAGGTGCGCCGCGCCCTCATCCCGATGCTGGTTGCGCTGATCGTGGGATCGCTCGCCGCGATTATATCCGCGATCGTGCTGGCGAAGCTGTTCGGCCTCGACCGCATGGCCATGCTGGCGCTGGCGCCGAAATCGGCGACCGCGGCCATCGCGATGGGCATCGCCGAAACCATCGGCGGCGATCCCGCATTGACCGCGATACTCGTCGTGCTGACCGGGATCACCGGCGCGATTGTGGTGACGCCGTTGATGAACCTGCTGCGATTGAAGAACTACGCCGCACGCGGTTTCGCCGCCGGGCTCACTTCGCACGGGATCGGCGCCGCGCGCGCATTCCAGGTCGATCCGCTCGCCGGCACTTTCGCGGGCATCGCGCTCGGGCTGAATGGCCTGCTCACGGCGATCCTGGTGCCGGTTGTCCTGAAATGGGTCGCGGATTGAGGATGGCGACCGGCAGGCGCCGCGAGGCGATCCTTCTCAAGCGAGACTCACGATAAAGCGCAAGGCGACCAGCCACAGGAAAACGCCGAACGCGATTTCGAGCCTCCGCTTCGGCATCGCATGCGCGAGACGCGCGCCGAAGGGCGCTGCGAAGGACGTGATCGGCGCCATCAGCAGGAAGCCGATCAGCGACACGAAACCGATCGAGAAAACCGGCATCATCGCCTGGTGCGGCCAGCCGGCGATCATGAAGCCAATTGTGCCAACAACCGAAATCAGCACGCCGATGCCGGACGCGATGCCGACTGCGGCGTGGATCGTCTGGCCATAGAAAACCAGGATCGCGTTCGACACCGATCCGCCGCCGACGCCCATCAGCGCCGAATAGAGCCCGATGATGACGCCATAGACATTCATCAGGACCGGGCCCGGAAGCCGGTCGCCCAATTTCCACGATTCTTTTCCGAACAGGAATTTCGCGCCGATCAAAAACGCGATCACGACGAAGGCGATCTTGAAAACGGAGCTCGGCGCGAACGCCGCGAGGACGCCGCCGACGAGGACGCCGGCCGTCACCGGCAACGCCCATGCGCTCAGGATTTCAACCGGCAGGTCGCGCTTTGAAAGATGCGCGCGAAACGAGCGGATCGAGGTCGGGATGATGATCGCCAGGGATGTACCGACACAAAGCTGCATGCGGACATCGTCGGGCACCTGCATCACCCGGAAAATCTCATACAGGACGGGAACGATGACGCCGCCGCCGCCGACGCCGAATAATCCGGCCAGCAATCCGGTCACCAGCGCGCCGACGACGATGAGAGCGGCGAGCATGGCAAACTCGCTCGCGGGTATTCCGAAAACCATGCGTCGCTCCGAAAATCCGCGCGAATGTCACGCCGCTTCGGTGTGCGTCAAATGCGAAGGCGTGTCCACAACCAGCGCCAGCGCGTCGCGCAGGACACCGATGCCGGCATCCGGCTTGACAGCATGGGTGGAGAGATGCCGCCGGAATGCGCGCGCTCCGGGCACCGCGCGAAAGAGACCGAGCATGTGCCGCGTGATCGCATGCAGGCGCGTGCCTTTCGACAGCTCGCGCTCGACATAAGGCAGATATTGTTCGACGGCCGCTTGCATGGACGCGACCGGAGCCGGCTCGCCGAACAGCAGGGGATCGACCGCGAGCAGCCGGTATGGCTCCTGATAGGCCGCGCGGCCCATCATGACGCCGTCGACATGTTGCAGATGGACCGCGGCGTCGTCGATGGCGCCGATCCCGCCATTGATGACGATCTCGAGATCGGGGTTGGCGCGCTTCAAGCGATAGACGCGATCATAATCGAGCGGCGGAATGTCGCGGTTCTCGCGCGGGGACAATCCGTCGAGCCAGGCCTTGCGGGCATGCACGATCAGCGCGTCAGCGCCGGCCGCCTTTACTCCTTGCGCGAACGCATCGAGCGATTGCTCGGGATCCTGATGATCGATGCCGATGCGGCATTTCACGGTCACCGGCAGCGTGACGGCGGATTTCATCGCGGCGACGCAAGCTCCGACCAGATCGGGCTCCGCCATCAAGCACGCCCCGAAGCGGCCCTCCTGCACACGGTCGGACGGACAGCCGACATTGAGATTGATCTCGCGATAGCCGAAATCCTGGCCGATCCGCGCGCTGTCCGCCAATTGACGCGGATCGGATCCGCCGAGCTGCAGCGCGACCGGATGCTCGAACGGATCAAAACCGAGCAGCCGTTCGCGATCGCCATGGATCACAGCGCCGGTGGTGACCATTTCCGTGTAAAGCAAAGCCTTGCGCGTCAGCAGCCGGTGGAAGAACCGGCAATGCCGGTCCGTCCATTCCATCATGGGGGCGACGCAGAAGCGGCGTGCGGTATGGTTCGCAGAAGCTCGCATGGCCTGTGAAATGGCGCAGAATGCGCGCAGAGGCAAGATGGGCTTCCATTCATGGTCAAAACCAGATGCAGGCCGGTTTTCAAAGGACGAAAAATTGCTGCGAATAATTCGCATTACCTGCAATTTCGGTTGAGTTCCTGCGCGTCACTCGCCAAATGACGTCCGGCGACGGGCGAAACGGATTCACAAGCAATGCAGCAGGCCAAGGAAAGAGTTGCCCTCGGATCGATCGCGGCTTCCGGCGCCATGACCATCGCCAAGGGCGCGGTCGGCGTGACGACCGGCTCGCTTGCGATCTTGTCCGAAGCGGCGCATTCGCTGATCGATTTCGCCGCCACGGTGATGACCTATAGCGCCGTGCGGGTTTCCGGCAAACCGGCCGACGACGAACATCATTACGGGCATGGCAAGGTCGAAAGCATCGCCGCCCTGGTCGAAACCGCGCTGCTTTTCGTTCTCTCCGGCGTCGTCATTTATGAAGCCGTCAACAGATTGCTGGGCGAGCAGCATGCGGTCGAAGCCAGCATTCCGGCTTTTGCCGTCATCGGGGCGTCGATCGTCATCGATTTCTTTCGCGCCCGGATCTTGAGCAAGGTGGCGCACGAAACATCGAGCCACGCGCTCGAAGCCGATGCGTTGCATTTCAGTTCCGACCTGTGGTCCTCGCTTGCGGTTCTGATCGGCCTCGCGGGCGTCGCCTACGGACTGAAATGGGCGGACACCGTCGCGGCGCTTCTGGTTGCGATCCTGGTCCTGTTCGCGGGCTGGCGGCTCGGCCGCCGCACCATCGACGCGCTGCTCGACGCCGCGCCTCCCGGCATCGCGGATCAGATCACCCGCATCGCGCGGCGCGTGCCGGGCGTCGTCGCGATCGACGGAATGCGCGTGCGGCAGGTCGGGCCGGACCAATTCGTCGAATTGAACGTGTCGGTCAGCCGGACGATGCCAATCGATCGCGTGGCGGCGCTCAAGGATGCGGTGATCAAGGCCGTCTGCGCGGAATTGCCGAAGGCGCAGATCAGCATCGTGACCGAGCCGCGCGCGCTCGACAACGAAACGATCCTCGACCGCGTGATGGTGATCGCACGCAACCGCGCCCTGGCCGTGCATCATGTCACCGTGCATGCCATTGGCGGCAAGCTCTCGGTCTCGCTCGATCTCGAAGTCGAAGGCTCGCTCACCCTCGGCGCCGCGCATGACATCGCCGACGGGCTTGAGAATGCGATCAACGACGAACTTGGCGCCGATGTGGAGGTCGAGACCCATATCGAGCCGCTACAATCGGATGGGGTACTTGGCCGCGACGCGACGGCGACGCGCATCGCAGAAGTGCAAGCCGCGCTTTCGGACCTGGCGGCCCGGGCCGGGCATCTGTGCGACATTCACGACGTCAGAGTGCGCGCGACCAGCGAGGGCGAGATCATCAATTTCCATTGCCGCGTCGACTCATCGAAAACCGTGCACGATGTGCATGAGAAGGTCGACGAGCTGGAGCGCGCGCTGCGCGCCAAATGGCCCTCGATCAAGCGCGTGATCGGGCACGCGGAGCCATTGCCTTCGGGCCGTCAAAGACAGGGCGCTTGTTCTTGACGCGGCGGAGCCGCAAGGCCAATGAGTATGCATGCGCACTGACCACGCCCGCCCCGTCCGCCTGCAGGATTATCGCCCCTCCGACTGGCTGATCGACAAGGTCGATCTCGAATTCTCGCTGCATCCGTCCGCGACGAAGGTGCGGGCGCGCCTCTCCTTGCGGCCGAACCCGGCGGCGCCGGGCGCGGCCCCTTTGCGGCTCGACGGAGATGAGCTCTCGCTTTCGTCCATCGCCATCGACGGAACGGCGTTGCCCGACGACGCCTATGCCGCGACGCCGGACAGCCTGACCATCGCGCAGCCGCCGCGGGGCGCATTCCAGCTCGAGATCGAAACGACGATCGACCCGTCGGCCAATACCAAGCTGATGGGGCTCTACCGTTCGAACGGAACCTATTGCACGCAATGCGAGGCCGAGGGCTTCCGGCGCATCACTTATTTTCTCGATCGCCCGGACGTGATGGCGGTTTACACCACGCGGGTCGAGGCCGGCCGCGCGGACGTGCCGGTGCTGCTGGCCAATGGCAATCTCATTGAATCCGGCAACCTGCCGGGCGAACGGCATTTCGCGGTATGGCACGATCCGCATCCTAAGCCGGCTTATCTGTTCGCGCTCGTGGGCGGCGATCTCGGCTGCGTGGACGACGCATTCACCACCATGTCCGGCCGCTCCGTCGCGCTCAAAATCTATGTGGAGCGCGGCAAGGAAGGCCGCTGCGCTTATGCGATGGACTCGCTCAAGCGGTCGATGCGCTGGGACGAACAGGCTTTTGGGCGCGAATACGACCTCGATATTTTCATGATCGTCGCGGTGTCCGACTTCAACATGGGCGCGATGGAGAACAAGGGCCTCAATGTCTTCAACGACAAATACGTGCTGGCCAGTTCCGATACCGCGACCGACGGCGATTTTTCCAGCATCGAGGCGATCATCGCGCACGAATATTTCCACAACTGGACCGGCAACCGCATCACCTGCCGCGACTGGTTCCAGCTTTGCCTGAAGGAAGGCCTCACCGTCTTCCGCGATCAGGAATTCACCTCCGATCAGCGTTCGCGCCCGGTGAAGCGGATTTCGGATGTGCGGCTGTTGCGGGCGCATCAATTCGTCGAGGATGCAGGCCCCCTCGCCCATCCGGTGCGGCCGGAACTCTATCACGAGATCAACAATTTCTACACGGCGACCGTCTACGAAAAAGGCGCCGAAGTCGTGCGCATGATTAGGACTTTGCTCGGGCCGGATCTGTTCCGCGCCGGCATGGATCTCTATTTCGAGCGCCATGATGGTCACGCCGCCACCATCGAACAATTCGTGCGATGCTTTGCCGATGCCTCGGGCAGGGATTTTGCGCAATTCATGCGCTGGTATTCGCAAGCCGGCACGCCGGAAGTCACCGCGAGCGGCCGCTACGACGCCGATGCCAAAAGCTACCGGCTCGATCTGACCCAGACGCTGGCGCCCACGCCCGGACAGAAGACCAAGGAGCCGATGGTGATTCCGCTGGCGCTCGGTTTGGTTGACCGCGACGGCCGCGACGTTCCGCTCCATCCGAAAGCGGGCAGCCGCGTGGAACACGGCGTTGCGATATTGTCGTCGCCGTCCGCCTCGATCGAATTCTTGGACATCCCGGAAGAACCGGTCCTGTCCATCAATCGCGGATTTTCCGCGCCGATCAAGCTCGTCACCAATCTTTCGGCGGCCGACCTGCAGCATCTCGCTGCGCGCGATTCCGACCCCTTCAATCGCTGGCAGGCCTTGCAGACATTCGCGCTCCGAATCCTGATCACGAATGTCGCGGCGCTGCGCGAGTCCAGGAATACCAACAGCGACAACGGCTTGATGGACGCTCTGGCCGCGATCCTGTCCGACGGCAAGCTTGAACCGGCTTTCGTCGCACAGGCTTTGACGCCGCCGAGCGAGGCCGATATCGCGCGCGAAATCGGAAGCGATGTGGACCCGGATGCGATCTTCGCCGCGCGGACGCATTTGCGCAGAAAAATGGCCGAGCGGCTCGGCGGCGAAGTGCTGAATGTCTATCGGCGGTTTTCCGTGTCCGAGCCCTATAGCCCGGATTCCGTGAGCGCGGGGCGGCGCTCGCTGAGGAATGCCTGCCTCGATCTCCTGGCGGCGAATGGCAATGCCGAGGCGATCGAGCGCGCCTTCGCGCAATACCGGTCCGCCGACAACATGACCGACCGGCTCGCCGGCCTGTCTGTTCTCTCGCTGCACGACAAGCCGCAGCGCGCGGCCGCGTTCGAGGATTTTTATGCGCGCTATGCATCCGATCCGCTGATCGTCGATAAATGGCTCATGCTGCAGGCCGCGATCCCCGACCAGGGCACGCTCGACCGCGTTCTGGCTTTGACCGCGCATCCGGCCTTCGCCGTGACCAATCCCAACCGGGTGCGTGCGCTGATCGGCACATTCGCGCAGGGCAATCCCACCCAGTTCAACCGCGCCGACGGCGCGGGATACCGGTTCGTCGCCGACTATGTGCTCAAGCTCAACGGCACGAACCCGCAGGTCGCCGCCCGCCTGATGACGGCCTTCAAGAGCTGGCGCGCGCTCGAGCCCGGACGCCGCGCCCACGCCGAGACCGCGATCCGGCGCGTCGCCGGCGCCGGAAATCTTTCGGCGGACGTGAAGGACATCGCCGAGCGCGCCCTGGCCGAGCGGTAATTTCCTGGAGCATTTCCAGGCGAAGTGGGTACCGGTTCGCCGTCCGGAAATGCGACAAACCAAGAAAGCGAAGCGCTTTCATAGTCCTGCTCAACTGAAAGCGCTCCGAATTCTGTGGATTTTCCGGTCTTTTCGGGTGCCCCCGGCCGCTTGTCTGTTCAAAAGCCAAATCACG
>CAMDXM010000112.1 GCA_945878025.1 Pseudorhodoplanes sinuspersici | reverse complement strand
CGCCGAATGTCCTTCAGCACTTGTTCTGCGGGCGCTTTGCCCGGTCCGGGTTTCTGTTTCATCTTCGCTCCTTGCGGCTACGATGAACCAGAAATCCTCCCTTCGTGAAGTCCCTCAAATGGTCTCAGGGGTGCTGACGGCGAACAATCCAATGGCATCGCGTGCCTCGGGGCGCGTGGACTTTGGCAAGCTGGAAGGAAGCGTGGGCCGCGTACAGCCATTATTCGCCAACATCTCGGCGTTCGTTGCTGCCTATGGTCAGTATGCGTTCAGTTCGCTGCTTTCGCCGGAGCAATGCGGCTATGGTGGCGCCAGATTTGGGCGCGCTTTCGATCCCTCACAATTGTTGGGCGATCATTGCTGGCAAGCGCTAGGCGAGCTTCGTTACGACTTGCCCGTCACTGGCGTTCTGACGCAGGCGCAGCTCTACAGTTTCATCGATTACGGCAAGGTTTACACGATTGCGCCGGCGGCATTCACGGCGGGCAGCGCCGAGGGTGCTTCCGCCGGCGCCGGCTTGCGACTTGCTGGACAGAACGGTTGGGCTACGGATCTCACTGCCGCCAAAGCTATCGAAGGCCCTCGTGATGATTGGCGATTCTTTTTCGCCGTGACAGCGAAATATTAGGAAAGATGTCAATGCGCTTGCGACACCTCATCCTCGCCACGTCGGCTTTGGTCTCGCTTGGGATCACGAGCGCCGTGGGCAATCCGCAGGGCGCCCAAGTCGTCGGCGGCTCTGCGACGGTGCAAGGGCAGGGGACCGCCAACGTCATCGTCAGGCAATCGACCGACAAGGCGATCATCAACTGGAGCACGTTCAACATTGGAAATGGCGAAACGACCCGCTTTGTTCAACCAAGCGCGTCATCGATCGCGCTCAACCGCGTGACCGGCGGCCTTGGGCCCTCGCAAATTTTCGGATCGCTCTCCGCGAACGGCCGCGTCTTCCTGGTCAATCCTGACGGCATTCTGTTTGGGCCCAATTCCAAGATCGACACCGCCGGGTTCCTCGGCACAACGCGCGACATCAAGAACGACGATTTCATGGCCGGGCGGTTTCATTTCACGGTGCCTGGTCGCCCCGATGCCTCGATCGTCAACCAAGGCATCATCACTGCGCAAACCGGCGGCTTCGCTGCCCTGGTCGCGCCCGGCGTGCGCAACACCGGCACCATCACGGCCAAACTCGGCAAGGTCGGACTCGCGGCCGGGAACGATTTCACACTCGATTTCTACGGCGACAAGCTGATCACGCTTGGCATCAACGACACCATCGCGGCACAAGTCAGGGACGTGTCTACGGGCCAGCCGCTTGACGCGCTGGTCAAGAACGAAGGCAAGCTCAAGGCCGATGGCGGACGCGTTGAACTGACCGCATCCGCTGCGCGGCAGATCGTAGACAGCGTTATCAACAACAAGGGCGTCATCGAAGCCAATTCGATCGGCCGCAAGAACGGCATGATCGTGCTGGGGGCGGCGACCGCCGCCACCAAAGGAGACGCGCCGGCGCAAACAGTAAAGCTGTCCGGGACAATCTCCAGTGCAGGCCAGCGTAAGGGAACCAAAGGCGGAAAGATCGAGGTAACTGGAGAGAATATTGAACTCGCTGGCGCCAAACTCGATGCATCAGGACGCGGGGGCGGCGGCAAAATCCTGATCGGCGGCGATACCGGCGGTGGCATGCCTCATTGGGCCGCAGCGGCGATCCGAATGGCTGCGCTGGAAGCCTATCCAGTACCAAAGGCAACGACTATCAACATCGACAGGGCAACGGTCATCAATGCCTCGGCAAAAGACAAAGGTGACGGCGGTAAGATTGTCGTTTGGGCCGATGGTACAACGGCGTTCGGTGGAGCAATAAATGCTAGCGGTGGGTCGTTCGGCGGCGACGGCGGATTTGCCGAGGTCTCCGGTCGTCGATCGCTGAACTATTACGGGCTAACTAATACGCGCGCCATCAATGGAAAGAATGGCACGCTACTGCTCGATCCGGACGACTTTCTTATCGACGCGAGCGCAGCCAGCACAATCGCTTCAAATCTCGCGACCAGCAACGTGACCATCCAGACCACGGCCGGCGGCAGCGGCGGAAGCGGCGACATCTCCGTAAATTCGGCGGTGATTTGGAATGGAGCCAACACGCTCACACTCGACGCTTATCGGAACATTGCAATCGACGCCCCCATCACGGGCACCAATGGTGGACTGACGCTCATCGCTGGCAATTCCATTACGGCGTCGGCCGGCGTGAACGTCGGAACGTTTACTCTTCAAGCTGGCGCCTGGAGCCAGGTGGCGACAAGTCTACCTAGCTTTACCGCGACTGATTTTCGGCTCACCGGTGGCTCATATTTACGAGCTAATGGTGGCGATGGCTCGGCTGCAACGCCTTATCAACTCGTAGATATTTACGGAGTTCAAGGAATAGGCAGCAGTGCCTCACTGCTGACCAAACAATACATCTTAACGACGGACGTCGATGCGGCAGCGACTGCGACTTGGAACAGCGGTGCGGGTTTGATGCCTATTGGAAATTTGTATTTGGGGTTTCCGAGTTATGCATTAGTGCCGTTCTCAGGCAGCTTAAACGGCCAAAACTACACGATTTCCGGACTTCATTCTTCCGCCCGGCGCAGCCACCCTCTTATGGCCTTTGCTGGCTTGTTCGGAACTATTGCATCTAGCGGCACTGTTTCAAACCTTCGCATCAGAGACATGCATCTGATAGCGGGTGCCGATAGTGTCGGCTATTCTACCGACTACGTGGGAGGAATTGCGGGGCAAAATTATGGCTCTATTTCGAATTCGTACACCGACGGAAGCATCGTTCAAAACCCCCCTGCGTGGATTGCCAGTGCTCTTGTCGGCGGTCTTGTAGGATTTAACTCCGGAAACATAATTGCCTCAGGATCATCAGCGGTAGTTTCTGGCGCAACAGTAACGTCGCCGTCCTACAACTATGTCGGCGGGCTCGTCGGACAGAACAGCGGAACGATAGGTCTTTCGTTCTTCGATGGTTCGGTGAGTAATTCGTTTGACCGACCTAATTCCAATTGGTCATTCGGTAACGGCGGCGCAGCAACTGGAGGGCTTGTCGCATACAACAATGGTACAATCACGCAATCTTTTTCGTTGGGACAGGTCACAGTCTCGCGTGGCGGGTTTGCGCCTAGTTTCTTCGCCGTTGGAGGTTTGGTGGGGCAGAACAATCGCACTACAGAGTCTATCACCGAGTCCTATTCCGCAGGTTCTGTGACTGTTATTGGTGGCGCAGGTTGGGACAGCACGGGTGGGATGGTTGGCAAAAATTATGGGGTGACGGTTAGTTCATACTGGGATGTGTCCAACTCAGGACAATTGACGAGTGATGGAGGCATCCCTAGAACAACAGTGGAACTCAAGTCTGCCCTACCATCAGGCTTCGATCCTTCGGTATGGGCGATCAGCGCCAGCGTGAATTCTGGCTATCCCTATCTGCAATGGCAATTCCCGACGACGGCCACGCCGCCGATTACGCAGACGCAACCATCGATAGATCAGTTGCTCGCGGCCACGCTTGCGTCGCTTTCGAACCAGCCTGCAAATGGTGTGAACAATCAGAACACGCAACCTCAATCGACAACCACACTGTTGATATCGAATGAAGCGCTCGCGCGGCTTCCGGTCACGCCCTCACAGGATCGTTCTTCGCGCACGGCGAGCTTGCCTGCGGATCCAGAGTCAACGGGAAGTATTGGTTCATCATTGGGGAAAATTACTCTTAGCATTCCATCGAAGTCTGGTCTGGCCGGGCTTCCCGAATGGGAAGGGTTCTCAATGCAAAATCCGGAGACACTGGGTCGCAATGCAGCGCTGGGTCATGGTTATTGCACCGATTACGTCAAAAAGATTTATACCGACAACGAGATGTCACTTCCGTTCAAGGGCGATGCAGGCACATGGTTTGCGCAAGCCGCAAGCGATTCTAACTATAAAACACTTGATGCGTCTCAGATCGCGTTAGCTCCAGCCGGAGCGATTGCAGTTTGGGATAACGGCGGTTATGGGCATGTGGCGTTGGTCAAAGCCAACGATGGAAAAGATTCAATTTCGTTCGCGGAAGCCAATTGGGGTAGAGTCGATACGGCGTTATCGAAACCGACTTACGATTATATGAAACAGGAGGCTATCACTAAGAGTTTCAACAAGGTTGATCTGAACACAAGAACGTATAACGCCGCAGTGGAACGAAGCGGCGGCGAATACCGATTGGTGGGCTTTATCATTCCTAAATGATGCAATTGGGAAAAGGTGCTGACCTATTCGCGCAGTAATATGGTCGCCTGATTCAAGAAATCTTCGACAAGAATATTGGTGGGGTAAGTTCGGTCAATATCAGCGCGGGCGGATTGAATAGGCCGATCCAGACAAGAATTATTGGTGCATTCCGTAACATAGTCGCTCACGAGGATCGCTTTTCCAGCGAGGACGTCGACGATCTCGTGCAATTCTCGGATCGAGCCGTCTCGTTGATAATGCGTTTCCCGAATAAGATACGCTAAACAGCGGCTTTTGGATTTATTGAAATGCATTTGAGGCATCAAGACGGCCGTTTGCGGGGAGTTGTACTCTTCAGAATAACGTTGATAGAGCAAATTGGCCTGAACAGAACACGAGGCGTCCTCTTCGAAGAAATTATCTTCTGATGAGGTGCCGATCGTCGTCACGTCTGGGTTTTGATCGGCGTGATCAAATAACCAACGACCAAAATGGAAAGTGCCGATGGCTACTAGGGTTAGGAAGACCAAAAGAGTGACTGCTATTCTTATACGCTTATGCATTGAAGCTTAATTATCGCTCACGAGCCGCCAAAGCGCATCCGCGTAATCCACATGTAAGAAAGACCCCACACGAAAAGTGCGGGGCTGAGTTTTCATCTTAGTAATCGCTGACGCTAAGAAATTGAATGACTGTTACCGTCCGCGGTGCTTGTCATTACGCCGGTCAGTATTCTTGGCCGGCTGCTTTTCTTCCACGATTTTCGGTGGCCGTAGCACTAGCTTCCCGTCCATTGGCAGCGCCTGCAACAAGACGTTGAGACCTTCACCATCGGCGTGCGCGAACGCAGCACCAATTGCAATCCACCAATCGTCTTTGCCTTCACCGCGTTTGACGACGGTGTAGGCGGTGTAAATCGGCTCCTGGCTGGTGGCCATGATCAGTTCTCCTTTCTGATGTGCGCGGAAAAAATGAAACGTGCGTGCTGGCCGATGAGGGCGATTGCGTCATCGATCGTTGCCACGTTATTGAAGGCGATTTCCTGATCGAGTAATTCCGGCTCTTGATCGTCAACGACTGTTGCGGTGAGCGCCACGAAAATGTGGCCGTCGAGCGCGGGCGATAACTGCACTCTCAGGAATTCAAGATTGGGAATTTTTGGAAACGCGGGCGCGGCAGCGCGAGCGTCGGTGTCAAGCATCTTAATCCT
Organism: Pseudorhodoplanes sinuspersici; assembly: GCA_945878025.1. Lineage (GTDB taxonomy): Bacteria > Pseudomonadota > Alphaproteobacteria > Rhizobiales > Xanthobacteraceae > Pseudorhodoplanes > Pseudorhodoplanes sinuspersici_B. The sequence goes on along the minus strand of CAMDXM010000112.1, from coordinate 6,953 downwards.
CCGCGATGCAACCGGCGCCCGACTCATTCGGACGGCGGAGCGCGCCGCGGAGGTCTGCCTAAAAGGTACCTCGAATTCGGAAAGCGCGCGAACGAGTTAGACACACCCTCAAAAAACGTTTGACTCGTAATAGCGGAGACGTAGGGTGAAGACAGTAAAGCATTGATAAATAAGGAGAAATAAATGCGACTTATCCTCATCCTGATCTGTCTAATGCTTTGCGCCGGCACGGTTTCTAGCCGCGCTGAGCTGCAATTGCAGTCGAAAATGGATGCAATGTGCCGGCCGGCGAGCCCGACGAACCATTCCATCCTGCGCTGGAAGCCGCGCGACACATGCACCAATGACTGCTTCGTGTCGCGACTGACTTGCTCGAACGGCAAGACATTCGAGTTGCAGTCCAAGTTTCATCCGGCGACGACAGAATTCCAGATGGTGTTCTACAATTGGGCGCCGTGGTCGGTGCTGATCTACCTGCTGCCGTTCGTCGCCATTGTCGGCGTCGCAACCATCGGATCGCGGCTTACAGCGCCGCTATTGGTACTCAACGTGCTGTTAGTGACTTATGCCGCGACTGCGGCGTGGTCCCTGCACGCAAGTATCACAGGCAATCCGCGGGGCGAAGGGGCATGGCTTGAACAGGCGCTATTTCTGAATCCGTACAGCTTCGGCGCATTTTCATTCCTGTTCATCGTCGCAAACTTGCTGCCGATTTGGCGAGTGCTCGAGAACCTTTCGTATCGACATTCCGCAGATGCCGTAATCGTGCCGTCCTTCGTACAGGAATACAGAACAGATGCCACTTTCATGCGCGCGGCGCTGATGCCGAATATTTATGAATTCGTCGATCCACGCGAGACGACCACGCAGTATCAACGCGACACCGAAAGGCTCCGCGCCTTTAAGGACAAGCTCGACGCCGAAACGGCGTTTGCGGAAGCCTATATCCGGCGCGAACGCACCCGCAACCATCTCAATGAGCACCGCTGAAAGGAGCGTGGCATGGGAATCAAGCCGACGATCGACATCACCGCCAACGAAATGCTGGGTTCGGTCAGAGCCCATGGAATGCCGCGCCCAAACGCCTTGGCGGTCGCGATGCCGCACCAGATGGCGACTGTGCCGGCACCGGTACCGTTCAGGACTCCAGCCACGTCCTGGGGTGCCAAGCGTCTCGCCAATTATCATTGCGCGTTGACTGATATGACCAACGCGCAAAGCGGCTATCTGCGCGCGCGGGCGGAGTTGTCGAAGTCCTTCGTCGCCGCGGCGCGGGCCGCCAACGAAGTGGCCGAACTCCCGGAGATTTGCGAAAGTGACACGCAAATTCGCCGCATCAATCGCGAACGCGATTTTTTGAACGCGCGCACCGAAGTAGAACAGGCTCGCTACGGCCTTTATGCCACGCAGAACGAGGTCGACAAGTTGCGCAAGCCGCGCATTAAGAAGGCGCTGCGCACCAATGCAGCTGCGATCGACGCCTTGATGAAAGCGAAGATTGATATGGAGGCGCTGGGCGAGGATACGAGGGGACTGGATGAAACGCTCCATATCCTGCAGCACAGCTAGTCATGAGCTCCAGACGGCCATTACTGCCGGACGCACGGGGTGCGCTCGACGCTCGCTTCCCGCATCTGGTGCCGGCCGCCATGAGGTCTTGTCCCGTCGGTTCTATCGCGCTCGGCCGGTCAGGCCAGCAATCTGTGGCCCTCGCACGACGACCACTTCTGGAGCACAGCCACGTCATCGGAACGACGGGCGGCGGCAAGACCAATTTTCTGGAGCACATCATTCGGCAAAGCGTCCAGAACGGGGACGGCGTGTGCGTGATCGATCCGCACGGTGCGCACCCCACCAGCTTGTACAACTCGTTGATCGCCTGGCTGTTCAGTAGGGGATACCACAGGAGTCGGCATATTCATCTGATCGACCCCAATGCCGAAAGTCATGTCACTGGCTTTAATCCGCTGGCGCTGCCCGATCCTCAAACCAGCGTCTCGGTCATCGCCGGTACGACGCTGGAAGCTTTTGAAAAGGTCTGGGGGGATGAACAGACTCACGGCAAGCCCACCATCCGTCGCATCCTCAAAGCCACCTTCGCTGCGCTCGCAGAATTGCGGTTGACGCTCTCCGAAGCCGAGTTGCTGTTCGATCATCGCGACGCGCATGGCGTGCGCGCGCTGGTGCTGAGTAAATTGACGGATCGCTATGCCCGCGCCGTACTCACAGACTTGGACCATCTTGCGCGGTCCGATCGTACCGGAATGCGATTCAGGGATGAAATCGTTGGCCCCATCAACCGTCTGGCGGAGTTTACCAGCGCTCCAGCCATCCGTCGCATCATCGGCCAACGCGAACATGTCATCGATCTGAGGCAATGCCTCGATCGCGGCGACATCATTCTCGCTAATCTTTCCGGAGGCGATGCGGTCAGCGATGCCGACACGGAATTGCTCGGTCGGCTGCTGACGCGGTTTTTGTTTTTTCACGTCAAGCGGCGGCGGACGGACAAGCCGTTCTGGTTCTATATCGACGAATGCCAAAGATTTCTGTCGGGGGACATCCCGAATTTGCTTGCCGAGGCGCGAAAATTCGCCTGCGGCGTCACACTCAGCCATCAATGGCAGTCACAGTTGGGAGAACCAGACGATCAGGCACTGGCCGCGGTGCATAACGCGACGAATCTGAAAGTCAGCTTTCGCGTCAAGCACCCGAAGGAAGCAAAGGAAATTGCCGAAGCGATCATTCCGCTCGATCTCGAAATGCCAGTCAAAGCCCTGATTAAGCCGACGGTCGTCGGGCATCTCCGAGCATCGTTCAATAATTGGAGCGTTGCTGACAGCGAATCCTGGAGCACGTCGGTCTCGGAATCGAGTTCGGAAACGATCACGGAGGGCGAGACGGATAGCACCTCAAGCACCGATTCCAACGCGAGCGGATGGACCGAAACCGAGGCGATGACGAGATCGATGACGCGAAGCTACGACGGCTTCGGCCCCATTGTTTTCCCAACAACCCCTCTCGATACAACGTTCGGCACGAGCAGGGGCACGGGCTCGGGTAGCGCGACGACGCGCGGCAGTGCCTTGTCGAGCGGCCGTTCCACCAGCCATTCAATCGGCACTTCATCCGGCACGTCAACAAGCGAAGGTTATTCACACGGCCGCTCCGAAAGCCGCGGCGCATCCGAGGGTCTGGAGCCCATTTATCAAGACTTGCCTAGCGCAGTGCACAGCTATCCCAACGCGCTTTATTTCGCGGCGCAGATGCTCCGCTCCCTGACGGCCGGCGAGGCTTTTGTGTCCTTTGTCGATGACGCTGGAATGCACAGCGCGCGTATCCGCGTGCCGCTGGTGCGACCCTTGCCGATTTCGGACGCCACCTTCGCTGCGATCCGGGCACTGATCTTCTCCAAAAGCCCGTCTGCGATCGAAACCGCGACGGCTACCGCATGCCTGCAGCAACGCGAAACGCTGCTGCTCCAGGAAGCCGCGCATATGGCGGCGGAAATGACGCCTGAACCTTCGAAGCCGAAAGATTTTCGCGTGCCGCGGCGAAAATCGAACAGCTAGCGGGCTGGGTATAATAGGCACATGGAGACCATCGTTAGCCGCAAACCCCGCGCCAAGCGGTTAGTACGACCGAAAGACCCCGAGCCAACGTCGACGCCCGAGCGAGCGCTGCGCCTGTTGGCAGCGATCGCTCAAAATCGCTTTCTGGCGACTAATCAGCTCGCTACGATCGACGGCGGCAGCGAGCAAAATGTCAGTCGTTGGCTCAAAGCGCTTTTTCACAACGGCTTTGTTGACCGGCGCCGGGTGAGTTTAACGGGACCGCTGGTCTATGCGATCACGCGAAAAGGCGCGAAGCTGCTTCGTGAAAAGGGCCATCTCATCAATGCTGACGTTGATTGGGCGGAGAAAAACAAACGTGCAGGCGCGAAATTTATTGAGCACACGCTCGCCATTGCGCAGTTCATGACCGCGCTGGAGAAAGCGTGTGAAGCGCGTAGCGATATTGAATTGATTCGAGAACGGGAAATTATCGCGGCGGCACCCGACAGCACGCAGGAGGCGCGGGAACCGCTCCGGTGGCTTATTCAGCGGATAGAGCGGGGCCGAAAGGAATTCTCGACCGTGGTGCCGGATGGGCTGTTTGGGCTCTCGTTCACCGACGGCACGGCTTCCTATTTTCTGCTCGAAGTGGACCGCGGGACAATTCCGCTGAACAGAACCGACACCGAAGGCACCACCGACTGGCGCAAAAATATCCGATACAAACTTGCTACGTATTACGACGGCTGGAAAGCCGGAAGGCATCTCACTCAATTCGGCGTCAAACAAATGCGGGTGCTCATGCTGACAAGCTCCCCAAAGAGATTGCAAAACATGCTTTCGCTGCAAGAGGAGATCACAGACGGGAAGGGTTCAAACTTTTTTCTGTTTGCGGACCAAACGCAGCTTCAAGCGACCGACCCTCTGAGCATTGAATGGCTGAGTGGCAAATGGGAGCAAGTGCGGCTGACCGACTAGCTAAAGACTTCTATACGTGGCTTCTAATGCCATCGCCTTAGGAAACCGTACCAATGTCGGCTTTTGGAGGAAGAGTCGACATAACGCGGGAACGCCGCTACTTCTGCTATTGACCGATGCTGTTGCTGTCGCACTACACTTAGCCCCAGCGATGCACGTCTTTTGTTGAGCGCACAGCGTGAACGCACTAATAAAAATTCTCGGTCTCAGCGCACCATTGGCCGCCGCGTTGGTTATATATGGTCTCTTCAGATTTCTTGATAGAAAGGCTTCTTCAGCCGCTAATCGAGCAATCGTCGCTTGGATGAAAGGTGAAAAGTATAGGCGGTTGGACCTTGAAACGGTTGTCATAAATTCTTTCGACCATCTATATGGTAAGCCGCTGTTCGGATTAAATGCCTTCGTTCGTTGTGCCGGAATCTCAGCACTAGCAATTGTTATCTACATCCTATTCAGGATCGGATTTCCGGATCCGAATTTTATTACGATCTTTTACTTTGGATTTGTCATTTCAATTTTAGCGCTCGCACCTGCAATCATCGTCACAGACTATCTTTCATTGTTCTTGGTGAGGAAGTGTCTCGATGTAGCGAAAAGAAACTTGGCGCTTTCCGTAATTCTTGCTTTGGTTATCGGTATCCTTGCGATCGGCGTCGCTTTCATCATGACGTGGACGCTGTTTAACTTTGCTATCAGATTGAGCACTGCACCTCACCTTCCAATTCGACTTGTTGAAACGGCAGCGCTGGCGGCGTTAAGAGCCTTGCAATATTTTCCTCAGACTCTACGAGACCTGTACTCTTCGCCCCTCGGCGCAATCAAGATTGTCCTGCCGACAATATTTGTGCACTTATGGATTCCTTTACTCCTTTTAGGAGCGACCATAAATAGAAGTCTGAACGTATTCTTCCGCACCGTTGGGTTCGCGCAATGGTTCATCAAGCGCGGCCACAGTCATCCACTCGAAGCGATTGGAATGACCGCTAGTGGCGTAGTGCTTATGTCGGCAACCCTATGGCAGGTCATTGTCTACTTCTTGGCCGGTTGAGTGGTGCTGACGGACAGGATTGAACTGTCGGCCTCGTCATTGCCAATGAAGTGCTCCACCACTGAGCTACGGCAGCGTTGTACCTGCTGCCGCAGCCCTTACCAAGGGAGCGCTCTTTGCCATCGTTATGTCCGGTATTGGCACAAAGCGGATATGCCAATAACAGAGAACAACATCCGGTTACGACCTGAGAACGGACACGCAGCTCATTCCCCTGGTGGGGCAGGGAAGGCATTCCCTCGGAGCCGGCACGCAAGATGAAGCGGCAGCGCCCAGCGGCGTCAAGGTTGCGAAGCACCCGCAGGGCTTGACCTTGATGCCAGCGCAAGGCGATGGCGCATCTTCGGCGTACGGCGATCCTCCTATCAGCAAGCGATGGGCGTATGGGCGGAGTGCTTAGACGAAGACCATTCGCCAGCCCTGAGACCGGTTAAAAGGGTAGCCGCAGGAGCGTCAGCATAGCGCCGCCGCAGGCGGGACGCGGGACCGACTGCCCCCGGCGAGGGGTGCAAGAGAACTGCGTTAGGGATCGAAGCCGCATGGCGGAGACGCGAAGCGGCACCGTTTACGAGAGCCCGACCTGCAAGGGACGCCCGTCGTTCCAGTCATCCAGTTTCTGGTTATCCGGGCGGATGATGACGACAGGGTAGGGGTGTGATACAGTAAACTCATGGTCGCCAAGACTCTGAAAGAGATTCTCACGCGCGTCGAAACTTGGCCCGAAGAGGCCCAGGAAGAGGCGGCTGCATCCCTGCAAGCCATTGAAGAAGAACTGCGCTCGCCGTACCAGCTCACGGACGGCGACAAGCAAGCGATCGATCGGGGGCTAAAAGCCGCCCGTGATGGCGAGTTCGCCACTGAAGCGGAGGTTGAGGCAGTCTTCGGTAAATTTCGCAGGGCATGAAGATCGTTTTTACCAAGCCCGCTTTGGTGGAGCTTGAAGCTATCTTCTCCTATATCTCCGAGCGTAATCCTACCGCCGCTATCGCCGTCGTCGAACGCATCGAGCGGACCGTCTCGCAACTCGCGCATTTTCCATTAGCAGGGCATCCGAAATACAAGCCGGGTGTGCGTATGATTCCGCTGCGCCGTTATCCCTATTTGATTTTTTACAAAGTCGAGGCAACTGAGGTTCATATCCTCAGCGTTCGGCATGGCGCTCGGCGCCCGCTGGAGGACGAATAGCACATGCAAATTGTCATAGCGTCGAGTTAAAAGCCGTACGTCGCGAAACAGATATTGCACTAAACCGCTCCGCGGTAGGGAGTTCGCGGATAGGGAAGCGGCTAGCTTTTGGTGCGTAGTCGTCCACGGAGCGGCTCGTACCAATCGTGACGGCCGGTGTCCTCAATCGCCGCCATCCACCCGAAGTC
>CAMDXM010000111.1 GCA_945878025.1 Pseudorhodoplanes sinuspersici | reverse complement strand
CCGCGGGATCGGTTTTCCTGCGGTCGGCCGCCCAGGCCGGATATTACGGGACGATGAGCCAGCTATTCGGGCCGCAGGTGAGGGGCGGAGAATCCGCCGCGCTTGTGCAGATCTCCGTCGAGCCGGTCGAATCCCAGCCGGATCAATTCGATGCCTTTGTCGCGCTCGATTGGGACAAGGTCGAGCAATTCGCGCCGGAGATTCCGCTCGGGTCCGGGAGCATCGTCATCGCCGACCCGCAATCCGGAAAGCCTCCAGCGACGATCGTGAAATCAGGCGCCCGCTTCGTTGAGCTCAAGCTCGACGATCCGAATGTCTCGCATCTGGAAAAGGCGCTGCGCGGCAAGCGCAGCAATATCTTTGCCACCGGAGTGGCAAGTGCGCTCGCGGGATTCGACCGCGCCTATCCCGAGGCCGCGCTCGACCATCTGCTGAAGTCCAAAGGTCCGGACGTGATCGAGTCCAACAGAAAAGCATTGGCGGCCGGTTACAAGGCGGCGGCCGGTCTCGATCTGGATTTTGCCCTGGCCCCCGCGCAGCGGGTGCCGCGCTGGTTGATCAGCGGCAACGAGGCGATCAGTCTTGGGGCGCTGCGGGGCGGGGTGCGTTTCGTCGGCTGCTATCCGATCACGCCGGCAACCGATCTGGTGGAAGGGCTTGCGCCGCAATTGCAGAAGCTGGGCGGCCATCTCGTGCTGGCGGAAGACGAACTCGCCGCGATCAATATGGTGTTGGGTGCGTCCTATGGCGGCGTGCCGGCGATGACGGTGACATCGGGCCCCGGCTTTTCCCTGATGACCGAAACGCTCGGTCTTGCCGTCGCCGCCGAAATTCCCGCGGTCATCGTCGACGTCATGCGTGGCGGCCCGTCGACCGGCATTCCGTCGAAAACCGAACAGAGTGACGTCAATGTCGCGATCTATGGCGCGCATGGCGATGCGCCGCACGTGGTCCTGGCGCCGATGTCGATTGGCGATTGCGCGGTGACCGCTGAGTGGGCGGTCTATGTTGCGGAATCCCTGCAAACACCGGTGGTCGTGTTGTCCGACCAGGCGCTCGGACAGGCCCGCACGGTCATCGATCCGGGACTCGAGCGTCCGCATCCGTCAAAGCGCCGCATCAACGGCGCGCCGCCCGGAGCGCAGTTCAAAAGATATGCGATCGGTGAAAATCCGGTGACGCCGATGCCGAGACCCGGCACGCAAGGCTATCAATGGGTGGCCGAAGGATTGACGCACAACGAAATCGGGATTCCCGTGGGTGGCGCCGCCGCGCATGCCGCGCAATTGAACAAGCGCGCCAGGAAAATAGATCAGTTCGATCCCGGCGATTTGTGGGGCAGCGTCTGGGGCGAGGGAGAAACCGCCATTGTGACCTTCGGCTCCGGTGTTGGCCCGGCCAAGGTCGCGGCACGCCGCCTGACGGCTGCGGGACTCCCAACGCGCGTCATCGCTTTGCGCGTTCTTTCGCCGGTTCCGCATGCCGGTCTCGCCGCCGCCCTTAATGGCATGCGCCGTGTCGTCGTGCTTGAGCAAAATCACGGCGGGCAACTCTATCGGCACCTCCTGGGTCACAAGGCCGTTCCGTGGAACACCGAGAGCATCGCAAGGCCGGGTCCGTTGCCATTCCGTCCGGCTGAAATCACCGCTCATCTTGCGTGAGGCAGAAAAAATGAACGACACGCCAGCGCCGGTCGGAGAATGCGTCAGAGCGTTTGCCGCGAAGGACTTTGCATCCGGAGCGCATCCGATCTGGTGCCCCGGTTGCGGCGATTACGGCGTTCTGGCCGCGCTCGAACGTGGGCTTGCCATTCAAGGGCGTCCTCCGCACGAGGTCGTGCTCGTATCCGGCATCGGCTGTTCGTCGCGGCTGCCGGCCTATACCAATTGCTACGGATTCCATGGCGTGCATGGCCGCGCATTGGCAGTCGCGACCGGCCTCAAGCTCGCGCGCCCGGATCTCGAAGTCATTGCGGTTGGCGGCGATGGCGACGGCTATTCGATTGGCGGCAATCATTTCATCCATGCCTGCCGGCGCAACGTCGATATGCTGTATATCGTGATGGATAATCGCGTTTACGGAATGACCAAGGGCCAGCCGTCGCCGACCACCGAACCCGACTGGGACAGCGACATCGCGCCCGGCGGCATCGGTTTGCGCCCGTTCAATCCGCTGTCGCTCGCCATTGCATCAGGCGCGAATTTCGTCGCGCGCGGATTTTCCAGCAAGCCTGACGATCTCGCGGCCTTGATCGTGGAAGGCATTCGCTGGCCGGGATTCGCGTTCATCGAGGTTTTGAGTCCGTGCGTGACTTTTCGGCCGGAACAGGCGGACTGGAAGCGCAAGGTGCGCGCGGGTTCCGGCTCTATTGAAACGGATCGAGCCGCGGCAACGGCGGCTATCCTGGCCGACGACGGTTTCAGCCTGGGAATCGTCTTCAAAGGCGATCGCGCGGCGCCTTCCGTCCGGCCTGACGTCGCTGTATCGCAAGCCGATATTGAAGCGCGATTTGCGATCGGCGGCCGGGAAACGTAACGGGCATGGCTCTCGAGCACGGCCATACCAAAGCCGAGATCGCACAACGCCTGGACGGCACACCGCGAGCGAGTTATCTGCGGGACTGGGTCTATGGCGGAATCGACGGCGCTGTGACGACCTTTGCGGTCGCCGCCGGCGTAGCCGGCGCAAATTTGTCGCCTGGCATCGTCCTCATTCTCGGCTGCGCCAATCTCCTGGCCGACGGTTTCTCGATGGCGGCGGCCAACTATTCCGGCTCCAAGAGCGAGCGCGAGGAGTTCGACCGGCTGCTGCAGGTCGAAAGAAAGCACATCGCGCTGGTGCCGGACGGCGAACGCGAGGAAATCCGGCAGGCCTTTGCCAAGAAGGGATTTTCCGGCGAGGACCTGGAGCGGATCGTTGCGACCATTTCATCGAACGAGACCGGCTGGGCGTTGACCATGATGCTTGAGGAATATGGGCTCGCGCCGGTTTTGCGTTCGCCGATGATCGCGGCGCTCAATACCTTCGCGGCGTTCGCCATATTCGGCGCCATTCCGCTGATCCCGTATCTGCTTGGCGGCGGATTTCTGTGGTCCGCGATTGCAACAGGGGTTGCCTTCTTCGCCATTGGTTCGGCCAAGAGCCGCTGGTCGCTGCGCTCGCCGTTGATGTCGGGCCTCGAGACGTTGCTGATCGGCGGCTCGGCGGCCGCGCTTGCCTATGCGTGCGGCATGTTGCTGGCCGAGGTCTGGAAATAATGCCACGTTGTTTCGCTATGGGATGACGCCGCCTGCGTTTCGCAAGATTTTTACAGGCGCGTGCGAGGGAATCCGATGTTTCCGGTTTACGACGAGAATGGCGTTGGATATTCGGACTTCCGGCCATGGGTGACGTGGAGTCTCGTCGGAATCAATGTGCTGATCACGATTTTTCTGGGGTTTCTTCCCGCGCTGTTTGTGACGGCCATCGCTTATCAGTTCGGGATCGTGCCCGCATACATTGCCGGGACAAATCCTGAAGCGGCGGAATTGATCATTCGGCCGGAACTGACGCTTCTCACATACGGATTCATTCACGCCAAATGGTCGCATCTGGCGTCGAACATGCTGGTGCTGTCGGTGTTCGGCGACAATATCGAGAAGGCGACCGGGCATTTTCGTTTTCTGCTGTTCTACTTTTTGTGCCAGATCGCTGGAGGGCTCGTTCACATTCTCAGCGATCCGGGTTCGCTCGTGCCCTCGATCGGCGCGTCGGCCGCGGTGTCAGGTGTCGTCGCGGCCTATCTGCTGGTGCGTCCGCAGGCGAGGGTGGTGATGCTCGTGCTCGGCGTGATGACGGTCAATTTTCGCGCCTATTGGGTTATCGCCGGATGGCTGATCTGGCAACTCGGAGAGTTTCTCATTTATCGAAACGATTCCGATGTCGCGTATTGGGGTCATTTCGGCGGATTTATCGCGGGACTGATATTGATCGTGCCGATGCGGCGTCCGGGTGTGAGACTCTTCGGCGGACTCGGGCCGCGGGCGGCATTGCGATCGGCGGCCGCCGCGACGGAGCGCGCATGGCGAAATTTGCGCGATGCGGCCGGCGCGCTTTTGTCACGCAAGCAAAGATAACATGCCCGGTGGCCGGCGCGGCCGTCACGGCTCGCCGCGCTGCAGGGCCCGCGCGCCATCATTCGCGCCCGGCGCCGCGGAGTATCTCCCGGAGTCCGGAACTTGATACGGATCAAACCGCTATTCGGAACGCGGAATAATATAATAGAGGCAGGCGCGTCGCGGATGAGGGTCCATACGCACAGTTCGCAGAACGTGCGAGCCAGGAATCCGACGTCCGGAGGCCGTGATGACATACGCCGCCATGCATTGCAGGGGCAGAAAATGCGACAGATAAGAAGAATCTAGACTGTGTTCCGATTCAATTGAATCGAAACACAGCCTAGGGCGTAATCTGGCGCGCGGCCGCGCCAGTTTCGGCATTTTGGCGGCCGCTCCGGCCGGAAGATTCCTTCATGAATTCGGAAGCGAAAAGCCAGGAGGAGGTCTTCGCCGCCCTGTCTGCTCCTGCAATGCATGGCGGCGTCAAAGTTGAGACGTTTCAGACGCACGCTTCGGTCGTGTTCCTCGCCGGCGATCGCGCGATCAAGATCAAGCGCGCTGTCCGCTTTCCTTTCCTTGACTATTCGACGCTCGAGCGCCGCAAGGCCGCCTGCGAGGCCGAAGTCGCGGTCAATCGCGCATTCGCACCGCAAATCTATCTGGGCGTCGTGCCGATCACCGAGAATGAGGACGGAACGCTCAGGATCGGCGGAAACGGAAAGGTCGTCGAATGGGCGGTGCATATGCGGCGTTTCGACGAGAATCACACGCTCGACAGAGTTGCGGAACGCGGCGAACTTGACGAGAGCCTTTCGCTGAAACTCGCAGATACGGTGCTTGCGGCGCACCGCGCGGCGTCGCCGATCGATGCCGGGGCGTGGCTCGCGGCCTTGCGAAGCTTCATCGATCAAAATCGCGACGCCTTCTCCGCACGCGCGGATCTTTTCCCCGCGCGAGACGTCAATGTCCTGACGGCGTCGAGTATCGCGGCCTATGAGCGCGTTTACGATCTGCTTTGCGCGCGTGGGGCGTCCGGATTCATCCGGCTGCTGCACGGAGACCTGCATCTCGGCAACATCGTTCTCCTGAACGGAATGCCGGTCTTGTTCGACGCCATCGAGTTCGATCCGATAATCGCGGCGGGGGACGTTCTGTACGATCTGGCATTCCTGCTGATGGACCTGACGGAGCGCAGATTGGCGCCGGCCGCGAATGCCGTCTTCAACCGCTATCTGCAGCAAGCGGGGGAGCCCCGGCATCTCGATGCGCTCGTAGCGCTGCCGCTTTTTCTGTCCATGCGGGCGGCGATCCGCGCAAAAGTCACCGCGGCCAAACTCGATGCGGATGGCGTTGCCAATTCCGCGTCCATTCGCGAGAGCGCGCAACGCTATTTCGCTTTTGCGCTCGACGCTCTCAAGCCTGTCGTGCCCATGCTTGTCGCGGTCGGCGGGCTGTCGGGAACGGGAAAATCGGTGCTGGCGCGGGCGATCGCGCCGCTTCTCGATCCGGCGCCTGGCGCCGTCATGCTGCGTTCGGATGTCGAGCGAAAGCGGATGTTTGGCGTCGCGGAAACCGATCGGTTGCCGGATGCGGCCTATGCGCCGGACGTTGGAAAGCGGGTTTACGCGGCGCTCGCTGAAAAGGCGCAAAAAGTCGTGGCCGCGGGATATTCCGCCGTCGTTGACGCTGTTTTTGCAGATGCGGCGGAACGCTCGCAAATCGCCGGCGTCTGCGAGCACGGCAGGCCGCATTTCTGCGGATTGTTCCTGACTGCCGATGTCGAAACCAGATTGTCGCGCGTCGGCGGGCGCAAGGGGGACGCCTCGGACGCCGACCGGAATGTCGTTCTTGCGCAATCGAAATACGATCTCGGCGCGATGGATTGGACCGTGGTCGATGCATCCGGAACGCCGGCGCAGACTCTTGACGCGGCAATGGCCGTCATCCGCAGCGGCTCCAAGAGACGTTGATGTTCCTCGCCGGCGCTAAGCCCTGCGCCACGCATTCCATACGAGCGCGAAGGCCGCGCCGGCCGCAAATCCGATGATCGCGCTCGTGCATACCAAAACCGCCGCCCGCATGAGCTCGAACGGCTCGATCAGGTAGATCGGCTTGATGAAATGCATCCAGAGAACGAAATCGATCACAGGCTGCGCCCATCCGATCGCAACCAACGTCGACCAGCACAGATGCCACCCGGCGATGACGGTGCCCAATACGATACCGGCTTTTCGGACATTCATGCCTGCCTCCTCTTGTCGTGCATCTTGGTCATTTCATTAAACTGCATGCCGCTCTCCTGCTCCGGTCAGGTCAGTCCGGACGCCCAGACGACGAGGTCCACGGCCGCCTTGCCGAACGCTTCGTTCAGCGCCGCGGCGGCCGCGCGTGCGTCCGTCCCGGCGGAAGGAACGGTCACGCGAAAGATCCGCGCATCCAGTATCCGCCCGTTATCGGCGAGGATCTTGGCGGTGAATTCCAATTCGGCCAGCGGGGCGGCGGACAGCGAAAGCTGGAAGCTCCGGATGTCGATCAGCAATTGATAGCTGGCGGTCAGGCTGTCCGTCGGCCGGGCAACGGCCTGCAGGCGATTGGCGTTCTCGAAACTCTGTATGATCTTTGCCTGCAGAAGCTTCGGGATATTGTCGCTCCATCGCGCATTCAGGAACGACGGGCCTTCGACGCCGCTCGGCCGGACCAGAAGTTTCTGCGTGTCGAACATCAGCAATGCGGTCGGCTCCGGAACGGTGAGCTGACCCGCGGGCGTCTTCCTGATGGCCGGAAATTCGCGCGGGGGCGTCAGGTCGTAGACGATCGGGAGCGCCGCGGCCGGTCCTGCGCCGACCAGCCGTTCCAGTCCGGCTACGAGTCCATCCAGCCGATCGGAGTTGCGCGCCAGCGCCGCGGAGAAGACGTTGAGGTTTGCGATTGTGCTGCGCAGCGGTTCGGCGTTCTCGGTCAGGATGCTTTCGAACCGGCGCAGGGCATCCCGGGCGGCCTGCGTCATGCTCACGCCTGCATTCGGATCAGCGACCAGAACGGGAATTTCGGACGACGTCCAGGCCGGCATGTTGCTGCGGCCTTCAAGCGCGATTACCGGAACGCCGGTCAGGCCCTGAAATTCAAGCCCGACATACGTGTCGGCGCGCACGGGAGTGCCGGCGGTCACCGCTATCGTCGCGGTGACTTGCCGCGGATTGTCGGTATTGAGCCGCAGATCGGTCACTTCGCCCACGCGGATGCCGTTGAACAGGACGCCGGCGCCCTTCAGCAATCCGGACACGGTTTTTTCGAACCGGACCTCGACGATGGTGCGTTTGCCGAGACCGCCCGTGTTGTTGAGCCAGTACACAAATCCGAAGATCGCGCCGATCGCCGCGAGCACGAGAAGTCCGATCAGAGCATAGGGTGCGCGCGTTTCCATGATGCGACCTCAGTTCGTGGCACGTGCGAGGACACGTGCGCGTTTTCCTTGGAAATAGGATTTGACCCAGGGGTGGTCCGACGACGTCATCGCCTCGATCGGGCCGATGGCGACGATTTTTCCTTCGGCGAGCGCGGCAATCCGGTCACAGACCGCGTGCAGGCTGTGAAGGTCGTGCGTGACCATGAACACCGTGAGCCCGAGGGTCTGCTGCAGCGTCTTGATGAGGTTGTCGAAATCTCCGGCTGAAATCGGGTCGAGGCCGGATGTCGGCTCATCGAGAAACAGGATTTCGGGATCGAGCGCGAGCGCGCGGGCGAGCGCGGCGCGTTTGGTCATGCCGCCGGAGAGTTCGGCGGGAAACTTGTTTCCGTCATACGGAGTGAGCCCGACCATTTCCAGTTTGGCGTCGGCGAGCTCGTCCATCAATTCCTGGGTGAGATTCAGGTTTTCCCGCATCAGGAACTGGACGTTCTGGCGCACCGTCAGGGAGGAGAACAAAGCGCCTTGCTGGAACAGGATGCCGCAACGATGTTCGGTCGCGCGAATCTCGGACGGCGCGGCCTTGTCCCGATCCAGACCCATGACCTCAACAAGACCTTCCCGTTTCGGGACGAGGCCGATGATGGTGCGCAGCAGCACCGATTTTCCGCCGCCAGACGCGCCAACCAGACCCAGAATCTCTCCGCGGCGCACATCGAGCGACAGATGATCGAGCACAATCTGCGTGTCGAATCCAACGACAAGATCGCGCACGCGAATGACGACATCGGGATTCGCGGCGCTCATGCGATTACATTCCGATCGATGCGAAAAAGATCGCGAACGCGCCGTCGAGCACGATGACGAGAAAAATCGACTTCACGACCGAGTTCGTGGTCTGCAAGCCGAGCGATTCCGCGCTGCCCAGCACGCGCAAACCCTCGCTGCAGGCGACGAGCCCGATCACCAGCGCCATGAACGGCGCTTTGATCATGCCCACTTCGAAATGGGTAATGGAGACGGCTTCCCGCAGGCGCGCGATGAATATTTCGGGACTCATGCCGCCATAGAGCCAGGCAACCAGTCCTCCGCCATACAGGGCTGCCATCGAGCCGAGGAACGCCAGAATGGGCAGCGCGACGACCAGCGCGACAACGCGAGGCAGGATCAGAACATCGACGGGATCGAATCCCATCGTGCGCAGGGCATCGATCTCCTCGCGCATTTTCATGGAGCCGAGCTCGGCCGTATAGGCGCTGCCGGACCGGCCGGCCACCATGATCGATACGATCAGGACACCGATTTCGCGCAGGACCAGAATTCCGACCATGTCGACGACATAGGCGTCGGCTCCGAATTTGCGGAAATGGAAAATCCCCTGCTGGGCGATGATGCATCCGATCAGGAAAGTGATCAGGAACATGATCGGGATCGCTTGCCAGCCCACGCGATAGAGATGATACACTGCGGACGTGAAGCGGAAATTCTGCGGCCGCGCGATCACCCGAAAGAGCGCGAAACTCAGCGCCGCCAGCATCTCCAGGAAGGCGATGAATTCAGCTTTGATGCCGATGGCCTCCCGGCCGACGAATTCGAGGCCCGCCATCAGTCTGTTCTTGTCGCCGGGCTTTTCCGCTTTCCGGCGATTGACCTTGTGTATCTGCTCGAACAAGCCGCGATAGCGTTCCGGCAATCCGAGGAATTGCACTTCGATTCCGCGTTCGCCGCAACTGCGGCTCAGCTTCTCCAGCAGCCATGCCCCGAGTGTGTCGAGTTCGCGCACGCTCTGCATATCGATCGTCAGCGAGCGTCCCGACAAGGCTTGCGGGGCGGCGGCCGACAGCAGACCTTCGAGCGTCTCGACATGCGCGGTCGTCCACATGCCGATCGGCGCCAGTTCCAGCCGGTCGCTCGCGGCGGTGATGCTAAGCGTGGGATCGGCGGCCATGATCGGTTTCCGTGTTGAGCCGCTAATGGGCCCGAAACCGGAAAGGTTAGCATTGACGTGGCTCAATTAACGAGCGCCGTTTCGGCCGCTGGCAAACGGGAGCGGCCGGCTGAAATTATCGCGATTTGCGCGTCAGCGTGATTGTCACGTCGGACATCTCGCTTCCGGGGGACTGGATGGAGACCGATTGACGCTCGTTCTGGGTCGTCATCGACAGGATCGCGGTGAACGTTTGCCCCTCCGCCCGGATCCGCATCTGGTTGCCGGTGACGCGCCCGTCGATGCCGCCGCCGGTCGCGCGCGTCATTTCATCCCAGGTTCCCGTGATGGCGCCCTCGCGATAGTTGACCTGACTCTGGAGCTGGAATTTGTAACTGTCGCTGTCGCAACTCAATTCGAGACGAAGACTGGTCGCGCTCGAACCGAGGCGGTAGCTGGCCTGGCAGCGGATCCGCTCCTTTGCGCCGCTTGAAAGACGAATTGTCCCGTTTCCCGACCATGAACCGATCAGCGCCGCGAATGGATTGTCAACGCGCTCGGCGAAGACCGGTGAGGAGACAAACACGAGCGATGCGGAAATCAAAATCGTTCCGAGCGCGCGCATGAAATGAGACGGATGCCGACTTCCCATTGTTATCTCTTTCTGACGCAATGACATCGAATATTGGCAGATCGGGAATGCGAGGTTTTGATCCAGCGCAAGATGCCGGATGAACGGCGGGAGCCAGGAGCGTCCAGGCGCAAGCGGGCGAGTTTGACACAAATCAAGGAGGCGGCAAGACGGCCGCCGGCCGTCCGATCGGAAAACCTTAACTTGCCTTTTAGGCGGCGAGGAGTAACCAATTCGCCTCGCGCCATTGATTCGAGGTTTTCGATTGCGCTTTTCCGTTCGCCTGATGATCGTGACCGCGCTTTTGGCGATGCCGATGGCCGCGCCGCGGGCGCAGAGCGCGAATCTCGCGGGCTATGGCGTCGTGCTGCTGCACGGCAAGGGCGGCTCGCCGACCACCATGATCGAAGGCCTGACCGAGTCGCTGCGCAAGGAAGGCGCGCTGGTCGAGGCGCCGGAATTGCCGTGGTCGCGCCGGCGCATGTATGACGCCACCTACGATCAGGCCATGGCCGAAATCGATCTCGCGGTGCAAAAACTGAAATGGGCGGGCGCGACCCGGATTGTGATCGCGGGCCACAGCCTTGGCGCCAACGGCGCCATTGGCTACGCGGCGCGGCGCGACGGATTGACCGCGGTGATCGCGCTCGCGCCCGGGCATCTGCCGGAAGCCTGGGCCTTGCGCATCCGCACCAAGAGCGCGATCGCGCGCGCGAAGAAAATGATCGCCGATGGCAAGGGCGACATTCCGGATTCGTTTCCCGATCTCGCGCAAGGCTTGCCCTATTCGGTGCGGGCGACGCCGAATGTCTATGTCAGCATGTTCGATCCGGATGGGCCCGCGGTGATGTCGAAGAACGCGGCCGCCATGGGCGATGTGCCGTTCCTGTGGGTGGTCGGCATCGCCGATCCGATTTTCTTCCACGGCCGCGACTACGCCTTCGATCCGGGCGCCAAGAATCCGAAAAGCCGGTATGTGGTCATTCCGGGAATGCATCTGTCGACGCCGTTCCAGGCGCGAGGCACGATCATCGACTGGCTCAAATCGCTTTAGCTAACGCGTGCTCTCTCCGTCGTCATGGCCGGGCTTGTCCCGGCCATCCACGTTTTGCTTTCTAAGTGTTACCAAGGAAGACGTGGATGGCCGGAATAAATCCGGCCATGACGGAGAAAACTTTTACTGCTTCAAATTATTCCTCTTTGCGACGAAGGCGCGGATTTCCGGCATGATTTCCGGCAGCAGCGTGCGCACCTCGTCGTGTGTCATGCCGGCGCGTATGCGCGGGTGATACAGGATGTTGAGCAGATACTGGTCATAGACGTCGAAATAGCCCTTCTGCACGTCGTCGTTGAACATGGTCCAGGGCACGCTGTCGTCGTCGTTGATCGGCCCCAGAGCCTGCAGCAATTCCTCATAGATGCAATCGTAGAAAATGAAATCGCCGGCATCCACCGCGATCAGCACGTCCGACGATTGAATCCTGTAATTATCGTCCTTGCGGAATCCCGAGAGGCATTGCGGCTCGAGCGATTTCTGGATCTGCTTCGCGCGTTCCACGCCGTAGAATTTTCGGATGAAGCGCGGCAATTCGCGATCGCGCACCAGCATGACGAGCACGTTGGCGTCGGTCCTTTTCTCCACCATGCGGATGTCGATATGGGCGATCCTGGACTGGATATCGGCGACCACGGCCGCGACCTGCGCGCGGCGATTGAGCTTCGCGCGATTGTCGGCATAGACGCGCACCGGCAGCTCGTATTTGCGGATACGATCGATGCGGCCCGCGGTATTGAATTCGGCGCCGAAGGCGATCTTGAAAAACCCCTCGCTGATTTGCGCGTCGGTGAATGCCGTGTGCTCGCTCGCGCGGCTTTTCGCAATGAGCGGATGCTCGGCCGCGGCCGGCGATGCAAGGATCAGGGCGACGACGGAAAAGGCAAGCGGCAGCTTTGCGGCGATCGATAACGACCGCGCCGGCTTTCGCCCGCGCGCCGCATCGCCGGGTATCTGGCCACGAACTCGGGCCGCTTCAGGCATGACGGCGGGTCTTGCGCACAATCAGGTCGGCGAGGGCAGGCGCGAGGCGCGTGCCTGCAACGCTCGCATGCGTTCGGCCAGATTTCCCTTGGCGCTGGGAGCGTCGGCGCCGGATTTGGCCGCGGACGCCGCGGCCGCCTTCGTCGCCGCGCTGTCGGCGGCGAGGATGGCCTCGATCGGCGCATTCGGCCCTTCCCGCACGACGCTCATCTGCGCGATCTGGGCGGCGACATCGTTGATGCGCTCGCGCAGCAGCGCGTTCTCGACGCGCTCGGACGCCCAGGTCGATTCGGTGTCGCGCTTCATGGCCGCCATTTCACGCTGCAGCTTGGCGCGGTCTTCCTGCGCCTGCTTGAGCTGCTCCTCC
>CAMDXM010000110.1 GCA_945878025.1 Pseudorhodoplanes sinuspersici | reverse complement strand
GCGCGACCCTCCCCACAAGGGGGGAAGGTGAAAGGAAAAAGGGGAGGGAGAAAAAAACCAATCAGCCAATCAACCCAGCAGCTTCTTCAACTCTGCGCGGAAAGCCGGCGCGAGATCGGGGCGGTCGAGCGCATAAGCGACATTGGCGGTGAGGAATCCGATCTTCGATCCGCAATCGTAGCTCTGGCCCTCGAACTTCACGCCGTGGAACGGCTGATCCTTGGCGAGCCGGATCATGGCGTCGGTGAGCTGGATCTCGCCGCCGGCGCCGGTCTGCTGGTTTTCGAGAATCTTGAAGATTTCCGGCTGCAAAATATAACGCCCGGTGATCGAGAGATTGGAAGGCGCGGCCTCGCGCTTCGGCTTCTCCACCATGGCGGTGATCTCGAAGCTTTTCGCGTGCTGCTTGCCGATGCCGACCACGCCATAGGACGAGATGTTTTCCATCGGCGTTTCTTCGACGGCGATGATGTTGCAGGCTGTGCCTGCCGCGTTATAGGCGTCGATCATCTGCGCCAGACACGAACGCTTCGCCTTCACCAGCACGTCCGGCAGCAAAACCGCGAACGGTTCATCGCCGACGATTTCGCGCGCGCACCAGACCGCGTGCCCGAGGCCGAGCGGTCTCTGCTGGCGGGTGAAGCTCGCTTCGCCGGCTTTCGGCTGGTCGGCTTCGAGCGCGGCCTGCTCTTTCGCTTTGCCGCGCTGGTCGAGCGTCGAGTCGAGCTCGAACTGGTAATCGAAATGATCCTCGATCACGCCCTTGTTGCGCCCGGTGACGAAAATGAAATGCTCGATCCCCGCCTGCCGCGCTTCGTCCACGACATGCTGGATCAGCGGCCGGTCGACCACGGTGAGCATTTCCTTCGGCATCGCCTTGGTGGCGGGAAGAAAGCGTGTGCCGAGACCGGCGACGGGAAAGACCGCCTTGCGGATGCGTTTCATGGGTGTGAGGGAACCTGTTTCAAATCGTCTTCGTCAATATGAAGCGGGTTAGAATCAAGCCGCCGCTGAGCTCGGCAAGGCAAATAGGCGACCCTTAACTTTCTGGCAACCATATCGAGGCCCCATAGGCCTTTCGATTGTGGTGAAATGGCGTGTAAGGAGTTCCCCATGTGGGATCGTATTCGCTCATCATTTCTGGCCGGGACGGCCGCCGTTCTGATCTTGGCCTCGCTGCAGCCCGGCTGCGCGCAGGTCGACGACCGCTATCCGATGCTCTCCACCCAGTCGATCGCGCCGGGTTATCCCATGACCGGCGGCAAGCTCGACTGGAGCGGGGAATCCGGCGCCTCCGGGCACCCACTCATGACCTCGGACGCGATCCGAACCGCCGCCGCGAATTTCAATTCCTGTCTCGAACGGCTATGGCCGGAAGCGTCACGGCGCGGCATCTCGCGCGCGACCTATGACGCGCAGACGCGCGGGCTCACGCCCGATCTTAAGATCATGGATCTGATGGACGCGCAGCCGGAATTCACCAAGGCGTTCTGGGAGTATCTCGATCTTCTGGTGAGCGAGGATCGCATCGCGCGCGGGCGCGAAATCCTGGCGCAGAACCGCGCCGCCTTCGACGCGATGGAGCGCGCCTATGGTGTCGACCGTCATGTCATCACCGCGATCTGGGGCATCGAATCCAAATACTCGACCATGATCGGGGACCGGCCGGTCGTGCGCTCAACCGCGACGCTCGCCTGCGTCGGCCGCCGCCAGGATTATTTCCGTAACGAGTTTTTCGCCATCCTCGAATTGCTCAATCGCGGCGACGTCACGCCGGACGAGGCGAAAGGCTCCTGGGCCGGCGCGTTCGGGCCGACGCAATTCATGCCGACGGTCTATAAATCCTACGCCGTCGATGCCGATGGCGACGGACGGCGCGATGTGATCGCCTCGGTGCCGGACCTGCTCGCCTCCACCGCGAATTATTTCCGCAAGCACGGCTGGGAAAGCGGGCAGACTTGGGGCTACGAAATCGTGCTGCCGAAGAATTTCAATTTTCTGCTGGCCGACCGTTCCAATGTGAAGACGATCCACGAATGGGAGCGGCTCGGCATCGTGCGCGCCGGGGCCAAGGGATTTCCGCGCGGCGGCGACCGCGCCTTCCTGATGGTGCCCGCCGGTTCGCAGGGGCCGGGCTTCCTGATGCTGACCAATTTTCGCGTCATCATGCGCTACAACCCGTCCGAGGCTTATGCGCTTGCGATCGGGCATCTCTCCGACCGGCTGCGCGGCGGCGACGCTCTGGTGCAGGCCTGGCCGCGGCATGAACGCGTCTTGACCCGCGAAGAGCGCATGGAGATGCAGCAGCTGCTGGCGCGGCGCGGCTTCGATATCGGCGAATCCGACGGCCGCTTCGGTCCGAAAACCCGCGCCGCCATCCGCGATTATCAGGCGCGGTCCGGCATGGTCCCGGACGGCTTCGCCTCGCAGACCGTTCTGGCCCGGCTGCGCGGGTCCTGATCTGGACCCCTTTACCTTCACTCCGCCATTTTCTTGCGGCTATTGACCGGGATGCGCCTCAAGCGCAAATCTCAGGGTGGACTTCGGCCCCAGGATTTTAGGCCTTATGACGGTCATTTCGGCATTCTGGCGCAAAGCCAGTTTCGGGCTTCTGGTCGCGGCGGAACTCGCCGCGGTCATGGCGGTGACCGCTGTCGCCACCTCTGTGCCGGCCTCCGCGCAATTTTTCTTCGACGAGCGCTATCCGTTCCTCGATCCGCGTTCGCGCCGGCGCGGCGGTTTCTTCGATCCCTATTCGGCCGACGAGCGTCCGCCGGATTTCTCGCGTGCGCCCGCGGCGATGCCGCGCAAGCCCGACGCGGTTCCGGCCACCACCAGGATTCTGGTGCTCGGCGATTCGATGGCCGACTGGTTGGCCTATGGCCTCGACGACGCGCTCGCCGAGACGCCCGAAATCGGCGTCATCCGCAAACACAAAGGCTTCTCCGGCCTGATCCGCTATGAAGCGCGGCCGGATGCGCCGGAATGGTCGCAGGTCGCGCGCGATCTGATCGCTCAGGAAAAGCCGCAAGCGGTTATCATGATGATCGGCGTGCAGGACCGTCAGGCGATCCGCGAAAAAAATCCGCCCAAGGAGCAGAAATCCGACACCAAGGCTGCCGAGCAGAAACCCGGTGCGCAGAAGCCGGACGCCGCGAAGGCCGATGCAAGCAAGCCGGCGCAGAAACCGCAGGGACCCGTCGATGACGAGCAGCCGAATATCGCGGCGCCTGAGCCGCAACGGGGAGTGCGCCCCGCGGTCGCCGGCGTGCATGAATTTCACACCGAAAAATGGGAAGAGCTTTACAACAAGCGCATCGAGGACACGATCGCGGCGTTGAAGTCGGCGAACATCCCCGTGCTCTGGGTCGGATTGCCGCCGCTGCGCGGCCCGAAATCGACCGCCGACATGCTCTATCTCAATGAGTTCTATCGCTCGAACGTGGAGAAGGCCGGCATCCTGTATGTCGATGTCTGGGACGGCTTCGTGGACGAGCAGGGACGCTTCTCCACGCGCGGACCGGACTTCGAAGGCCAGATGCGCATCCTGCGCTCCGGCGACGGCGTTCACTTCACGAAATTCGGCGCGCGCAAGCTCGCGCATTATGTCGAGCGCGAATTGCGCCGCGTGCTGAGCGCGGTTCCGGTCGCGCTGACCACTCCCGAGCCCGCTCAGCCGCGTTCGCCCGCGCAACGTCCGCTCGCGGGCCCGGTCTTCATGCTCCCCACCAACGCCGATGAAGCCGACGAATTGCTGGGCGGCGGACCCGCGCGCCAGCCCGCGGTCGATCCGGTCGCGACCAGCGTGCTGGTCAAGGGCGAGGCGATCGCCACGGCCGCCGGGCGTGCCGACGATTATTCCTGGCCGCCGCGCATGCCCAATCTGAAATTCAGCGAGCCGCTGCCGCCGAGCGGCTCGCCGGTCTTCATGGCGCGTCCGGGACAAGGGCAGCCGCGCGGGGTCGGTCAGACCTTGCAGGCCAGTCTGCCGGGCCAGTCGCGCGTCGCCGGCCAGCAGGTTCTGCAGGGTCAGATCGCGCCGCAGGGACCTTACGGCGGGCCGCGCAGTCAGCCGGGCGGATGGCGCGCGCCGGCGCCGGCTTACTACGGTCCGCCGCGCGGCTTCTTCGGGTTGTTCAGATAGCTGTCATTCCGGGGCGTACGCGAAGCGTACGAACCCGGAATCCAGACAAACAATGAAATCTGAATTGTATCTGGATTCCGGATAGCGGCTTCCGGAATGACAAGAATGTCACCTTGGCAGCGTGCTTGATCCCATCAGGAAGGTATCGATCGCGTTGGCGCATTGACGGCCTTCGCGGATCGCCCAAACGACCAGCGACTGCCCGCGCCGCATGTCGCCGGCGGCGAACACTTTCGGCACCGACGTCTTGTAATCGTCAGTCGAGGCTTTGGCGTTTCCGCGCGGATCGAAGGCGATGCCGAGCGACTTGAGCAAGCCTTGCTGCACCGGATGCACGAAGCCCATCGCCAGCAGCACGAGGTCGGCGTCGATCACGAATTCGCTGCCGGGAACCGGTTTGAAAGCGCCGTCCACCTTCACGCAATGCAGCTTCTTCACCTTGCCGTTTTCGCCGGTGAATTTCTGCGTCAGCACCGCGAATTGCCGCTGCGCGCCTTCCTCGTGGCTCGATGACGTGCGCAGCTTGAGCGGCCAATTCGGCCAGGTCAGCGCCTTGTTCTCGTGTTCCGGCGGCTGCGGCATGATCTCGAAATTGGTGACCGATTTCGCGCCCTGGCGAATGGAGGTGCCGATGCAGTCCGAGCCGGTGTCGCCGCCGCCGATCACGACCACATGCTTGCCGCCGGCGAGGATCTCCTTCACGCCGCCGAGCGGTTCTCCGCTCACACGCCGGTTCTGCTGCGGCAGGAAATCCATCGCGTAATGGATGCCGTCGAGATTGCGCCCTTCGATCAGGAGGTCGCGTGGGGCTTCCGCGCCGCCGGTGAGCGCGACCGCGTCATAGTTCTTGAGAACTTCGACCGGGACATTGCCGCCGATATGCGCATTGTAATGGAAGGTGACGCCTTCGGCTTCCATCTGCGTCACGCGGATATCGACAACGCCCTTTTCCATCTTGAAGTCGGGAATGCCGTAACGGAGCAAGCCGCCGGCCTTGCCGTGCTTTTCGAACAGATGAACGTCGTGTCCGGCGCGTGCGAGCTGCTGCGCGCAGGCCATGCCCGCGGGGCCGGAGCCGACGATCGCGACTTTCTTTCCGGTCTTCGATGGCGGCAATTCCGGCTTGATCCAGCCGCTCGCGATCGCGCGGTCGGCGATCGCGCATTCGATGGTCTTGATCGCGACCGGGTTGTTGTCGATGTTGAGCGTGCAGGAGGCTTCGCACGGAGCCGGGCAGACGCGGCCGGTGACCTCCGGAAAATTATTGGTCGAGTGCAGGTTGCGCGCGGCTTCTTCCCATTCGCCCTTGTAGACGAGATCGTTCCAGTCCGGGATCTGGTTGTTGACCGGGCAGCCGGGCGTGCCGGGCGCGACCGAGCCGGTGCCGTGGCAATAGGGAATGCCGCAATCCATGCAGCGCGCGGCCTGATCGCGCGTGTCCTTTTCGGGCAGCGGCAGCACGAATTCGCGCCAGGTCTTCACCCGTTCCTCGACGGGGAGATAGTCGCGGTCTTCGCGTTCGATTTCCAGAAAGCCGGTGATCTTGCCCATATCAGTTCAACATGATCACTCGGCCGCCTGCATCGCGGCTGCCTGTTCGGCTTCAAGCTCCCTGAGCGCGCGGCGGTATTCGACCGGCATCACCTTGCGGAACAGGCCGCGGTATTTCGGCCAGTCGGCGAGGATCTCCGCAGCCCGGCGCGAGCCGGTGAAGCGCGCATGCTGGCCGATCAGATAGCGCAGCCGCTCGGCGTCGAACTTCGTCATATTGGTGAGGATTTCGACGCGGCCGTGAGTCTCGAGGTCGCGGATGTGGTGATAGACGCGTTCGTTGACGTCTTCCTCGGCCGGAACCGGCTCGAGCTCGACCATGGCGAGGTTGCAGCGCGAGGCGAAGCTGCCGTCCTCGTCGATCACATAGGCGATGCCGCCCGACATGCCGGCCGCGAAGTTGCGGCCGGTCCGTCCCAGCACCACCACGACGCCGCCGGTCATGTATTCGCAGCAATGGTCGCCCGCGCCCTCGACCACGGCGATCGCGCCCGAATTGCGCACGGCGAAACGCTCGCCGGCGACGCCGCGGAAATAGCATTCGCCGGTGATCGCGCCATACATGACGGTGTTGCCGACGATGATGGAATCTTCCGGCGTGATGCCGGAATCGGGCGCCGGCTTGACGATGATGCGTCCGCCCGACAATCCCTTGCCGACATAGTCGTTGCCTTCGCCCTCGAGCTCGAAGGTGATGCCCTTGGCAAGCCATGCGCCGAAGCTCTGGCCGGACGTGCCCTTGAGCGACACATGGATGGTGTCGTCGGGCAATCCTTCATGGCCGTAGCGTTTGGCGACTTCGCCGGACAGCATCGCGCCCGCGGAGCGGTTGATATTGCGGATGTCGACGGCGAGCTTCACCGGCGCGCCGCGATCGAGCGCGGCCTGCGCGCCCGCGATCAGCGTGCGGTCGAGAATCTCGTCGAGCTTGTGATCCTGCTTTTCGCTGTGGCAGATCGCGACGCCTTGCGGCGCGATCGGCTTGGTGAACAGCCTGGAGAAATCGAGACCCTTCGCTTTCCAGTGCTCCACCAGCGCGCGCTGATCGAGCATCTGCATCTGCCCGATCATCTCGTCGAGCGTGCGGAAGCCCATCGCCGCCATCAGCTCGCGCACTTCCTCGGCGACGAAGAAGAAGAAATTGATCACGTGTTCGGGCTGGCCGGTGAAGCGCTTGCGCAGGACCGGATCCTGCGTCGCGACGCCGACGGGGCATGTATTGAGATGGCACTTGCGCATCATGATGCAGCCGGCCGCGATCAGCGGGGCGGTGGCGAATCCGAATTCGTCCGCGCCGAGGAGCGCGCCGATGACCACATCGCGTCCGGTGCGAAGCCCGCCGTCGACCTGCACCGCGATGCGCCCGCGCAGGCGGTTGGCGACCAGCGTCTGGTGGGTTTCGGCAAGGCCGATTTCCCATGGAGAGCCAGCATGCTTGAGCGAGGTCAAGGGGGATGCGCCGGTGCCGCCCTCGAAGCCCGAAATCGTCACATGGTCGGCGCGCGCCTTGGAGACGCCGGCCGCGACCGTGCCGACACCGACTTCGGACACGAGCTTCACCGACACAGCGCCCGCCGGGTTGACGTTTTTCAGGTCGTAGATGAGCTGCGCCAGATCCTCGATCGAATAGATGTCGTGATGCGGCGGCGGCGAAATGAGGCCGACGCCAGGCGTCGCGTGGCGCACCTTGGCGATGACCTTGTCGACCTTGTGGCCGGGCAATTGTCCGCCCTCGCCGGGCTTGGCGCCCTGCGCCATCTTGATCTGCATCATGTCGGAATTGACGAGATATTCCGCGGTTACGCCAAAGCGTCCCGAGGCGACCTGCTTGATCGCCGAGCGCATGGAATCGCCGTTCGGCATCGGCTTGAAGCGGTCGGATTCTTCGCCACCTTCGCCGGTATTCGACTTGCCGCCGATGCGGTTCATCGCAATGGCGAGCGTGGTATGCGCCTCGCGCGAGATCGAGCCGAACGACATCGCGCCGGTCGCAAAGCGCCGCACGATGGTCTTCGCCGATTCCACCTGTTCCAGCGGCACGGGCTTGCGTCCGTCTTCCTCCGCGCTCTTGATGCGGAACAGGCCGCGGATGGTGACAAGCTTCTCGGATTGCTCGTTCAGCACCTTGGCGAATTCGCGGTAGCGCTCGTAGGAATTGCCGCGCACGGCGTGCTGCAAGGCCGCGACCGTCGCCGCATTCCAGGCGTGGTCCTCGCCGCGGGTGCGGAACTGATATTCGCCGCCGACATCGAGCGCGGTCTTGTAAACCGGCGAATTGCCGAACGCATCGCGATGCCGGCTCACAGCCTCTTGCGCGATTTCGAGAAGGCCGACGCCCTCGATGCGGGTGGCGGTGCCGGTGAAATAGGTCGCGACGAATTCGGCCCTCAGGCCCACCGCGTCGAAAATCTGCGCGCCGCAATAGGACTGATAGGTCGAGATGCCCATCTTGGACATCACCTTGAGCAGGCCCTTGCCGACCGACTTGATGTAGCGCTTGATAATTTCCTTCTCGTCGAGCTTCTGCGGCAATTGGTCCTTCATCGCCACGAGCGTCTCGAAGGCGAGATAGGGATTGATCGCCTCGGCGCCGTAGCCGGCGAGGCAGGCGAAATGATGGACTTCTCGTGGTTCACCCGACTCGACCACAAGGCCGACCGATGTGCGCAGGCCTTCGCGGATCAGGTGATGATGCACGGCCGCGCAGGCGAGCAGCGACGGCACCGGCACGCGCTCGGCGCTCGCCTTGCGATCGGAGAGGATGATGATGTTGTAGCCGTCGCGCACCGCCTTCTCGGCGTCCGCCTTCAATTGCTTGAGCGCGGGCGCCATCCCGGCGGCGCTTTGATCGGCGGAGAAAGTGGTGTCGAGCGTGCAGGATTTGAATTCGCCGTCGCCGACGTCGGAGATCGAACGGATCTTCTCCAGATCCTTGTCGGTCAGGATCGGCTGGCGCGTTTCAAGCCGCTTGGTCCTCGATGTGCCTTCGAGATCGAACAGATTCGGGCGCGGGCCGATGATCGAGACGAGGCTCATGACGATTTCCTCGCGGATCGGATCGATCGGCGGGTTCGTCACCTGCGCAAAGTTCTGCTTGAAGTATGTAAAGAGGAGCTTCGGGCGGTCCGACAACGCCGAGATCGGCGTGTCGTTGCCCATCGAGCCGATCGCTTCCTCGCCGGTCGCCGCCATCGGCGACATCAGGAGCTTGATGTCTTCCTGCGTGTATCCAAAGGTCTGCTGGCGATCGAGCAGCGACAGGTTGGAGCGCGCGGCCTTGTCCGCCACGTCCGGCAATTCTTCGAGCACGATCTGCGTCTTGTGCAGCCAGTTCTTGTAGGGATGCGAGCGCGCCAGAGTCGCCTTCAATTCCTCGTCGGGGATAAGCCGGCCTTCGTCGAGATCGACCAGCAGCATCTTGCCCGGCTGCAGGCGCCATTTCTTGACGATATCCTTTTCGGGAATCGGCAGCACGCCCATTTCCGACGCCATGATGATGCGGTCGTCGCGCGTGAGCATGTAGCGCGCCGGACGCAATCCGTTGCGGTCGAGCGTCGCGCCGATCTGGCGGCCGTTGGTGAAGGCGATGGCGGCGGGGCCGTCCCACGGCTCCATGATGGCGGCGTTGTATTCGTAGAAGGCGCGGCGTTCCTCATCCATGAGCGGGTTGCCCGCCCAAGCTTCCGGAATCATCATCATCATCGCATGCGCGAGCGGATAGCCGCCATGCACCAGGAATTCGAGCGCGTTGTCGAAACACGCGGTGTCGGACTGGCCTTCATAGGAGATCGGCCAGAGCTTTCCGATGTCGTCGCCGTAGAACGGCGACGAGACCGAGGCCTGGCGCGCCGCCATCCAGTTCACGTTCCCGCGCAACGTGTTGATCTCGCCGTTATGCGCGATGAAGCGATACGGATGCGCGAGCGACCAGGCCGGGAAGGTGTTGGTCGAAAAGCGCTGATGCACGAGCGCCAGCGCGGATTCGAAATCCTTCTCGTGCAGATCCGGATAATAGGCGCCGAGCTGGTCGGCGAGGAACATGCCCTTGTAGATCGCGGTGCGGCTGGAAATCGTCACCGGATAATAGCCGGAGAGCCGCCGCTCGCGCGCCTGATACACGGCGTTCGAGATCGCCTTGCGCAGGATATAGAGCCGGCGCTCGAAATGATTTTCGTCCTTCGACGGCGTCACTTGCCCGACGAAGACTTGCATATGAACGGGCTCGGTCGGGATCACCGACTCGCCAAGGGTCGAATTGTCGGTCGGCACGTCGCGCCAGCCGAGGACCTTCAGTCCTTCCTTTTGCGCGGTCTCTTCGTAGATCTTTCGGATCGTCTCGCGCCACGCCTTGTCGCGCGGCAGGAACAGATGGCCGACGCCGTATTGTCCCGGCTCCGGCAGCGAGAAGCCGAGCTCCTTGGCCTTGCGCGCGAAAAACTTGTGCGGCATCTGCACCAGAATGCCGGCGCCATCGCCCATGCGCGGGTCTGCGCCGGTCGCGCCGCGATGTTCGAGATTGCAGAGAATCTGGATCGCGTCGGCGACGATCTGGTGCGACTTCTGCCCCTTGATGTTGGCGATGAAGCCGACGCCGCAGGAATCCTTGTCGAGCGCGGGATCGTAGAGACCCCGCGGCGCGGGGAGACCGGGATCGGCCGAATCCGGAAAGTCCGCGGCCGTGAGCCCCGTTAGGGTCTTGCGAGATTGCCGGTCCTCGAACCGCGCGCTCATCGTTCCCCCCGCGGCCATCGCCGCGATGCTGTTTCGCCGAAGCCCGTTGGAGCGGGCCCATGTTGGGTAGGACAGTATTACTGTCCTATATCACCATGCCAGCTTTCTAAAGTTCGCACAAGGCGGCAGTGAACGGAATTGAGAGTTATGAAACGCCCCGAGGACGCAATTTTATTTCGTCCCGCCCGAGCCTTGTTTCCAGGCACGGCCCGCTCCACAAACCGCTCCGAACCAGCCGCCGGACATCCTTATGAACTTCGCAAGTGACAATACCGCCGCCATTGCCCCCGACATTCTCAAAGCCATCGCTGCCGTCAACGAAGGCTTCGTTCTCGGCTATGGCAACGATCCTGTAACGCGCGACGTCGAAAAACGGCTCTGCGCATTTTTCGGGCGCGAGGTCGCCGCTTTCCTGGTTCCAACCGGCACCGCCGCCAATTCGCTGGCGCTCGCGCATCTGACGCCGCCATGGAACGGCGTTCTCTGCCACGCCAATGCACACATCAATACCGATGAATGCGGCGCGCCGGAATTTTTCGGTCACGGCATGAAGCTGATCGGACTGCCGGGCGACCACGGCAAATTGCAGCTCGAAACCATCGCCGCCGCCATCGAACGCTATTCCGGCCACTCTCCGCATCAGGTCAACGCGGCGTCGGTCTCGATCACGCAGGCCACCGAAGCCGGCACCATCTATCGCGTGGAGGAGATCGCGGCCATCGCCACGGCCGCGCATGCGGCCGGACTTAAAGTCCATATGGATGGCGCGCGATTCCTCAACGCGCTGGCGCGGCTCAATGTCGGGCCGGCGGAGGCGACCTGGAAGGCGGGCGTCGACGTTCTGTCCTTCGGCGCGACCAAAGGCGGCGCGCTCGCGGCGGAGGCGGTGGTGTTTTTCGATCCCAAGCTCGCCGCCATGATGCCGGAACGAAGAAAGCGCGCCGGACACCTCTTTTCCAAGCACCGCTTCCTGGCCGCCCAGTTCGAAGCCTTCCTCAACGACGATTACGGCCTCAAGCTCGCGCGTCATGCCAATGCGATGGCCGATCTCCTGGCCGCGCGGCTGAAAGCCGCCGGCATCCAAATCCTGTGGCCGGTTGAGGCCAATCTGGTTTTCGCGGCGATGCCGAAAGCGCTCGATGCGAAATTGCGCGCGGCGGGCGCCGCCTATTATGTCCGGCGCAGCGAGGGGCTCGCCGAGGGCGAGATGCTGGTGCGGATGGTGACGTCGTTCGCGACACGCGAAGACGAAGTCGAAAACTTCGCAAGTCTGATCCAAAAGCGCTGAAATTCCGCCGCAGCCTTGCCCAAATCCCGCGTGAGCCTCTCCCGGCGCGGGCGCCATACGGCGCGCGGGAAAGCCTCGGTGGGAGGGGCGTTGTGAAAAAGACATGGTTGTTGATTGCGGCTGCGGCCGGGTTTCTCGGCTGCGCGCCTGCCAATGCTCAGATGATGGCGGCGGATATCCTGCCGCCCTATGAAATCGCGACCATCGTGCGTTCGATGGGGCTCAATCCGCTCGAACGCCCGGTCTGGCGCGGCGGACGCTATGTGATGGCGGCGACCGACCGCTCCGGGCGCGAAGTGCGCGTCGTGGTGGATGCCTATTCGGGTCAAGTCATCCGGGTGCGTCCGATGGACATGGGTTACTATGACGGCCCGCGCGGCTATGGCGTGCGTCCGGACCCTTACGATCCGCGCTATGCCGCGCCGCCTCCGCCGCCGCGCGCCATCCCGAACGAGCCGGGCTATGCGCCGCAGCCAGGTTACGCGCCACAGCCCGGATACGAAGACGACGACGAGGCTTACGACGGGCGCACCGGCTCGCTCGCGCCCGCGCCTTCGTCGCCGCAGCGGCGGATCACGGCGCCGAAGGTGAATACCAGCCCCTCGGCGCGTTCGGCTTCGGTCGCTCCGCAGAAATCGCCCGATAACACACCGCCGCTTCCGCGGCCCAAGCCGGAGGCGACGCAATCGGCAAGCAAGAAGGTCGAGCCTCCGCCGGCGCCGCAGGGCGAAATCCGCAAAATCGAAATCAAGAAGCCTGAGACAAGCGCGGGCGGAAAGACGGACGAACCGAAGAAAGACGAGTCCAAATCCGTCGACTTTCCGCCGGTGACCCCGTTGCTTTAGTCGCGGGACGACTCTTTTTCGTCATTCCGGGGCACGCCGGAGGCGTGAACCCGGAATCCATAATCCTGAATCGGGGTTATGGATTCCGGGCTC
>CAMDXM010000109.1 GCA_945878025.1 Pseudorhodoplanes sinuspersici | reverse complement strand
CTTCGACGCGCTATGGCGAGCCGGGTGGGGGTCGATCATGGCGCAAACTGACCCCCACCCCGACCCTCCCCCTTTCAGGGGGAGGGAGTTCACCGTTCGAGTTGCACCAAAAGCGATTGCCCTCCCGCAAGAGGGGAGACGGAAAGACAGTCGCGTCTGCCTTCGAATCCGCCCTTTAAAGCCATTCCAGGCTGTATTGACGGCCCGGCAGGCAACCTGCAGTATAGTGCATACGGCGTGGGGTTACGGCACCATTCGCTGACGACAGAAATCAAATAATGCCGTAGCGGGATGGAAATGATGGCCCAGGCTGCGAAAAGAGCGGCGCCGGATTTGCGTGCGCCTGCCGGCGAAGCGGCGATCCCGCGCGATTACAATTTCGCCGCCGACATCCTGTCGCGCAATCTCAATGCCGGACGCGCGAACAAGCCGGCCTTCATCGATTCGCGCGCCAGCTGGACCTATGGCCAGCTCGCCGATCGCGTCGGCCGTTTCGGCGCGGCGCTCCGTGCGCGCGGCATCCGGCGCGAGGAGCGCGTCTTTCTCTGCATGCTCGACACCGTCGACTGGCCGACCGCGTTTCTGGGCGCGATCAAGGCCGGCGTGATTCCGGTCGCAGTCAATACGCTTCTGACCGAGAGCGATTACGAATTCATGCTGACCGACAGCCGCGCGAAGATGCTCGTCGTCTCGCAGGCGCTGCTGCCGAAATTCGCCCCGATCCTCAAGCGCTGTCCCGACCTCGAAAAGATCATCGTCTCCGGCGGCACGGGCGGCGAATACGAGATATTCGAAGACGTGATTGCGGGCGCGAAGCCGGAGGATTACACCGCGCCGACCACGCGCGACGACATGGCGTTCTGGCTCTATTCATCGGGTTCGACCGGCAAACCCAAGGGAACGGTGCACAGCCAGGCGAGCCTGCGCCTGACCGACGAGCTTTATGCCGGTCCCGTGCTCGGCATCACCGAGAGCGATCTTTGTTACTCTGTCGCCAAGCTGTTCTTCGCTTATGGTCTTGGCAACGCCATGACCTTCCCGATGTCGGCCGGCGCCACGACCGTTTTGATGGATGAGCGCCCGACGCCCGACAGCGTCGCTGCGCTTTTGAAAAAACACCCGGTCACCGTGTTCTACGGCGTGCCGACATTCTATGCGGCATTCCTCGCAAGCCCTGCGGCGCCTGCGGGCAGTGACGTCAAGTTCCGCCGCTGCGTCTCCGCCGGCGAGGCGTTGCCTCCGGAAATTGGCCGGCGATTCCGGGAAAAATACCATTGCGACATTCTCGACGGCATCGGATCGACCGAGATGCTGCATATTTTTCTATCCAACCGTGCGGACGATGTGAAATATGGCACTACCGGAAAACCGGTGCCGGGTTATGAACTCAAGCTGATCGGCGACGACGGACAGCCGGTGAAGCAGGGCGAGATGGGCGAGTTGCTGATACGTGGCGCTTCGAGCGCGATCATGTACTGGAACAACCGCGCGCAGTCGCGCCGCACCTTCATGGGCGAATGGACGCGGTCCGGCGACAAATACCTGCAGGACGAAGACGGCTATTACGTTTATTGTGGGCGCAACGACGACATGTTGAAGGTGTCCGGCCTTTACGTCTCGCCCTTCGAGGTCGAGGGCGCGCTGCAGACCCATGCCGACGTGCTCGAATGCGCGGTCGTCGCCTGGCTCGATGGCGATGGCCTGATCAAGCCGAAGGCGTTCGTGGTTCTCAAAGCCCACGACAAGGCCTGCGACGAGTTGGCGCGCGTGTTGCAGGAGCATGTGAAGGCTATGCTGGCGCCGTTCAAATATCCGCGCTGGATCGAGTTTCGTCAGGAATTGCCCAAAACCGCGACAGGCAAGATCCAACGTTTCAAGTTGCGGGCGGAAACGTCGCCGCACTAAGGTTCACGCTAGAATGGACTATCGTTAACGATCTGAATTCGTTCAATCCGGAGGAGCAGTCAAATGAAGAAAACAATGGTGGCCGCGGGCGCGATCCTCGCGCTTACAGCGGGATCCGCCTTGGCCCAAAGCAAGTCGGTGAAGATCGGCTTCGTCTCGACCTTCAGCGGCCCCACCGCCGTGATCGGCAACAACATGCGCGATTCGTTCGAGCTCGCGCTCGATCATATCGGCCGCAAGATGGGTGGCCTGCCGGTCGAGGTGATCTACGAGGACGACGGGCAGAAGCCGGAACAGGGCAAGCAGAAGACCGAGAAGCTGATCGAATCCGACAAGGTGGACTTCGTCGTTGGCTATATCTGGTCGAACGTCCTTCTTGCTTCGCTCAAACCCGTTCTCGATTCCAAGACCTTCCTGATCAGCTCCAATGCCGGGCCTTCGCAAATTGCCGGTGAGCTGTGCTCGGAATATTTCTTCTCGACCTCGTGGCAGAACGACCAGACGCCGCAGGCGATGGGCACCTACATGAATACCAAGGGCGTGAAGTCGGTCTTCCTGATCGGCCCGAACTATGCCGCCGGCAAGGACATGCTGGCCGGCGTGGCCTCGACCTTCAAGGGCCAGGTCGTCGGCCAGGAACTCACCAAATGGCCGGACCAGCTCGACTTCTCGGCCGAATTGTCGAAGGCGCGCGCGGCGAAGCCGGATGCGATCTTCGTGTTCTATCCGGGCGCGGCCGGCGTGCAGTTCCTCACGCAATATGCGCAAGCCGGCCTCAAGGGCCAGATCCCGCTCTACACCGCGTTCACCATCGACGAATTGTCGTTGCCGCGGCAGAAGGACCTGGCGCTCGGCGTTCCGGGCGCGCAGCATTGGGTCAACGACCTGCCCAACGACGCGAACAAGAAATACGTCGCCGACTTCAAGGCGAAGTACAAATCCTCGCCGTCGTTCTACGGCGCGCAGACCTATGACGCCGTCGGCCTGATCAACTCGGCGGTGGTCGCGGCCAAGGGCGATCTGACCAAGAAGGACGTCATGCGCAACGAAATGCGCAAGGCGAACTACAAGTCGGTGCGCGGGCCGTACAAATACGGCAACAACCATATCCCGATCCAGAATTTCTACCTGCAGGATGTGGTGAAGAACGCGAGCGGCGAACTGGTGCTCAAGACGGTCGCGACCATCGTCAAGGACAGCCAGGACAATTTCGCGGCCAAATGCCCGATGAAGTGGTAATAGGCTAAAAGGCCGGGACGGCAGAGGCGGTGACGCCACTGCCGTCCCGTTTCATTAGGGAGCCAAGCGGTTTCCCGCCTTCGCGAAGCCCGCTTCGGCGGGCGAAGAAAGGTCGGGCAACATCATGCTCGCGCTAAAAATGGGGTATCGCCGCCAAATCCGTGCGGCTTAATTCAGATGCTGCTGTTCATCGAACAATGCCTCAACGGCCTGCAGCTCGGCCTGCTGCTGTTTCTGCTCGCCGCCGGCCTGACG
The DNA here is from genome assembly GCA_945878025.1 of Pseudorhodoplanes sinuspersici. GTDB lineage: Bacteria > Pseudomonadota > Alphaproteobacteria > Rhizobiales > Xanthobacteraceae > Pseudorhodoplanes > Pseudorhodoplanes sinuspersici_B. Next base: position 9,264 of record CAMDXM010000109.1, on the reverse strand, counting down.
CTGATTTTCGGCATCATGGATTTCGTCAATCTGGCGCATGGATCGCTGTACATGATCGGCGCCTATTTTGCCGCGACTTTCGCGGCGATGACCGACAGCTTCGTGCTGGGCGCGCTGCTGGCACTGATCGCGACTTTTCTCGTCGGCGTGGTCGTGGAAATGGTGGCGCTGCGCCGGCTCTATGGCCGCGATCATCTCGACCATGTACTCGCGACGTTCGGGCTGATCCTGTTTTCGAATGAGATGGTGCGGCTGGTGTGGGGACCGGAAGGCCGCAATCTCGCTTTGCCGTCCTGGCTCAACACCGCGATCGAGATTTTCCCCGGCGTCTATTATCCGACCTACCGCTTCGCCATCATCGTGGTCGCGCTCGCGGTCGCGGGCTTTCTCTATGTGATCGTCATGCGCACCCGCATCGGGATGCTGATCCGCGCCGGCGCTTCGAACCGGGAAATGATCGGCGCGCTCGGCATCAACATCAAATTGCTCTACACGCTCGTGTTCGGCATCGGCGCCGCGCTCGCAGGGCTCGCCGGCCTGATGCAGACGCCGATCCTGACCGCCTCGATCGGCATGGGCGAGAACATCCTCATTCTTGCCTTCGTCGTCATCATCATCGGCGGCATCGGTTCGATCCGCGGCGCGTTCATCGCTTCGATCTTCGTCGGGCTGATCGATACCGTCGGCCGCGCCTTCATGCCCGATCTGCTGAAACTGTTCCTGAGCCAGGCCGCGGCGTCGACCGCGGGCCCCGCTTTGTCGTCGATGCTGATCTATCTCCTGATGGCGGTGATTTTGGTGCTGCGCCCCGAGGGGCTGTTTCCGGCCGCGGGCAACCGATGACGCCGCATCTCACCGCGCGAAACGCTTTCATCGCGGCGCTGGTGCTGGCGCTGTTCCTGGTGCCGGTATACGCCGTCTGGATCGGAAACAATTTCGTTTTGAGCCTGTTCACTCGCATTGTCATTCTCGCGATCGCGGCGACGAGCCTCAATCTGATCATGGGCTATGGCGGCATGGTGAGTTTCGGACATGCCGCCTATCTCGGCACCGGCGGCTATGCGGTCGGCATTCTCGCTTTCGAAGGTGTGACGTCCGGCTTCGTGCAATGGCCGCTCGCGTTGGTCGTGTCGGGGGCGATCGCATTCGTGATCGGAATTTTGTCTCTGCGCACGCGCGGCGTTTATTTCATCATGATCACGCTCGCCTTCGCGCAGATGATCTATTACGTCGCCGTCAGCCTGAACCGCTACGGCGCCGACGACGGCTTGACGATCTATCGCCGCAGCCAGTTCGGCGGATTGATCAATCTCTCCAACAAGACCGTGTTCTATTATCTCTGCCTCGTTATTCTGATGGGATCGATCTATCTGGTCTGGCGCATCGTGAATTCGCGTTTCGGCATGGTGATCCAGGGCTCGCGCTCCAACGACCGGCGCATGCGTGCGATCGGGTTTCCGACATTCCGCTATCGGCTTGCCTGTTTCGTCATCGCCGGCATGATCTGCGGCCTCGCCGGCGTGCTGCTTGCCAATCACACCGACTTCATCAGCCCGGCGATGATGCACTGGACGCGCTCAGGCGACCTGATTGTGATGGTGGTTCTCGGTGGCATGGGTTCGCTGTTCGGGCCGACCATCGGCGCGGTTGCGCTCCTGGTGCTGGAAGAGGCGCTTCCCTATGTGATCAGCGTCGCCGGCCGTGTCGTCACCGGACACGATGTCGCGACCGCCAAGGAATATTGGCAGCTTATTCTCGGGCCGATGCTGCTGCTCGTGGTGCTGTTCGCGCGCGGTGGCATCGACGGATTGCTCGCGAGTCTGCGCCGTGGCTGAAACGCTCCTGCATATCGAGGGTGTGAGCAAGCGCTTCGGCGGCGTGACCGCGTCGGAGAACGTCTCGCTCGTGGTGCCGGCTGGCGAATTGCACGCGATCATCGGTCCGAACGGCGCCGGCAAGACCACGCTGATCGGACAATTGACCGGCGAGATCACGCCCGATGCCGGGCATATCCGTTTCGCGGATGCCGACATCACCGCGCTCCCGACCTATCAGCGCAGCACGCTCGGGCTCGCGCGCTCGTTCCAGATCACCTCGCTGTTTCTCGACATGAGCGTGCTCGACAATGTCGCGCTCGCGGTGCAGGCGCATGACGGGCATTCGTTCCGGTTCTGGCGTCCGGCGCGCAAACAGGAGTCATTGCGGGCGCCCGCCCGCGCCGCGCTCGCGCGTTCCGGCCTCGCTTCTCGTGCCGATGTTCCGGTCGCCGATCTCAGCCACGGCGAACATCGCCAGCTTGAAATCGCGATGGCGCTTGCGACCAGGCCCCGGATGCTGTTGCTCGACGAGCCGATGGCTGGAATGGGGCCGGAAGAATCCGCGCGTCTCGTTGCATTGCTGCGCGAATTGAAGAAGGAATACACGATCCTCCTGATCGAGCACGACATGGAAGCCGTGTTCGCGCTCGCCGACCGCATTTCCGTTTTGGTCTATGGGCGCGTGATCGCGACCGGCAAACCGGATGAGATCCGCGTCAATCCGGAAGTGCGGCGCGCTTATCTCGGCGAAAAAGACGTGGTGGCGCGCCATGTCTAGCAACATGTCCGATGATTTGTCCGGGACCTTGCTCGAGGTCGAGAATATCGAAACCTGTTACGGCCTGAGCCAGGTGCTGTTCGGCCTGTCGCTGAAAATCGCGCCGGGCGAGATGGTCACGCTGATGGGCCGCAACGGCATGGGCAAGACCACGACCGTGCGTTCGATCATGGGACTCACGCCGGCGCGGGCCGGCGCGATCCGCTTCGATGGCAAGGATATCCGCGGCCTTCCCGCCTATCGCGTGGCGAAGCTCGGCGTTGGCCTCGTGCCGGAAGGCCGCCAGATTTTTCCAAATTTGTCGACGCGCGAAAATCTGATCGCGACCGCGGCGAACCGCTCGGGCGCGTCCGATCCCTGGCGTTTTGAATCCGTCTGCGAACTGTTTCCGCGGCTCGCCGAACGCCTCGGCAATATGGGCGGACAATTGTCCGGCGGCGAGCAGCAGATGCTCGCGATCGGCCGTGCGCTGATGACCAATCCGCGGCTGCTCATTCTCGACGAGGCGACCGAGGGTCTGGCGCCGCTCATTCGCGAGGAAATCTGGCGCTGCCTTGCGCGGCTGAAATCGCGCGGCCAGGCCATTCTCGTCATCGACAAGAATGTCGAGGCGCTGACGCAAATCGCCGACCGCCATTACCTGATCGAGCGCGGGCGCGTGGTGTGGCAGGGCACGTCCGGCGAGTTGGCCGCCGCGCCGGATATTCAACATCGCTATCTCGGGATTTAGGCGGCGGGCCGCGCGGCCGCGATTTTCATCTTCCGGTTCGCGCTGACATGCACTATTGTGCATGTTGCAAGGGATCAGATTTGTGGCCGTCAGCAAGACCAAAAAACGCGAAAAGGCGTCCGCCGCGCCGCAAGCCGTGGCGGCGGACGCCGCGCAATTCGCATCCGATGTCGGCAGGCTCGTTCGCCATGGCCGCGCCAAGCGCGGCATCACGCGCCGCCAGCTTGCGGGCGATTCCGGTATTTCCGAGCGCTATCTGGCGCAGATCGAGAGCGGGCAGGGCAATCCGTCCGTCATCGTGCTCAAGGCGATTGCCGACGCCTTCGAGATGCCGGTCGCGGATCTTTTGCCGGCCGACGGCGCGCGCAGCGCCGCGATGTCCGGCATCGCCGAAATGCTCGGCCGCCTGCCGCGGTCCGAATGGCCCTCGATCGCGGACATGATCGAACAGCGTATCCACGACAATGCCGCCGCCGACCGCGCGCGGCGCATCGCGCTCGTCGGCCTGCGCGGAGCCGGCAAGTCGACGCTCGGCAGGATGCTCGCGGACAAGCTCGGCTATCCCTTCGTCGAGCTCAATCGCGTGGTCGAGCAGGAATATGGCGCGAGCGTCTCGCTGCTGATCGAGATGTCGGGCGTCAACACCTTCCGCCGCTACGAGCGCAAATGCCTGGAACGCGTGCTCGCCGACAACGACAGGATTGTGATCGCCACCGCCGGCGGCATTGTCGCGAGCGCGGAGACCTACGCGCTGCTTCTGCGGCGCGCGCATACGGTGTGGGTGCAGGCGAAGCCGCAGGAGCATATGAGCCGCGTGATGGAGCAGGGCGATTTTCGGCCGATGGCCGAGAACCGCGAGGCGATGGCCGATCTCGTCGCCATTCTCGAAGCGCGGCGCGCGGATTATGCGCAGGCCGAAGCCGAACTCGATACCTCGGGCGAAAAAATCGACAAGAGCGCGGATCGCCTGTTCAAGCTGGTGCAGGGCTGGACACGATGACACAGCTTTCCGATTCCGGTTTTCTCGATGTCGGCGGTGTGAGCCTTGAATACCGCATGATCGGCCCGAGGCCGGACCGCGCGCCCACCATCGTGATGCTGCACGAGGGGCTCGGTTGCGCCGGCATGTGGGGTGATTTTCCGGACAGGCTTTCGGCTGCGACCGGGGCCGGCATTTTCGTCTATTCCCGCGCCGGATACGGGCAGTCGAGCCCCGTTACGTTGCCGCGTCCGCTCAGCTACATGCATGACGAGGCGCACGAAATCCTGCCGCGGCTCCTGTCGGGGATCGGGTTCAAGCGCGGCCTGCTGCTCGGCCATAGCGACGGCGCATCCATCTCGGCGATCTATGCCGGCAGCATCCAGGATCACCGCATTCGCGGCCTTATCCTGATCGCACCGCATTTTTTCGTCGAGGATGTGAGCGTCAAATCGATCGCCGAGGCGAAGACCGCTTATGCGCAAACCGATCTGCGCGCAAAACTCGGCCGCTGGCACAAGGATCCCGACAACGCATTCCGCGGCTGGAACGATGCCTGGCTCGATCCGAAATTCCGCGAATGGGATATCACGCAGGAACTCGCTTATATCCGCGTCCCGATCCTGATCGTGCAGGGCGAGGACGATCAATACGGAACGGTGAAGCAGATCGGGGTCGCACAGGAAGAATGCTATTGCCCGGTCGAGGCCGCATTGCTGTCCGGCGCGAAACATTCGCCGCAGCGCGAAGCGCCCGAAGCAACGCTGAAAGCGGTGTCGGATTTCGCCAACCGGCTGTTGCGCGATCACGCCGAAGGGCGGATCGCGGCCTGACCCCCATCACGATCGCTACCTAACCCTCATCCTGAGGAGTGCGAAGCGCGTCTCGAAGGATGACGCCACAGAATAATGGGCCGACCCCATCCTTCGAGACGCGCTTCGCGCTCCTCAGGATGAGGTCGGATTTGGCGTAATCGAGTTGGATAAAGCTTGTTACTGCTTCGAGTTGTCTTTCGTGCCGGCGCCCGAGCCCGTGGTGATGGAATTGGGCATGCACTTTTCGCTTTGGCCGGTTTTCGCTTTCTCGCAGGCGGCCATGCTCTGGAACGAGCAATTGGCCGAAGCGCCGGTTGCGCCGGTCAGACAATATTTGCCCTGCGTGGATTGGGCATTCGCCGGACCGGACAGCGCAAGAGCCGTGAGGACCGCCGTAAGAGCAATCGCGTACCGCATCGTGATCTCCTCGGTTGTTGTTGTGCCCCAGGACGTAACTTTTGCCGCGGGATGCCGTTCCGGAATTTTCTTCCTGGAACCCGGGTTCCAGGCGGTCATTTGTCCCGGCTTTGCGGCCGCGCCGGTCCGCGCATCGCCCTGCGATTCCGGTGGACAGGAGACCAACATGCACTATAATGCATATCGATGGGGAGCCGCCCGAAGGCCTCCCGCTCCAGGGGAAATGCATGGCTGAGGGCAATCGCAAGCTCGCGAACGGTTTGACGCGGATCGATTTCGCGACCGAGCCTGCGCGCTACCGGCACTGGAAGCTCAAGCTCGACGGCGAAATCGCGACGCTCGTCATGGATGTCGACGAGAAGGGCGGGCTCTATGAAGGCTATGAGTTGAAGCTCAATTCCTACGATCTCGGCGTCGATATCGAACTCGCCGACGTGCTGCAGCGGCTGCGCTTCGAACATCCGGAAATCAAGGTCGTTTTGCTTCGTTCCGGAAAGCCGCGCGTGTTCTGCGCCGGCGCCAATATCCGCATGCTCGCGGGCGCGGCGCATTCCGACAAGGTGAATTTCTGCAAATTCACCAACGAGACCCGCAACGGCATCGAGGATTCGAGCGAGAATTCCGGGCAGAAAACCATCGCGGTCATCACCGGCTCCTGCGCCGGCGGCGGCTATGAACTCGCGCTCGCCGCCGATCACATCATGCTGGTGGACGACAATTCGTCCGCCGTGTCGCTGCCGGAACTGCCTTTGCTCGCCGTTCTGCCGGGCACCGGCGGACTGACGCGCGTCACCGACAAACGCAAGGTGCGGCGCGATCATGCCGACGTGTTCTGCACCACGGAAGAAGGCGTGCGCGGAAAGCGCGCGGTGGAATGGCGGCTGGTGGATGAGGTGGCGCCGAACACCAAGCTCGAAGACGCCGTGAAGCAGCGCGCGCAGGATTTCGCCAAAAAATCGGATCGTCCGTCCGGCGCGAAGGGCATCGCGCTCACGCCCTTGCAGCGCAAATTCACCGGCAAGGGCATCGACTATTCCACCTTGTCGGTCGCTTACGACCGCGCCGGGCGCACCGCCACGATCTCCATTCGCGGACCGGAAACGCCGCCGCCGGCCAATGCCGAGGCGATGCAGGCACAAGGCGCGGATTTCTGGCCGCTGCGGCTCGCGCGTGAACTCGACGACGCCATTCTCGACATTCGCTCCAATGAGCTCGAACTCGCGGTGATCGTGTTCAAGTCGTCGGGCGATATCGAGCAGGTGCTTAACTATGACGCGCTACTCGACGCCAGCAAGGCTCACTGGCTGGCGCGCGAAATCCGCCTCTACTGGAAGCGTGTGCTCAAGCGCATCGATGTCACGTCGCGCTCGCTCGTCGCGGTGATCGAGCCGGGCTCCTGCTTTGCCGGCACGCTGGCCGAAATCGCCTTGGCTTGCGACCGCTCCTACATGCTGATCGGGCAATTGAACGGCGGCAATCAGAAGCCGGCGACGATCGCGCTGAACGGGATGAATTTCGGCGCCTATCCGATGCCGAACGGAATTTCGCGTCTGGAAAGCCGCTTTCTCCACGATGCGCCGGCGCTCGACGCCGCGCGCGGAAAGATCGGCGAGATGCTCGATGCCGATGCCGCCGAAGAACTTGGCCTTGTCACCTTCGCCTTCGACGACATCGACTGGGACGACGAGATCCGCATTTTCCTCGAAGAGCGCGCCAGCTTTTCGCCCGACGGGCTCACCGGCATGGAAGCGAATCTGCGCTTCGGCGGGCCGGAAACGATGGAATCAAAAATCTTTTCGCGCCTCACCGCGTGGCAGAACTGGATCTTCCAGCGCCCGAACGCGGTCGGCGAGGACGGCGCGCTACGCCGTTACGGCACGGGGCAGAAGGCCGTGTTCGATATGAAGAGGGTTTAGGGAATTCGCCGTCACCCTGAGGTGCGAGCCGCGCTTGCGGCGAGCCTCGAAGGGCGACGGCGCGAATGAATGGCCGTCCATCCTTCGAGGCCCGGCTGCGCCGGGCACCTCAGGATGACGGAGCAGAGAGCGACGAAGAAGTTTCCTCCCTCCCCTGAAAGGGGAGGGTCGGCGCGTAGCGCCGGGGAGGGGTCAAGTTTCGACGCCTCCAAGACCCCCACCCGGCGAGCTTCGCTCGCCGACCTCCCCCTTGCAGGGGGAGGAGAAGAAAAGAGGAGCGTTCCATGAATCTCATGAATGTCGATTACTCGACGCAGATCCCGAACAATGTCGGCCTCACCGACGACGCCCGCGTGCTCAAGGCGCTGGAAACCTGGCATCCCGGTTACATCGACTGGTGGAAGGATGCCGGCCCCGAGGGCTTCAATGAATCGCTGGTCTATCTGCGCACCGCCGTTTCCGTCGACCCGAAAGGCTGGGCGAAATTCGATTACGTGAAAATGCCGGATTACCGCTGGGGCGTCCTGCTCGCGCCGGCGGAGGAAAACCGCAAGGTTCCGTTCGGCCAGGCTTACGGCGAGCCGGCCTGGCAGGAAGTGCCGGGCGAACACCGCGCCATGTTGCGCCGGCTTATCGTCATTCAAGGCGACACCGAGCCGGCCTCCGTCGAGCAGCAGCGCTTTCTCGGCAAGACCGCGCCGTCGCTCTACGACCTGCGCAATCTCTTTCAGGTCAATGTGGAAGAGGGCCGGCATCTGTGGGCGATGGTGTATCTCCTCCAGAAATATTTCGGCCGCGACGGCCGCGAGGAAGCCGACGATCTTCTGCGCCGCCGTTCCGGTTCGGCCGATGCGCCGCGCATGCTCGGCGCATTCAATGAGGAAACGCCGGACTGGCTTTCCTTCTTCATGTTCACCTTCTTCACCGACCGCGACGGCAAGATGCAGCTCGAAAGCCTCGCGCAATCGGGCTTCGACCCGCTCTCGCGCACCTGCCGCTTCATGCTGACGGAGGAAGCGCATCACATGTTCGTCGGCGAGACCGGCATCGGCCGCACCATCCAGCGCACCTGCGAGGCGATGAAGGCGGCGGGCATCGAGGATCCGAACGAGATCGCGAAAATCCGCGCGCTCGGCGTGATCGACCTGCCGACCATCCAGAAGAAACTCAATCTGCATTACTCGCTGTCGCTCGATCTGTTCGGCTCGGAAGTCTCGACCAACGCGGCCAATGCCTTCAATGCCGGCATCAAGGGCCGCTTCCAGGAAACCAAGATCGCCGACGACCACAGGCTGACGGGCGACATCTATCCGGTGCTCAAGCTCGTGGACGGGGTGATCAGGCGCGTGGACGAGCCGGCTCTGACCGCGCTCAACATGCGGCTGCGCGACGATTACACCGTCGATTGCGGCAAGGGCGTCGAGCGCTGGAACAAGATCATCGAGAAGACCGGCGTGAAATTCAAACTCGAATTGCCGCATGTCGCCTTCCATCGCCAGATCGGCGAGTTCAAGACGGTGAAGGCCTCGCCCACGGGCGAATTGCTCGACGATGCGGCGTGGAACAAGCGCAAGGACGAATGGCTGCCGTCGAAGGCCGACGGCGATTTCATCGCGGAGCTGATGAAGCCGGTGAGTGAGCCGGGGAAATTCGCGGACTGGATTTCGCCGCCCAAGGTCGGCATCGACAACAAGCCGGGCGACTTCGAATATGTGAAGATCGCGGAGTAGAGTATTGGCGAAGGCCTATCACCGTCACCCTGAGGTGCCCGGCGCAGCCGGGCCATCACAAGTCGGCTATAGCCGACTTGTG
>CAMDXM010000108.1 GCA_945878025.1 Pseudorhodoplanes sinuspersici | reverse complement strand
AGCGAGAACACGATGCCGCGGTCGAGTTGCGCCTTGATGGCGGCGTCCACATCCGGATCGCGATAACCGAGCAGCACCGGCAGCAGACCGGAAATCAGGTCGATATATTCGTTGCCGTCGGCGTCCCACACGCGCGAACCCTTGCCGTGCGTGAGAAAGAGCGGCGCTGCCCCTTCCGGGAATTGCTGATAGCTCTTGGAGAAGGTCTGCGTACCGAGCGGAATGACCTTGCGCGCGCGGGCAAGCAATTCATTCGAACGCGCGTAACGGCTTTTGGATTTGTCGAGCATCTGGTTTTCCGTTTCGGATTTTGGTGGCGATTAGCCGTTGAACTGGCGGTAATGGACCTTGGCGATCTCGAGGTCCACGGCTGAATTCAGATCGACCGAGCGCTCGCGCGGCATGGCATGGCCGCGCAAGGGGCTGCCGTAGAAATTCTTCTGCTTGCGGAAGGCCTCGACGGTCGCCGCATAGGTGCTGCCGTTATCGACCACGAGCTTGCCGACCTGTTCGTCGCGCAGATCGACGAGGTCGGGCCACATCGGATGCAGCGCGCCATCGGCCTCGAGCTTGAGCGCCTGATGCGGCGGCAGATCATATTCGGTGACGGCGATAGCAAAATGACATTCGCCCGGCTTGATCAGATCGATCACCGCCTTGACGTCCTCCGCGCGCCGCAAGGGCGCGGCCGCGAACAGGCAGCTGATGATGTCGTGCTTTCGCCCGGCCACCTCTTCCTGATCGAGGAAATCGAGCAACACTTCCGAGACCCGTGCAGTGTCGGAGGCCAGCGTCGACTTGCGCTCGACCGGATCGGCGCCGAATTTCCGCGCGATCTCGAGTATCTCGGCGTCGTCGCTCGACACCACGATGCGCTCGAAGCGTCCGGACGCCGTCGCCGCTAGAATAGAATAAGCGATCATCGGCTTGCCGAAGAAATCCACCACGTTCTTGCGCGGCAACCGCTTGGACCCGCCGCGCGCGGGAATGACGCAAATCGCTTTCATGCTTTACACGCCGGCCGCGCGCTGGGGCGCGGCGGGCTCATCCTTCTTGCGGTTTGAAATGGGCACGAGGCCGAGCAGGAATCGCTGAATGCGCTCCGCCGATTTTCCGTCGAACTGGTTGTCCTCGCGCAAGCGCGCCGCCTCACGCTGGAAAGCCGGATCGATCGTGTTGAGCGCGATATGGCGCGTCAGCGCCCTGGCGAATTCCGCCGGGGTTTCGACATTCTCGACGCCGGCGACGCCTTCGAAATCCGCGTCGAGCACTTTCCAATAATTGAGATGCACCGTTGGAATCCCGCAAAGCCGCGCCCAGAACACCGTGCTCGACGTGCTGCAGACGAAGAGATCGGCGGCCGGCAGCGCGTTGGCAAGGCGCTCGTTCATCAGCGTCACGCCGGATGCAGCCGCGAGCGGCTGATAATCCTCCCTGCGCGATTTCGGATGCAGCGAGGCCAGCACATTCGCCCCGCTTTTGCCGAGCGCCTCGAAATATCCGCGCATGCGCTCAAGATGACTCGTCATATCGCACACGCCATGTTCGGCGTCGTTCGGGACCGAGAAGATCACAAGCTTCGGGCGCTGCGGCAGCGCGTGCGCCTTCAGAAGCTCGGCTCGCACTTTATCCCGCTCGCGATAGACCGCGTAAAGAAGATCGAGCGACGGATCGCCGACGTCGACAAGCTTGCGCGCCGGTACGCCGAGATCGATGAAACCCTGCCGGCGGCGCGCGTCGTGCTGCAGCACATAATCGCTTAATCCCCCGCCTTGCACCCAGGGGTTATCCGACAGCATACCGAGGCTGGAGTGAGCAAATGTGAGCCACGCGGGCGAGAACAGCATGCGGCCCTGCGGCGCGTTGTAGACCTGGCGCGGGAACAGAAGCGCCGCGACATAGTTCAGAACCGGCGGGACATGTCGCCATTCCAGACTGAAACGCGGGAAACCCACGCGCGACAACGCCACGCCCTCGGCATAAGGCGAACCGAAACTTGCGTTGACGATCGGAATTCCGAGATCGGCCGCCGCTTTCAGGAAAGCCGCGACCGGGCTTGCTTCCCGGTCACCCGGCGCCATGACGGCGGCAGGCGCCAATGTCGCAAGCGCTCCACGGAATACATCATATTCGCTGCGCAGCCGCCGGCGCATATCGACGAAGCGCAGCAGCGAGACCGGAAGGCAATTCGCGATCCGGTCGTGACGGGCGAATAAATTGTCCAGCCGCGCCAGAATTGCGCGCAACAATCCCCCGCTTTTCGCGATTTCCGCTTCGCGCGCCGTAGAAAGATCGATCGTTTCGATTTTTTCATCGCTGCACAGCACGGCATAGCCGGACATGTCCGGCGTCGGCAGGATCATCACCGGACGGATTTTCTGACCCTCGCGCAGCATGCACGCAAGATCGAACAGCTTGACCCACGACGTCGCATGGCGCGGGAACAGCGCGACGGTCGGCAAGTTGGAGTGTGGCGCAGATTTCATGTCAACGGCGCGCCTGCGCTTGCCGCTCCGCCACGACCTCGCGCAGCCGCCGCATATCGGTCGTGCGTTCAAGGTCGGTGGATGAAAAACGGATCGCCAATTCCTGTTCCAGATGCAGCATCAACTCGAAATGCCGCAGCGAATCCCAGCCGGGATAGCGGTCGATGCCCGCTTCGCTGAGGTCGGTTCCTGGCGCGGCACCAAAAAAGGCGCACACCAGATCATCGACAACAGCCTCGCCGGAAACCGGCGCGGATGCGGCTTTTACCGCCTGGCCCGCGCCTGTACCGGTTTGCGCAGTAGCGATGCCGCGGGCGCCGTCTGCGCTGCGAAATCCGAAGGCGCCAAACCGCAAAGCATTCGGCTCAAGCCACACATATTGTCCCACGCCCTTCTCGCCCAACAGACATGCGAGGACACGTTCGGCCACCTCTTCCGGCAGCAAAGCGTCGGCATCGGCGGGACGGTGGCGGTCCGAATAGGACGTACGCACATAACCGGGGGCAACAACGGTTCCCGTAATCCCGAAGCGGCCATAGCGGTCGTTGAGCGCCAACGTCCAATGCGACGCTGCCGCCTTTGCCGCGATGTAGTCGTCCCAGCCACGCGTATTGTGCTGAACCGCTGAAGATCCAACAAAAAGAATATGTCCGTCCTGTGCCGTCAGCATCGAGGGGATCAGCGCCTCGGAAATTTTGCGCAACGCCGCATGATTGACGGCATTGAGCGACTGCAGCGGAGCGTCGAGTGGAGGCGACGCCGTATGGACGACCGCACCGATATCCTCGCGCGCACGCAGCCGCTCGCACAGAGCATCCACATCCTTCGTCTTTTCAAGATCCGCGGCGACGCTCTCGACCTCAACGCCGAAGTCCTTACAGTCACGCACGAGCGCTTCAGGAGAAGCGCCACGCTGCTGCAAAACAAGCGACCAGCCGGCCCGCGCGAGCGCCCGCGCCGCTGCGCCACCGATGCTGCCGCCCGCGCCAGTAATGAGCGCGCGCTTTAGGTCACGGCGGCGGATTGCCACGGACGAATCATGTTTCGGGGCCCGCGAGGCATCGACATCGTCCCGCACCTGTACCAGCAGGTCAGCATCAATCAGCACCTGATCGCTCTGGAACGCGATGGCGCGTAACGCCAATGTTGAGCCGGCATCGAGTGTCGAAACGATCTTGGCTGAATAAGAAATGTCGGTGTCATAGGGCACAGGCGCGAGCGCACGCAGCGACGACGACAGGATCAGAGATCGGTGCCCCGGCAACATCGTCCCTGCAATGGCCGAGAGTGGCGACGCCGCAAGGAAAATCGGCACAATCGGCTTTTTATAACGCGTGTCCGCTGCATAAGCTGCATCGTGATGCAGCGGATTTGAGTCCCCGCTCAGCTTCTCGAACGCCTTGAAGTCGGCGGCCGTGAATCGGCGCGTGAAGGTGACATAGTCGCCCGCGGCAAAGCTCGTAAACGTCCGGTCGGCGCGCTCAAGCATGCGCGGTCTCCCGTATATTGGCGCGCAATTCGACCCAGTCCGGAACCATGAGCGTCTTGTCGCGCGCCTCATAGACCCACTCGCCTGCCACCTTTCCGGCAGCAAAGCCATGCGTACGATAGACATTGCGCGCCGGCTCATTGCGCGGCGCCTCGATCACCTTGCCGACGATTTCGGCGATGCCGCGCGCCCTCGCTTCATCAACCAGCCATGCCAGCACCGCCGTTTCGACGCCACGACCGAGAATGCGACAGGACAGAAGAAACGGATCGATGACGCCGCGAGACGCCGACCAATCGACAGCGATCACACCGATATTTTCCTGTTCGGAATAACGATCCGCGAGCGCGATCACATAGACGCCGCCGCCTGCCTTTTCGAAAGCATCGAGCTCAGGCGCCGTGAACCGGCGCAAGGTGGTGTTGAACTGATTGGTCTTGGCGATCAATTGCTGCACGCGCTGGCTGTTGCGGGCATCGCGCGAGGTGATCTGCACGCGCGGCTGAAGATGCCGAAGAAACGCCGCTTCGTCGGCGAACGACCCGCGCTCGCTTTCGAGCTTGCGTTTCTGCACATAGCTTTTCGCGCGCTTGCGGTCCTCGGTCGTGACGCTGAGACAGGCGAGATAAGGCGATTCCAGCACGGCCCGCGCATAGCCGGCCGGATCGTCCGGAAGATCGATCACCGTCACGTCCGGCAAGGCCATGCGCATGCGCATGCGTTCGGCCGGATTGTCGTCGATGAAAGCGATGCTTGCGAGCCCGAGGCCGAGATCCTCCGCGAGCGATGCGACGCTCGCCGATTTCTCGCCCCAGCCGATGCGCCAGCCGGCGAGATCGCCTTCGCGGATCAGCATATGCGGCAGCGAATTGATCGCAGCCAGCGCGTCCGTCTCGTCGTTCTTGCTCACGATCGCGAGCGCGATGCCGCGCGCCGACAATTCCTTGAGCACGCCCTGGAAATGACGATAGGCGTTGCCCGGGAAATCGCCACCGAGCGCCAACCCTTCGACGCCGTCCTCGCCCAGCACCCCGCCCCACAATGTATTGTCGAGATCGAGCACCAGCAGCCGCGCGGTCCTGCCCAGGGCCGCGAGCACCAGCCCTGAAAGCCGGTCCGCGAATTTTTCGGTGAACGGCGCGCTGAACGGGAAACGGCCGAGAAACCAGAGCCGCTCGTCCGACATCGGCGCATCCGTCGTGACGGATTCGATATCCACGAGACAGGCGTTGGAGAATTCGGCAAGCCGGGATTTGAGCGCGGCATTGGCGACGGCCACGAATTCGCCGGTCGCATTCGCCGTGCGCGGATCGGCGGCGCTGAACGCAGCCGGCTGCGTCGATTTGAAAGTTGCGGCAATCGTGGTCGCCTTGAGCCGCGCGGCGCAGGCCGCCACGGCATCGAGATAAAGGCCGAGCTTGCCGCGATCGAGCGCGTCGACACTGGGCAGGCTCGCCACCTGATAGATGTCTTCCAGGCGATCGACGAAGAAGACGAAATCCGGTGTGAAGCGCTCGAGCGCCGAGCCCGGCGTCATCGCCTCGGCCATCGCCTGACCGTAACCCGCTTTATGGATGTCGATCCGGCGGTCGGGAACGAGGCCTTCGAGCCTGTTTCGCAGCGCCATCGCCAGAGTCTCGACATTCGACGAGCCGAGAACAGCGACACGCAAGGGCGGGTTCTTGTCACGCCGCAGCAGATCGGCTTCGCGGCGGCGCATCTGCGGCGCATCGGCAACGAAGGCGTAAGGATCGGCCTTGAGCAGCGCGCGGCAGGCCGCGCCGAAATCCCTGCAATCGGCCGCCTCGACCTTGCCTTCGCCAAGCGGTGCGCGGGCGATCGCATTCTTTCCATCGAGCGCGGACAGGGCGGCCGCGAAATCGTTGCGCGCGCCAATCTCGAGATTGCGAACGAACATCTTTGCGGGACGCGCGCTCTCGCCGGATGCCGGCTCGAAGGTCTTATAGAGCCGATAAGGAACGCCCGCTTCTTCCTCGTAATAGTGAAACTGCGTGCAGAATTCCCAGCCGCAGCCGAACATCACGAGCCGGGCATTCTCGCGGTCGAACAGTCCGAACGGCGAGTCTGCGGAGAATGTCGTGCTGCTCTCGCAGCGCAGGATTTCATCCGCGCGCGGCCCTGCGACCGCGAACGAATAGATCGGATGCGCGCTGCGCCGGAACGCGGACAATTCCATCGCCAGACGCCCGAGTTGGCCGGTTTCGGGACGCGAGCGATGCATATCGAAGCGCCCGGTCTTGCAGAAATCGAAGGTAAAGGTCGGCACAGCGATGGTGTGACCGTCCGCGATCAACTGATCGATCGCGCGCAAGAGCGGCCATTTGAATTCGGATTCGCTGAGCCGGAACGGATAGAGGCTCGAATGCAGCACGACAATGCGCGGCTTGTCGCCGATCAGCGGCCGGATGCAATCGAGAATGGCGCGCGCGGATATCATCGTTGAATGGCGCCCGAATCCGCGAGCAGTCCCGCCTTGTGCGCGGACGCCGCCGCTTCCGCGATCAATTCGAGTCCGATGCCGCTGCGCTCCGCGATCGCTTCAAGATCGTGATCGCCGTCCGACAGGTTGAGCACCCAGAGCAGCGCCTGCGTCATCGCTTCCGGCGGCCCGGCCCGGCCGATATTGTGATAGAGCCCGCGCGGCCCAAGCTGCGGCTCGCCATAGGGCGACAGGTTGCGATAGCGCACGGCATTGTCGATCTTGCGGCAGATTGCTTCATAAGCGTCCACGGTTTCGCTCAGCGCGTCGAACGACACGAAATCGCGATTGTCGAGCGAGGTGTGATATTCGGGATAACGATCCGGCGTGCGCGAAAGCACGCCGACCGGCAGATCGAAACCCGGCGAACAATATTGCCGCTCGTCGCTGCCGACGGGCGCGTAATCCGAAATGGCGTGCGCCTGCGGCCAGCGCTCGCGCAAGACGCTTACGGCGGCGCGATCGGCGAGGCTGTTGCCGCGGCGCGAACGCTTGTAACGGAAGGGCGCCGAGACTCCAACATTGGAAACCACAAAACCGGCCACGCAATGGGCCGCGAGACGTTGTCCGCGCAAAGACAGATAGGCGATGCTTCCGATGGTTTCCGGATGCAGCACGAAGCGATAGGTCAACCGCCGCTTCGGCCAGGCCGCGATGCGGCGATAAAGGAACGCCAGCGCCAGCGGACCGCTCAATTCATCGTTGCCGAGAGACGGATGGCAGATGTCCGAGGCGATCAGCACTTCTTCCGCCGTCTCGCCCCTGAGCACCGCTTCACCGAGGCTCATGGCGCCGTCGATATGATCGGCATCGATCGCCACGCGATAATTGCCGGCGGGCAACGCCTCACGCACACGATGCGGCAGGCAGAAGCCCCAGCGCGGCTTGTAATAGCTCGTCACGTAGGGAATGACGTCCGGCATGTCGGCGCGGCTGTGCAGATGCTCGTCGAGCTCCTCGCGCGACACCTCGCCGCGAAAGCCGGTCGAGTAATTCAGCAGATGCAGATTGCTGTCGCGCATATCGAGGATGCGTTTTCCGTCCGGCCCTTCGAGATAGGCTTCGCGCACCACCCATTCCTGCGGAACGGTCCAGTCGAACACTTTCGTGCCGGACGCAATCTCGATCCGCTCGAGCGGCAACAATTCGCCGAGAATATCGAGCGATTGCCGCACGCCTGCGCCGGTCAGGCTGCGCAGCAGCGGAAACAGCCGGTCGAAATAGCCGGCGATATCCGCGGCCTCGCTGGCCGCCGCCGCGCGGCGCTCGTTCTTGCTGGCGATCGCGTTCATGTCAGGCCGCCGCGGCCTTCGCACGGTCGGCCGCAACATTCTGCGTCCTGATCACGCGCGCCGGCGTTCCCACCAGCGTGCTGCCCGCCGGACACGACAGCCCGAGCACCGTCGCGTTCGCGCCGATACGGGAATGATCCCCGATCGTCGCGTCGCCCAGCACGACCGCGCCGGTATTCACGGTCACGAAACTGCCGATGCGCGGCATGCGTCCGCTATCGTCCGCGCCGATGGTGGTAAACTGGAAGATATTGACGCATGCGCCGAGCTCGACGTCCTTGTTGAAGACCGTTCCGCCAAGATGCGGAAACCAGAGCCCTGCTCCGGCTTTCACGGTGCAAGGCAACTCGATTTTCGTGAATGCACAGCTGAGATAGTGAAAGAACAGCGCCACATAAAAGAGAGGACGCAGCATCGGCGTCTGATCGCAATGCCGGGTCAGGCGATAGGTCGCGACGGTCATGAATTGCGGGCGGCTGAGCAAAGTCAGAAACAGGTTTCCGTTGCGGGCGCGAAGATAATCGATCGAGAGCTTTTCCAGCTCGCTTTGCGGCTGGCCGCCGGTATCCGTCATCAATTCGTAGATGGAAAAGAAGCGTCCGCGAAAGCCCCGGCGCGCGATCTCCTCGAACGCCTCCAAATAGGCCGTGATGCAGACCGCGATCACATCGTATCCGGACAGGTCGGCCGTCGCCGGATCCGACACCGTGAGTCCGTGGAACGGCTTGCCTTGCTTGGCCGGATCGCTGTCGAGCACCGCGCTCACGCGCTCGCGCGGCAGCCACCGCTCCATCGCAAGCGCGCCGAGCGAGCCGGCGCCCCAGACCGCGATGCGCTGATACGGCGCGAGCGAACGCGCCACGTTATTCCGGGCGGACATCGTCAATGGCCAAGCAGGCTGATGAAACCGGGCGGCTTCCGGCCGATCAGATCACTGTCCGCGCGCCCTGGCATTGCAGGCAGGCGAGTTCGTATTCCTTGGTGCGCATCATGGTGCGGATGCGCTCGATCTCGGGGCCATGCCAGATGTCGTGAATGGTGCGCTTCTCGAAATCGCCGACGTTATAGACGATGCCCGGAAATCCGCAGCACGGTCCCGCGCCGCCATAAGCCCAGACCGTGATGCGCTTGAACGGCTCGTCGCACGTGAATGAGGTGTCGAAGCCGTCGGTCTGGCGGAAATTATGATAGGACTGCACGTCGATCATGTCGGCGTAGTCCGACCAGAACTTGATGAAGTCCTTGGTCTCGTGCCGGTTGCCTTCCTGCTCGACGAAGGACACGCGCAGCAGCGGCCATTTGGCATTGCGCTTGGCTTTCAGTTCCGCGAACTTTACCGCGTTATCGACGACCTGCTGGTAGCGATGCGCCTTGCCGCGCGAGGCCGCGAAGCTCGCAGCGCTGAAGCCGTCGATCGAAACCGAGAGCATGTGCACGCCGAGATCGACCATCGCGATCGCCGTGTCGCCCTGCAGGCGAAGGCCGTTGGTGATGATGCGAAATTCGCACGGATCGATTTTCATCACCGCGTCGCAGATCGCCACGAAATCCGGATGCAACGTGCATTCGCCGCTGCCGCCGATATTCACCGACGGCAGATTGTATCCTTTGCTTTCGTCGAGAATGCGCAGGATCGTCTCGGTGTTGAGATATTTCTTGGTGCCGATGAAGCCGCCGTAATCCTTGATCAGGTCGGGCGCGCGCAGGCATTGCGGGCACGCCAGATTGCACTTGTCGACCAGATCGAAAATGAGATTGATCGGATAATCCGGCAGCCAGTCGAATCCGGCGCGGGCCCAATCCTCGCGATACTTGTAATAGCGTTCGCCGTAGCGCTCGCCGAGCATCTGTTTGATGTGCTGCGACCCGTAATTCGCGGTGTAGGGGTCGCTGCTATAGGGCTGGCGTTCCAGGATATTCATGACAACCTCGCAGACGCTCGATCGGAACGCCGGATGCGCAGGCGCCGCCACGACGCCTCCTGCTCCTGACGGACCATATCACAGGTGAAAGAGAAAGATTCAGGCATCAGGCGCTCCGCAATTGCAGGCCGGATTGCACCATGTAGCGGCGCACCTTGATGAGATTGTTGTCGGCGAACTGGAACATGCGTCCGGCGGCGACCGCCGAAGCGCCTCCTTCGGTGAAAGCACTGACGAAATCCTCGAGCCGACCGACCCCGCCATGCGCGATGACCGGGATCGGAACCGCTTCCGCGATCATGCGCGTCAGCGCGAGATCGAGCCCGCCACGCCCGCCCTCGCGATCGACGGAGGTGAGAAAAATCTCGCCCGCCCCGGCGGCGGCGGCCTCGGCCGCCCATTCGGCCGGCTTGCGCGCGGTCGCCTTGCGGCCCTGATCCGCGGCGACGCGCGGGCCCGCCGGCGTATCGATCACGTCGATGGCGGCGACCACCGCCTGGCTGCCGAATTGTCCGGCGAGTTCGCTCAGGAATTCCGGCCGCGCCTGCGCGGCGGAGTTGACGATGATCTTGTCGGCGCCCGCGCGCAAAGCCGCCGCCGCCGTTTCCACGCTCGCAATGCCGCCGCCGAAGGCGACCGGCACGAAGCAGCGCTGCGTCAACGCCGCGAGCGTTTCGAGATCCGGGCCGCGGCCCTTCGGCGTCGCGTCGATATCGAGCACCACGATTTCGTCCGCCATCTGGTCGTTATAGATGCGCGCCGTGGTCACCGGATTGCCGGCGTCTTCGTGATCGCCGAAGCGGCGGCCCTTCACCAGGCGTCCGGACGACAACAGCATCGCGGGAATGAGACGGCCATACGCCATTTTTCTTACGCCGCGATCCGGCTGACGCCGTCCCAGTCGAGGAAATTCTCCAGAAGCTGCAAGCCGGACTTGCCGCTGCGCTCGGGATGGAACTGCACGGCGATGGCCGAGCCGTTCCACAGGGCGGCGGTGTGCGGAGCGCCGAATTCCATGGTGGCGGCGACATCTTCAGGGTTCTTCGCGACCGCGTGATAGCTGTGGCAGAAATAAAAGGCGGACGTTGAACGCAGTTTGTTCGAGAGCGGGCAACCCGCCTTCCATTGCACTTCGCTCCAGCCGAAATGCGGCACGCGGCGCTGCGGCGGCGCGCCTTCCAGCATGACGACATCGCCCTCGATCCAGCCAAGCCCCGCGACCGGCTCGCCGCCTTCATATCCGACCGAACACATCATCTGCATGCCGAGACAGATGCCGAGAATAGGCACGTCGCGGCCGCGCACGGCCTCGGTCAAGGCGCGGTCGAGCCCACGCGCGCGCAGGCGCGCCATTGCGGGCTTCATCGCGCCGACGCCGGGCAGGATGATGCGCTCGGCTTTCGCGACAACGGCCGGATCGTCCGACACCGCCGGCGTCTCGCCCAGTTCGTCGAGCGCATTGAGCACCGAGCGCATGTTGCCGGCGCCGTAATCGATGACGAGGGTCATTTAACGGTGCGATCCCAGGCCGGCGTATCGGCGAGCGGCTCGCCGCGCGGCAGCGGCTCGTTCTTCCAGGTATTCGGCGACACGACATGCTGGCGCGCGATCTCCTCGAAATCCTCCTCGCTCATGCCGACATAATCGAGGAACAGATCGAGGCTCGCCGGGCGTTTGCCGTCATATTGCTTCATCAGCGCGAGCCCCTCCTCGCGCGAGAGCCGGCCATTGCGGATATCGATGCCGACCAGGTGATTGGTACGCCCGATGCCGCGCTTGAGGAATTTCAGATAGTCGCGCACGCCCTGCATGAAGCATTCGATCTTCTCGTAATCGTATTGCGGCGGCACGCCTTCGACCGGCGCGCCCTGCCAGTCGAGCTCGCGCTTGATGATCTCGACCTGCTTCTTCACGTCCCAGGGAATGTAATGGCCGAGCAGCACCGACTCGCATTTGAGCGCGCGCAGGTCCTTCTTGGCCGGATAGGTGTAGGGGAGGAAGTCGCGCGGATCGGGCCTGAAATCCGACACCGTGTCGTCGAGCATGCCCTTCATGTCCTCGGCGGTGATGCCGAGATTGACAAAGCGGTTGAATCGCTCCTCGTTCACTTCCTCGACTTCGTCATAGGAATAGAACGACGCATATTCGCCGGTCGGCTCGCCCCAGATCAGCAGCGGAATCTGCAGCTTCACCGCGAGCCGCATCGGATAGGAGAAGATGCCGGTGTGGCAATGCCAGCAGAAATCGCCGCGGCGGCGCAGGCTTTCATACATGAGCTTGCGCACGAGCTTCCAGTTCGGGGTGAACTGGATGAAATCGGAGCCAAGTTTCTTGAGCGTCTTCTTGCGGTTTTCCAGCAGGGCCGGCCGGTAGAAGCCATGGTCGAACGAGACCACCAGCACCTTCATCTTCTTCTGCGTGATGAGATACCAGAGCGTGAAGGTGGAATCCTTGCCGCCCGAATAGGGAACGATGCAGTCATAGTCATACTTGCCGCGATGCCGCTCGATCAATTCGTCGAGCTCGCGGCCGCGCTTGTCCCAGTCGATTTCGGTCTTCTTGAAATCGATCTGATGGCAGACGGTGCAGACACCGGCCTTGTCGAAGGTGATGCTTTCGCTCGTATGCGGCATGACGCATTTGGTGCAGAGCGGCACCTGATATTCCTTATTTGCGCTGGTTCGATCGCTCATCAATTGGATTCCGTTGCGGATTTAGGCTTGACGCGCGGCGGCGCCCTGAAACGGGTTGTAGCGGACGCGGCGCGGGGTCGTGAGTTTGTAGAAGGTCGAGCCGCGCATCGGCAGCCCGGACGCGAGCATGAATTCCTTGGCCTTCTTGGTCGAGTGCTCGCTGTAATGAAAGATGTTGCCGGCGGCAGCGGCGTCCGCGCCGCCTTCGCGAATGCCGTCCACGAGATCGCTCCACTGCCCGACGCCGCCCATCGCGATCACCGGAATCGCGGCCGCGCCGCTCACGATCTTGAGCAGATCGAGATCGTAGCCGCGCTTGTCGCCGTCATGCTCGACGGAATTCACCAGCAATTCGCCGGCGCCCGCGGCGGCCGCGTCCTTCGCCCATTCGCGCGCATCGCGATCCGTGTCGCGCCGCGCATTGTCCACCACCACGCGATAACCGGATGGCATCGCTGCGTCGGGCCGCGCGTCGATCGAAACGACAACGCATTGGCTGCCATAAGCGCGCGCGATTTCGGTCACAAGCGCCG
>CAMDXM010000107.1 GCA_945878025.1 Pseudorhodoplanes sinuspersici | reverse complement strand
TCCTCACTGTGTTCGGAAACCGACCTCTCCCCGTTTCACGGGGAGAGGTGAAACTTACAAACTGCGCGCGATCACGAGTTTCATGATCTCGTTGGTTCCGGCGTAGATGCGCTGCACGCGCGCGTCGCGGTACATGCGCGAAATCGGGTATTCATCCATATAGCCATAACCGCCGAACAATTGCAGGCACCGGTCGACGATTTTTCCCTGCAGGTCGGTAAGCCAGTATTTCGCCATCGAGGCGGTCGCGGTATCGAGTTCATGGCGGATATGGCGCTCCACGCAATGATCGTGAAACACCTTGCCGATGGTTCCCTCGCTCTTGCATTCGGCGAGCTCGAATTGAGTGTTCTGGAATTCCAGGATCGCCTTGCCGAAGGCCTTGCGCTGCTTGACGTAATCGATGGTGAGCGCGAGCGCGCGCTCGATCATGCCGATGGCGGCGGTGGCGACGATCAGTCGCTCCTGCGGCAATTCCTGCATGAGCTGGACGAAACCCTGCCCCTCCTGCGCGCCGAGGAGATTGTCCGCCGGCAGTTTCACATCCTCGAAAAACAATTCCGAGGTGTCGGCCCAGTCCATGCCGAGCTTGGCGAGCTTGGCGCCGCGCCGAAACCCTTGCGCGCCGTCGGTCTCCACCATCATCAGCGAAATGCCCTTGGCGCCCGCGGCGGGATCGGTCTTCGCGACCACGACGATCAGGTTGGCGTGCTGGCCATTGGTGATGAAGGTTTTCGAGCCGTTGAGCACATAGCCGTTGCCGGATTTTTTCGCGCTCGCCTTCACGCCCTGTAAGTCAGAGCCGGTGCCGGGTTCGGTCATGGCGATGGCGCCGACCATCTCCCCGGTCGCGAGTTTCGGCAGCCAGCGCTTTTTCTGCTCGTCGGTGCCGTATTTGAGAATGTAGGGCGCAACGATGCCCGAATGCAGCGGCGCGCCGATGCAATCGAGACCCGCCAGCGCGAATTCGCGATTGATCACGGCCTCGTGCGCGAAAGAACCGCCGGCGCCGCCATACTCCTCCGGGATCGAAGCGCAGAGAAGACCGGCTTCGCCCAATTGATTCCAGACCGAACGGTCCATCATGCCGTCGCGGGTCCAGCGCTCGACATGCGGCACAAGCTCGGCATCCAGAAACCGCCGCGCCTGTTCTTCAAGCAGAACGAGGTCCTCGGTCATCCAGGCGGGGCGCGGCAGATTGAGTGCATTCATGAGGAGCGCGGTCCGGCGAATCGCTCGTGACCCAAGATAGGGCCGCGCCCCCGACCGCGCGAGGGCCATTCGGCCCCAATTCCACGCCCGCGGCTTTGCAGGCGATTTTTCTTATGGTTCCGGCGGTTGGCCGCGCTATAGAAGCCCGCTCATGGCCCCACCCCTCATCCAGCTTCGTGACAGTGCACTCACCTTCGGCGGCACGCCGCTGCTGGAATCCGCTGACCTCGCGGTGTCGGCGGGCGAGCGGGTGTGCCTTGTCGGGCGCAACGGCTCCGGCAAATCGACCTTGCTCAAGATCGCAGCCGGCCTGATCGAATCCGATCGTGGGAGCCGCTTTGTCGATCCGGGCGCGACCATCCGTTATCTGCCGCAGGAGCCGGATTTTGGCGACGCCGCGACGACATTCGATTATGTGATGGCCGGTCTCGCGCCGGGCGACGACCCGCATCGCGCGCGCTCGTATCTCGATCAGCTTGGCCTCACCGGCGAGGAAAATCCCGCGCATCTGTCCGGCGGCGAAGCGCGGCGCACGGCGCTCGCGCGCGTGCTGGCGCCGGCGCCCGACATTCTTCTCCTCGACGAGCCGACTAACCATCTCGATCTCACGACCATCGAATGGCTGGAAAAGGAATTGAAGGGATTGCGCTCGGCGCTCGTCATCATCAGCCACGACCGGCGTTTCCTGCAAAATCTCTCGCGCACCACCGTGTGGCTCGATCGCGGCCGCACGCGCCGGCTCGAGATCGGATTCTCGCAATTCGAGACGCGCCGGGATGAAATCCTCGCCGAGGAAGAACTCGAGCAGCACAAGCTCGGCCGCAAGATCGCCGAGGAAGAACATTGGGTGCGCTACGGCGTCACCGCGCGGAGAAAGCGCAACGTGCGGCGCATGGCGGAATTGCAGACCTTGCGGCAAGTGCGGCGCGAGCATCGCGGCGCGGCCGGAAAGGCCGTGATCGCGGCGGCCGAGGCCGAGAAATCCGGCGCACTCGTGATCGAGGCCAACGAGATTTCAAAATCCTATGACGGCCGCAAGATCGTGGACGATTTTTCAACGCGCATCTTCCGCGCCGACCGCATCGGCATTGTGGGACCGAATGGCAGCGGCAAGACCACCTTGCTCAGCCTGCTCACCGGCACGCTCGCGCCTGACAGCGGCAGGGTGAAGCTCGGCGCCAATCTGCAAATGGCCGCGCTCGACCAGAGCCGCGACAGCCTCGATCCGGACTGGACGCTGAAAGAAGCGCTGACCGGCGGCAAGGGCGACACCGTCACCGTCGGTAGCCAGACCAAGCACGTCATTGGCTACATGAAGGACTTCCTGTTTTCGCCGGAGCAGATCGGCACGCCCTTGCGCGCGCTCTCCGGCGGCGAGCGCGGTCGCGTGATGCTGGCGCGCGCGCTGGCCAAGCCGTCGAACCTCCTGGTGCTCGACGAGCCCACCAACGATCTCGATCTCGAAACCCTCGACGTGCTGGAAGAAGCGCTCGGCGATTATGCCGGCACCGTGATCCTGATCAGCCATGATCGCGATTTTCTCGATCGCGTGGTCAGCGCCGTGATCGTGCCGGAAGGCGGCGGGCTCTGGGACGAATATGCCGGCGGCTATAGCGACATGCTCAAGCAGCGCGGGCGGGATATTTCGCTGAAGAAGACGCAAGGCCCGGACAACAGGAAAAGCGCCGCGAGGGATCCGGGCGAACCGCAAGCGGCCGCCAACGGCAAAAAGAAGCTCAGCTTCAAGGAAAAATTCGCGCTGGAGAATTTGCCGAAAGAGATGGCGGCTCTGGAATCGAAGATCAAGGTCCTGCAGCGCAAGCTCGACGACCCGAAACTGTTCGCGCGCGACCGCAAGACCTTCGACGAGGCGTCCGCGGCGCTGGCAAAGGCGCAGGCCGAATTGCACGATGCCGAGGAAAAATGGCTGGCGCTTGAGGAGTTGCGCGAGGCTGTCGAGGGGGCGTGATCTCTCTCCTCGTCATGGCCGGGCTTGACCCGGCCATCCACGTCTTTGGTTCCGCGAAAATAAAG
This sequence comes from Pseudorhodoplanes sinuspersici, assembly GCA_945878025.1. Taxonomy (GTDB): domain Bacteria; phylum Pseudomonadota; class Alphaproteobacteria; order Rhizobiales; family Xanthobacteraceae; genus Pseudorhodoplanes; species Pseudorhodoplanes sinuspersici_B. Next base: position 9,784 of record CAMDXM010000107.1, on the reverse strand, counting down.
CAAGACGTGGATGCCCGGCACAAGGCCGGGCATGACGAAGGTTAGAGCTTCGCTTTTTCCGCGAGCCACCCCACCGCCCCGCGTCCCGCCGCCGCGCCCGTTGCGAAACAGGCTTGCAGCAGATAACCGCCGGTCGGCGCTTCCCAGTCGAGCATTTCGCCGGCAGCGAACACGCCGGGTTTCTTGCGCAGCATGAAATGTTCGTCGATTTCGCGAAACGCGATGCCGCCCGCGGTCGAAATCGCGCGATCGTTCGGCGCCGTGCCGGTGAGTTTCAAGGGTATCGCCTTGATCAAGCCCGCCATCTCGTAAGCCGGCATCGCCGACAATTTCCCCGCCGCCGCTTCCTGCAACAGGCCGATCGCAGGCGGCGCAAGATTCGCGGCCTTGCGCAGGAATGTGGACAGCGACTGTTTCCCGCGCGGTTGGCCGAGCGGCGCGGCAAGCTGCTTTTGCGTCATGTCGGGACGCAGATCGATGACGAGCGTCGCCTCGCCGGATTTTTCGATGGCTTCGCGCAGCGCGCGCGACAGCGTATAGACCGCGCCGCCTTCGATGCCGTAATGCGCGATCACGGATTCTCCACGCACGGTTTCGCCACCATGCGACAGCGCGATGCGCTTGAGCGGCTGGCCCGCGAAGCGCTGCCGGAAAATGTCCGACCACGGAACAGCGAAACCGCAATTGGCCGGACGCAGCGGCGAAATCTCAATTGCCGCTTTTCTCAGAATGTCGGCCCATCCGCCGTCCGAGCCGAGTTTCGGCCAACTCGCGCCGCCAAGCGCGAGAATGGTGACGTCCGGGCTGTCCGTGACGTCTCGCCCGTCGGGACCGACAAAGGACAATGCGCCAGCCTCGTTCCATCCGGTCCAGCGATTGCGAACCCGGAACGCGACGCCGTTGGCGTCGAGCCGCCGCAGCCATGCGCGCAGCAGAGGCGACGATTTCATGTCCTTCGGAAACACGCGCCCGCTGCTGCCGATGAAGGTCGGCTGGCCGAGCGCCTCGCTGAAGGCGCGCAGATCGTCGGGCGAAAAAGCCGCGATCGCTTCGCGCAGATGCTCTGCCGCTTCGCCATAACGCGGCAGGAAGCGCTCCATCACCTCGCTATGCGTGAGGTTGAGCCCGCCCCGCCCTGCGATCAGGAATTTGCGCCCGAGCGAAGGCATGCGCTCATAGAGCGTCACGGCGATGCCAGCGCCGGACAGAATATCCGCCGCCATCAAACCGGCCGGTCCGCCGCCGATGACGGCGGCGCGCGGCTTTTGCGATGGTTGGGGATCGGTCACGGCCCGTGTGTGCCTATTGAAAGGCATCATGGCAAGCGCGGCGAGGCGAAAGTACCGGCATGGCGCCCCGCGCGCGCCTGTGCTTAAGTTCGCGCCGCATCACGGGGACGACCATGCCTTACGTCAATATCAAGATCACGCGCGAAGGTGCTACGCCTGCGCAGAAGGCCGAACTGATCAAGGGCGTCACGGATTTGCTGCAGCGAGTGCTGAACAAGAATCCCGCGACCACATTCGTCGTGATCGACGAAGTGGCGCTGGAAGACTGGGGCATCGGCGGATTGCCGGTCGACGAATTCAGAAAGCGCAATCCGCGATAAAAGCGGTCACAAACCGCGCCATCAGAAGCGCAGCGACATCAGGGAGCAACGTCATGGCCGACGCCATCAATTTCAACGGCAAGGTGGAATGGTCGGGAGAAAATCCCGGCATCTCGCTGAAAGACAATTCCGAAGGGCCGTGGACGAATCTCGCGAGCTTCTTCCGTGTGGTTCTCTCGCCTTACGGGCGCGGGCATGCCTTGGTTTTGTTGCAATCGCCGAACGACGCCAATCCGCCGGCCGGGCGGCCGAATGTCTGCTTTCACGACAATGAGGAACTGGCGCGTTATCTGGTGAAGGATTTCGTGTCTTATTTCGGCGCCTACCGCGGCCTGCCTTCGCTTGCCAATCTCACCTACCGGACACTCGACAGCGCCATCGCATCGGGCGATCCGGCCTCCACTTATGTGGAAACCGTGAAAGCCGGCGATACGACCGTTACGCTCACCTGGAGCGGTCTCGGCAAACCGTTCTGCTTCGCATTGCCGCCGGACAAATCCGCGACCGGCAAGCACCACATGCCGAGCCTGTTTGTCGGCTGCGAGGATGCAAGCATCACGGTCAACGGCGTCGCGCTCTCCGGCAAGCCGATTCCGCGCGACATGGCGGGCCATACCATCACCACCGCGATGCTTGCCTTCTCCGAGACATGGATCCGCGCCTGAGCACCGAAACGCCCAAACTCCGGATTCCCCTGATCGACGTGCTGCGCGGGCTCGCGCTCGCGGCAATGGCGGTCTATCACTTCGCGTGGGATCTCGAGTTCTATTCGCTCGCCGAATTCGGCGTCACCGAGCACCCCCTCTGGATCGCGTTCGCGCGCTCGATCGCCGGCAGCTTTCTCGCGCTGGTCGGCGTCAGCCTCGCTCTCGCGCATGGCGATGGCGTGCGCTGGCCGGGCTTCCGCCATCGCTTTCTGGTGATTGCATTCTGGGCGCTGGCCGTCACGATCGCGAGCTGGCTCGCCGATCCGGATGGCGTGATCCTGTTCGGCATTTTGCATTGTATCGCCGTGTCGAGCGTGCTCGGACTTTTGTTCCTGCGCGTGCCTGTGCCGCTCGTGATCGCGGCGGCTATTGCGTGCCTCGCGGCGCCCCGGTTCCTCGCCTCACCAGCCTTCGACGGTCTTGCCTGGGTGTGGCTCGGGCTCGCGCGCGACCCGCTGCCGTCCAACGACTACAATCCGCTCCTGCCCTGGTTCGGCATGGTGCTCGCCGGCATCGCCGCGGCGCGGATGATCCCGCGCGATAAATGGCCAGCGTGGCAGCCACACGACATCGTCACGCACACGCTCGCGCTGATCGGGCGGCACAGTTTGCTGTTCTATCTTCTGCATCAGCCCGTGCTACTCGGAATACTCTGGGCGGTCGCGAAGGCGGTCGGCTAGCCGGGATTGTTCCATCACAAAATCGTTGCGGTTGATTTAACGATGGAACATTAGTTCCCGGAACATTGCCGCGTATGCGCACGTTCTCTCCCCGAGGTGGCGCAACGCCACCTGATTTTTTTCACGGAGAAAAATAATGAAAGCCATCACCGCTATCGCCGCCGCCGCGCTGCTTCTTGGCGTGACCGCGGCGTCCGCCCAGGCGCCGTCGTCCGGCGCCAGCAAGCCGGGCGCGACGACCAACACCGATCCGGAAGTTCCGGCGATCGGCACCAGGGGGAATGATGCGAAGTCCACCGGTCAGGCGAACCCAAAGGCCATGCCATCCACGACCGGTTCCGGCAGCGCGTCGGGCACGACCGGCGGATCGAATCCGAACCCGACCACTGACAAGAACCCGGATTCCGAAGTGCCGGGCCACAAGCAGAATTGATCGCGTCATTTGACGGACGAAGGGCGAGGCCGCAAAGGCCTCGCTCTTTTTTTTGTGAGCACCGGATATGCGCGAAATTTTCGCGCGGGCGCGCAAATTGTCTTCTGAGACCTACGCCTTTTTCAGGAATTCCGTCCTCAGCACCAGGCCTTTGACCTGCTTGGTGTTGCACTCGACTTCACCCGGATTGCCGGTGAGGCGGATGTTCTTCACCATCGTGCCGCGCTTGAGGGTTTCCGAACTGCCCTTGACCTTCAGGTCCTTGATCAAGGTGACCGAGTCACCGTCATGAAGCGTGTTGCCGTTGCTGTCTTTGGTGATGTCGGTCATTTCAATCCCTATTCGTCGTCATGGCCGGGCTTGTCCCGGCCATCCACGTCTTGCTATCGAAGCCTATCGAGTGGAATTCAAACTCATAAAAATGGATCGCGCAACGCAACATCTGACCGCGTTAAGAAAGAAAAACGTGGATGGCCGGGACAAGCCCGGCCATGACAAAGAAAACGATAGTGCTGCGGAAAGCTCAAAATCCCTCCACCGGCATCGCCATGGTGCTCTCCGCTCCCGACTGAATGCGCGCGAGATGCGCGCCGGTCTCCGGCAACAGCCGCTCCATGAAGAAGCGCGCGGTGATGAGCTTGTTCTTGTAGCGCTCGGCGTCGCCATTCGCGCCCGATGCGAGCTTTTCGTTCGCGGCTTTGACGATCCGCGCCCACATATAGCCGAGCGCGACCAGACCGAAGAGATGCATGAAATCGGTGGCGCCGGCGCCGGCATTGTCCGGTTTCGCCATCGCATTCTGCACGAACCACATCGTGGCCTGCTGCAGATGGCCGAGCGCCGTGTTGAGCGGCGCGGCATAGGCTTTCATCGCCGCGTCGTCCTTGTGCGCGGCAAGGAAACTTTGCACCTCGGCGAAGAAGGCCTGCAGCGCGCGGCCGCCATCCTTCGGCAATTTGCGCCCGACAAGATCGAGCGCCTGGATGCCATTCGCGCCCTCGTAAATCATCGGGATGCGCGCATCGCGCACGAATTGCTCCATGCCCCATTCGGCGATGTAGCCGTGGCCGCCAAGCATCTGCTGCGCGGCAACCGTGTTCGCGAAACCCAAATCGGTCATCACGCCCTTCACCACCGGCGTGAGCAGGCCCATCGCGTCGTCGGCAGCCTTGCTTTCTTTCTCGTCGGCGGAGCGGTGCGAGATGTCGCCCTGCAACGCGGTCCACAACACCAGCGCGCGGCCGGCCTCGTTGATCGCCTTGATGGTGAGCAACGTGCGGCGCACATCGGGGTGGACAATGATCGGATCGGCCGGCTTGTCGGGAAATTTCGGTCCGCTCAGCGCGCGGCCTTGCAGCCGCTCTTTCGCATAGGCCGCGGCATTCTGATACGCGACCTCCGACATCGCGAGCCCCTGCAGGCCGACGCCGAGCCGCGCCTCGTTCATCATGGTGAACATCGCAGGCAAGCCGCGATTCTCCTCGCCGATCAGAAAGCCCGTCGCATTGTCGTAATTCATCACGCAGGTGGAATTGGCATGGATGCCCATCTTGTGCTCGATCGAGCCGCAGGACACGCCGTTTCGCGCGCCGAGCGATCCGTCGGCGTTGACCAGAACCTTCGGCACGATGAAAAGCGAGATGCCCTTGGTGCCTTCCGGCGCGCCTTCAATGCGCGCCAGCACGAGATGCACAATATTCTCGGTGAGATCCTGCTCGCCGCCGGAAATGAAAATCTTGGTGCCGGTGATCTTGTAGGAGCCGTCCGGTTGTTTCACCGCCTTGGTGCGCAGCAGGCCAAGGTCCGTGCCGCAATGCGGCTCGGTGAGATTCATCGTGCCGGCCCACACGCCCTCGATCATTTTCGGCAGATAGGTTTTTTTCTGAACGTCAGTGCCGTGACGCAGGATCGCGGCGATCGCGCCCTGCACGAGGCCGGGATACATCGAGAAGGCGAGATTGGCCGACGCCAGGAATTCGTTGACCGCGACGGTGAGCGTCGCTGGCAAGCCCTGACCGCCCAATTCGGCCGGCGCGGAAATGCCGATCCAGCCGCCGGCAATGATGGCGGCATAGGCCTCGCGAAATCCCTTCGGCGTCGTGACACGGCCGTCGTCATGGCGCGTGCAGCCTTCGATATCCCCCGAGCGATTGAGCGGGGTGAGCACTTCGGCCGCGAGCTTTCCGGCTTCGGTGAGGATGGCTTCGACCACATCGGGGCTCGCGTCCGCGAAACCCGGCAGGTTGTTGTGCCGCTCGATATGGAAGACGTCGTTGAGAAGGAACAAAACCTCGTCCACAGGCGCTTGGTAGCTCGGCATGGCGTCTTGTCCCCGGCATCCGATCCCGGGTCCATCCGAGATCGGTTCTTAAGATCGTCCAAGCCGGCGATAGCCGACCTGGATTGGCGAATCGCATCAGCTTGCCAGAGCGGCTTTACCTCTGCGTAAAGGCTGCCTCGGGGCGCGAGCGCACAAACCCTGGATATCCGGAGGCCCTATCCGGCAACCGCCAATCGCCGTGCGGGCGGCCGCTACAACCGGCAAGTCCCCAATTCTCCTGACGAATTCCGCCAATTTAACCGGTTCTTTACCCTAAAGTTAAAAAGTCTCTCCCGAGGACAGGACCGCGCAATTCCGTACCACTTAAAGAGCGCCGGTCCGAATTTGGGCCGCGCGGGAAAAGCACTTCCCCGTCCGTCCTGAATGCGGGTGAGCGCATGAAATTTGGCGTATTGTGGAACGTAAAGGGCGTGCGGCCGGAGGCGCGGGACAGCGCCCGGCAGGCCGCGCGCCGCTCCGGCATGTCGGTCGGCGAATGGCTCAATCACGTCATCACCGAACAATCGGCCGCCGACGGTCATGACGAATTCGACGAACACGATCCCGAACGCGCGCGCCTGACCGAGACCATCGACCGTCTCGACCAGCGGCTCGGCCAGATCCTCGCAAAAGATCCGGCGCCGGCGCCCGCGCGCGAAATCATCTATCACGCCGATCCGCGCGCATTCGCTCCGCCTTATCCCGCGCCCGGCTATGCGCCGCCGCCCGCGCCGTCTTATGCGCCGCCACCGCCGCAAGCGGGTCATTGGGCTTCGACGATCGAGCAGGCCGTCGCGGAAATCTCCGCGCGCGCGCATTCGCTCGACGCCCCGCTCGCGCCCGCGGCCTATAATCCCGCGCCCGTCGCACCGCCCTATTACCCACCGGCCGCGAGCGCTCCGTTGCAGCCGATGCAGCCGGCATTCGCGCCGGCTTACGCCGCGCCGGCGGCTCCGCGCTTTCCGGCGCAGGACCTGTCCGGACTGGAAGGCCAGCTGCGCCACATCACAGAACAGATCGAGCGGCTGCATCAGCCCAAGGACAACGAAGAAATCATCTCGCTCCGCAAGGAGCTTTCCGAGATCGGCAGCAAGCTCAATGAGGCGATGCCTCAGCGCGCCATCGAGGCGCTTGAGCATGAAATGCGCAAGATCGCCGAGCGCATCGACGAAAGCCGCAAATTCGGCGTCGATCCGGCGGTCATCAGCGGCATGGAGCGCGGCCTCGTGGACGTGCGCGACGCGCTGCGCGAACTCAAACCCGCCGAAAGCCTCGCCGGATTCGAGGATGCGATCCGCAAGCTCTCGCTCAAGATCGAACAGATGGGCGCGGCGAGCGACCCCGCTTTCCTGCAGCAGATGGAAGCCGCGATCACGGCCTTGCGCGGCATCGTCTCGCATGTGGCCTCGAACGATTCGCTCGCCATGCTGGCCGACGAGATGCGCGGATTGTCCGCCAAGATCGAACGCGTGGCCGGCGCCGCCGGCGCAACCGGCTCCGACAGCATGCTTGCGCTGGAGCAGAAGATCGGCGCGCTGACCGAGCAACTGAAAGCGACGACCGGCGGCGCGGCCCTGCCGCCGCGGCTCGAATCGCTGCTGAAAACCTTCTCCGACCGGATGGAACGCAACGAACTCTCAAGCGGCGAGCAATTCGCGCTCGGCAATCTGGAAGACCGGATCGTCAATCTCGCCGCCAAGCTCGATGCCTCCGACGCGCGCCTCAACCAGCTCGGCGCGATCGAGCGCGGCATGGCGGAGCTGCTCGTGCATATCGAGGAATTGCGCGCCAACGGGCAGAGCGCCGCGCCGCGCGGCAACGACATCAAGCGCGAAATCGCCAACACCAGGGATTCGCTGGAAGCCGTCCACGGCACGGTCGATGCGGTCGTCGACCGGATTGCCGCGCTGGAATCCGAACGGCACGATTTCGAGATCATGCCGCCCGCTCCCGCCGCGCCGGAACGTCCGGCCCCGCAAGCGAGCGAACCTCGTCTCGCGCCGCCCGTCATGGCCGAACCGGCAATGGCGGCTCCCGCGCCCGCGCCCACGATCAAGGCGGGGCCACCCGCCATGCGGCCGCGCGCGCCAATCGATCCAAATCTCCCGCCGGATTATCCGCTCGAGCCCGGCTCCGGCGTTCCGCGCGAACGCGGCGTGTCTGCCGCCGAACGCATCGCGGCGTCCGAAGCGGCTTTGGGTGGGATCAGTCCGGGAGGCTCGGCCGGCTCCGGTTCGACCAATTTCATCGCCGCGGCGCGCCGCGCGGCGCAGGCCGCCGCGCCCGCCGACGCATCGGCCGCGAAATCCGAATCCGCAAAGCCGGCCGGGCACAAGTCGCTCGGTCAGCGGGTCCGCTCCATGCTGGCGGGCACCGGCGTCATTCTGCTGGTCGCCGGCGGCCTGAAGCTGTCGATGAACCTGCTCGAATCGACGGATCGGGCCGCGTCCGAATTTCCGGTGGCGTCCGCGGCGCAGATCGCAGGCGATGCCGATGACATCGCGACGCTCGCCGAGGACAGGACATCCCGCAATCCGGCCGCGCGCGTCGCGCATGCGCCCGACGGCGGCGCAGCCTCGCCAAATCCCAATTCATTCCAGCCAGGCGCTTCGCGCGCGGCGCCGGAACAGGACTCGCAACCCGACATCACCGCCTCGATCGGCGCATCGACGCCCTTGCCGCCGGCGACGGAACAGCCGCTTCCGGCCGCCGGGGCCGATCAGCGCCTGGTGCCGTCCGACAAGCTGCCGGCGGTTTTGCGCAACGCGGCCATCAGCGGCGACCCGGCCGCGGCTTACGAGATCGCCATGCGCCATCTCGAAGGACGCGGCATCTCGCAAAGTCTCGACGAAGCGGCCCGCTGGCTCGAACGCGGCGCGCGCGCCGGCCTTGCGCCCGCGCAATTCCGCCTCGGCAGCCTTTACGAGAAGGGCCAGGGCGTGAAGAAAAACCTCGACACCGCGCAGCGCCTCTATCAGGCCGCCGCCCAGAAAGGCAACGCCAAGGCGATGCACAATCTCGCCGTGCTGCATGCCGAGGGCGTCCAGGGCAAGCCGGATTACAAGACCGCGGCGACGTGGTTCCGCAAGGCCGCCGAGCGCGGGGTCGCCGACAGCCAGTATAATCTCGGCATTCTCCATGCCCGCGGCATCGGGGTGGAGCAGAATCTTGCCGAAGCCTACAAATGGTTCTCGCTCGCGAGCGCCCAGGGCGACAAGGAAGCCATCAAGAAACGCGATGACGTCGGCTCGAAGCTCGACTCGCCGACGCTGATGGCCGCGCGCCTTGCGGCGCAGACCTTCACGGCCGAGCGGCAGCCCGACGAGGCCAATGTGGTGAAAGCGCCCGACGGCGGCTGGGACCGGGCCGGAGCCGCCCCGAAGCCCGCCAAAAAGCCCCGCGCGATCGAGCCGTTAAGAATCACGCCATCGTGAGGCCGCGCGGGCCGCGCGCCCGAGCATGACGCCGAATAGCGCTGGGCGGTTTACCGCCTGCGCGAAGCCCGCTCCGGCAGGCAAAGCAAGACCGGACGGCATCCGCAAAATCGTCGTGATCTGACGCATAAATCAGTCGACTCTTCCGCGCGATCCTGTACCTGTGACCTGACGCGGCGTCGCGGTCGCTGCGCGAGCGCTTGCCCCGCTGCTGCCGCGATGCGCTGCAATCAAGCCTGACGCTTTCAACCGGCGGGTTTCGCGCGTGCAAATCTACCTTCCGATCGCCGACTTGCCGGTCAATCTGCTGGTCATCCTCGCCATGGGGCTGACGGTCGGATTCATTTCCGGGATGTTCGGCGTGGGCGGCGGCTTCCTGATGACGCCGCTGTTGATCTTCATCGGCGTCCCGCCCGCCGTGGCCGTCGCCAGCGTCACCAGCCACATCGCCGCCTCGTCCTTTTCCGGCGCCATCAGCTATTGGCGAAAGCGCGCGCTCGATCTCCCGCTGGCGGGGATATTGCTCGCCGGTGGCACGCTCGGGACCGCCGCCGGCGTCTGGCTGTTCACCAAGCTGCGCTCGCTCGATTTGCTCGATCTG
>CAMDXM010000106.1 GCA_945878025.1 Pseudorhodoplanes sinuspersici | reverse complement strand
TTGTCGTGACCGACGTCAGCGACTTTCCTCTCACGCTTGCGAGGAGGATCGGCGCGTCGCGGACGATCAATGTCGCCACCGAGCGCGATGGACTGAAAGACTACGCCGCCGGCAAGGGGACGATCGACGTCCTGTTCGAGGCCAGCGGTCATCAGACCGCCTTGACCGCGGCGTTCGACGCCATCCGCCCTGGCGGCGTTATCGTCCAGCTCGGCCTCGGCGGCGACATGACGCTGCCCATGAATGTCGTGGTCGCCAAGGAATTCGAGTTGCGCGGGACGTTCCGCTTCGATCCCGAATTCGCGCTCGCCGTGGAGCTGATGAGCAAGAAGCTGATCGACGTGAAGCCATTGATCACGCAGTCACTGCACTTCGATCGGGCAAGCGAAGCGTTCGAGACCGCGGGCGACCGGTCGAAGGCCATAAAGGTTCAACTCAGCTTTGCCTGAGCGGAGGACGCCGCGTCCCGCGGCTGACGCGATCCCGAATTTGACGAGGCCCCCCGGGCCGGCGACGGTTTTCGAAATCTAAACCATTCGTTAACGACGATTCCTTACCGTGGAGCATGAATGGCCGGGCCATCGTCCGGCCATCGGGTTGTTGCATGATCCGCATCGATTTCCATCGCCTGCGTTTCGTCGTCATCGACGATAACGCCCATATGCGGCGCATCATCCGCACGCTTTTGCACGGCTTCGGCGCGCGCGAAGTGCACGAGGCCGAGGACGGCGCCACCGGCCTCGAGGCCTTCACGCATCACTTGCCCGATATCGTGATCACCGACTGGGCGATGCCGATCTTCGACGGCCTCGAATTGACCCAGATGATCCGGCAACCGGGCTCGAACGGCAATCCGTTCGTTCCCATCATCATGCTGACCGGCCATTCCGAGAAAAAGCGCGTGATCGCGGCGCGCGACGCCGGCGTCACCGAGTTTCTCGCAAAGCCGCTGTCGGCCAAGGCGCTCTACCAGCGCATTCTCAATGTCGTCGCCAATCCGCGTCCCTTCATCAAGACCAAGACCTATTTCGGACCGGACCGGCGGCGAAATACCAATGGAAATTACAACGGCCCCGAACGTCGCAAAGGCGGCAAGGCGGAAGTCTTTGCCCAGGCGCCTCTGATCGACAAGGCCAAGGTCACGGATTGAAAGATCTCAGGAGCAATCTGTAATGGTCCGCCCGAAAAACGATCGCCCGAACACCGCGATCTATGACGATCACGAAGTGATCACACCGCCGAACCGGCTGGTGAAGGCAATCAAGAAGGTCACGGTGACGGTTCCCGGCGACGATCCGGTCGAACGCGCCGAAACCGCCCTGTCGAAGCTGTCGAGCGAATTCACCTCGTGGATGAGCGCGGAATGCGACCGGCTCGACGCCGCGCGCAACGCGGTCAAGACATTCGGTTTCGGCAAGAAGACGCTCGATGAATTGTTTCACGCCGCCCACGACATCAAGGGCGACGCCTCGACCTTCGGCTATGCCGCGGTCGCGCCGGCGGCCGAAAGCCTGTGCCGCGTGCTGGAATATTCGCCGGAGGCAAGCCGTATTCCCCTGCCGCTCATCGACCAGCATGTCGACGCGATCCGTGCCATCGTGCGCGAATATGCGAGGCCCGACGCCGAACAGATCGCTCACGCGCTGACCAAGAAGCTGTGGGAAGTGAGCGAGGAATTCCTGACCGCCGCGAACAAGGACCGGCCGGATTATCTTGCCGGCATCCTGTCGCCGCCGATCGCGCCGAACGGAAATTCCTGAACCGCCGATTTCAGCGTAAATTGAAATTGCCCGGGCCTCGCTCGGGCATTTTTTTGTATTCTAGGCAACCAGCCGGTCGTCGAAACTCGGCACGACGCCGTCGACCAGTTCCTCGCAGAACATGCGCGCTTCCTCGCGCGCGGCCTCGGTCGCAAAGCGCCGCAGCAAAGTGAGCAGCGGCTCGATGTCGCCCTGCTCCATCGTTTCGCAGCGGGTCAGCACGCGCTCGATCATGCGGCGGCGCAGCCGCGCCACTCCGCCCGGCTCGAGCGACACATAATCCTCATGCATGGCCGCGACGGCTTCGCGGAAAGCCGGGAATGTCGCCGCCGGTAAACCCGCCTTCTCATAGAGCGCGCGAAAGCCGGCACTACCCTTGTCGTGGATCAGCCCTTCGACGCGCGACAGCGGTACGCCGGACAGATCGGCCAGCGCCTCCTCGAACATCGTCAGATTGCCGGACAGCAGCGCGCGCAGGATCAGGCCGGCGGTCAGCTGGCCGGTCTCGCGCAGATGCCGGATCAGCGGGCGCACTTCTTCATAGGGCGTTTCGGCCGCGAGCGTGACGGTGGCCTTTTCGCAGGCGTCCTTCGTGATGCGCTGCGCGCGGTCCTCGGCGAGCCATTCGCGCGCGACCACGAAACCGGCCAGCGTTTCCGACAGCTTGGCGACCAGAGCCTGGCGGATCGCCGCCGGCAGATCGACGAATTCAAGAAGCGTCTCGCGGATCGCCGCGAGATGTCCGAAGCGCTGCACGATGCGATCGACCGAAATGGGGGCGATATCGGCGTCGTGATTTTCCAGAAGAATGAGACAGGCTTCGGCGGTCCCGATTTCGGCGATGGCCGCAGCGATCGAGCGCGGCAGCGCGGCACGATGCGCGATCGCGGTCTGTACGATGGGACCGCCGGTGGCGACAAGATCGACAAGATCGGCGTCAAGAAGAAGCGGAGAACGCTGCAAGACGGGGCTCGCGATCTCGTGCTGGTCCGAGGACAATGCATGAATGATCGCGGGCGGCGCCAATTCGCTGCTTGCCAGCGTTTCAGCGAGCGCAAGGCGGACGAGCGGAGACGGATCGTCGAGCAGCATGATCATCGCGCCTTCGCAGGCCGCGCGATCCTCATCGGACATGTCGGAATAAAGAAACGCGCGGGCGAGCGCCGAAGTCGCATCGGCCCGCTCACCCGCTGGAGCCGTACGCAACCATTGAAGAAACTGACGGACGATCATCGCTTGAAACACCAACGCCACGCGGATGAACCCGGCGGCTCACAGGCATCAGCCTACGATGACCGCCTTAACAAAGGGTTCACCATAAATCTTTGGATTGATTGATGAATTGTTAATGCGCGCATAGCGGTTTCCGGTCAACGTCATGCGCCAGCGAATATTGTCAGCCGCCGGTGAAGAGCGCGCGGACGTTCGGTTTCATATCCTGAAACAGGCCGAGCGGTTCAGCGGAGACCGACGACGCGGCTGGCGTCAAGGCGGCGACTGTTTGCGTCTGCTGCGCCGCCTGGACCGGCGCCGGAGCGGCTGCGACCGACGCCACGCGTTGCGCGGGTCTACGGCTTTCAGCGGACGCATTGGCGTTCGAAAGCGCGCGCACGCGCGCGGCATTCGCCGCCGCCTGCGACCACAGATCGCTGACCGCGGGCGCCACCGCCTGGCGGCGCTCGGCGGTGCGATAGGGATTGGAATACATCTCCTCGCCATCGCTCGACGCCCGCGGTTGCGTTACAGCCGCCGATGTGGCGGGTGCCGTCGGGGCGGCCGGGACCGATGCGGGCGACACCGGCGCTGTCAGCGAACGCACCATGTTCGGCGACAAGATTTCGTAGGCGCGCGCGACCCGTGCATTCGCGATGGGGGGCACGGGCGTGAGATCTTCGGCGGCTTGTGCCGGCTGAGCTTCGACGGGGCGCGCGGCGGCCGCGGCGCGCGAAGGAACAGGCACGATTGCCGCAAGCCGCCCTGCGACAGCGGGCGGAACAGAACCCGCCTGCGGAATCGCGAGCGGGTTTGTCGTCACAACGGGTTTCGTCGCAGCGGCTGGATTTGCCGCGACGGGCGCGGCCATCGGCGCCGCCTGCGCGAGACCCGCCGGCGCCGGCGGTCTTGCCAGCGCGACCTGAAAGCGGTTGGCGAGCGTGGCGGAGACTTCGGCGACGTTGCGCGGACGGCCATCCTTGCTGAAGAAGATCGAGCGGTTGGCCCGCGCTGCATTGGGAAAGACCGAGGCCGCGCTGGTACCCGGATTCTGCTCGGACTGGCCGATCAGTTTCGCAGCGCCGTTGGCGCCGAGAAAATGCGCGATATAGAGTTCGCCGTCGCTCGGCGGACGGCCGAGCTTCTGCGAGAGCAGCGCGGCGTTGCTCCTGGTGAAGGCCCCGGCCATCATCGCATTGGCGCCCGGGTCTTGCCGCAGCTTGAGGATTTCGGCCTTCATGGCCGGATCGGCGACCACGTAGTGGCCGGAATCGGTGCGCGAAATCGCGTCCGCGTAACGGCCATAGCCAAGCGAAGGCCCCGCGTCCTTCATGGTCCCGAGCCAGGTCTGCTCGATGAATTGAAACAGCCCGCCCGCCGACGAGGTCGCGGCCGCGGCGTTCGGATTGAGATTGGATTCCACCTTGGCGGTGGCCAGCAAATACTGAAAGCTGGTGCCGGTCGCTTTCGCGGCCTGCTGGATCGCGCCGGTGACTCTGGCGGCTGAGGACGGTTGGGTGATTTCGATCCGCATGGCGGCTGCCTTGATAGCGGGCGACTCGCTCGATACGCAGCGGTTCCGGCCTGGAGACCTTGGTCAATTATGGTAAATGGATCATTAATGAAAAAGGCGCGGCGGTCTGCCGCCGCCTATGGAGACGGCAAGGAGGCCTTCCGATGGCTCAAGACGCGATCGTCCGCCACAAGCGGGGCGGCATGTATTTCGAGGATTTCAAGGTCGGCGCGCTGATCGAGCATCGCCTCACCCGCACCGTGACCCAGATGGACAACATGCTGTTCTCCAACATGACGCTCAATCCGCAGCCGCTGCATATCGACCGGCAATTCTGCGAGAAGGAAACGGAATGGGGCCAGCCGCTGATGAATTCGCTGTTCACGCTTGGGCTGATGATCGGGATTTCGGTCAACGACCTCACGGTCGGCACGACGATCGCCAATCTCGGCATGACCGATACGAAGTTTCCACATCCGCTATTCGAGAATGACACCGTGCATTGCACCACCGAGGTGCTGGCGAAACGCGAATCCGGGTCGCGGCCAAATGCGGGCATCGTGGAATTCCACCATCGCGCCTATAACCAGAACGACAAGCTGGTCGCCGAAACCCGGCGGCAGGCTTTCATGCTCAAGCGGCCGGCGTAAAGCTTTGCGTTCCCTCCTCTTCGTTCCGGGCGACAGCCCGAAGAAACTCGACAAAAGCATGGCGAGCGGCGCGGACGCGCTGATCGTCGATCTTGAGGATTCCATTTCCGCGGCCAACAAGGAGGCGGCGCGCGCGACCGCGCTTGCATTTCTCAGGAATGCGAAAGCCGCAAAGCAGCGTCCTCGCCTTCTGGTGCGCGTGAATGCGATCGAAACAGGTTTGATCGATGGCGATCTCGACGCCGTCATGGCTGCCGCGCCCGACGCCATCATGCTACCGAAGGCGGAAGGCGGCGCGTCGGTGATCCATCTCGACGCCAAGCTCGCCGTGCGCGAGGCGGAGAATGGCTTGCCGGACAACGCGACCGGCATTGTCGCACTCGCGACCGAAACAGCCACCGCCATGTTTCTGGTTGGCACATTCCGCAATGCCAGCACGCGGCTCTCGGGCCTCACCTGGGGCGCGGAGGATTTGTCGGCGGACCTCGGTGCGCAAGCCAATCGCGACACGGACGGCAACTTCCTCGATCCGTATCGGCTGGCGCGCAGCCTGTGTCTCGCCGGAGCCGCGTCGGCGGGTGTGCAGCCAATCGATACGGTCTATGTCGATTTCAGGAACGACGCAGGTCTGCGGCGCGAAACCGAAGAGGCGCGCCGCGACGGCTTCACTGCCAAGATGGCGATCCATCCCGGGCAAGTCGCCATCATCAACGAGGTCTTCACGCCCACGCGCGAGGCGGTCGCGCATGCCAGGCGCGTGATCGATGCTTTCGCAGCGGCGCCCGGCGGCGGCGTGGTCGGCATCGACGGCGTCATGTATGACCGTCCGCATCTGATCCGCGCGCAAACCTTGCTGGCGCGCGCAAAAGATGCCGGGATCAAAGTCTAGCCTCTGTCGAGAGAGCGCAGGTCTGCAGGCGATCGCAACTCTAACTCCCTCTCCCCTGTGGGGAGAGGGTTGGGGTGAGGGGAGCTAATTCTCCGTTGATCCAAAACCCCTCACCCGGCTGAGCGGAGCTTATCATCGGGCCGCGCTTTGCGCGGACCCGTTGGCTCGCCCGACCTCTCCCTTTGGGAGAGGTGAAGGCAGAGTTACGCAACCACCGGCCCCTCATTCGCCGCGATCATGTTCGCGACGCGATAGCCGGAGCCCGCGCCGAGCGTCCATCCGAGCGTGCCATGGCCGGTATTGAGCCAGAGATTGCGATAGCGCGTGCGGCCGATATACGGAATGTTGGAAGGCGTCGCCGGGCGCAGGCCGGTCCAGTAAGTCGCCCGCGCAAAATCGCCGGCGCGCGGAAACAGATTGCGGACCTGGCGCAGGATCGCCGCGCAGCGCCCGATATTCAGATGCCGCGAATAGCCCGACAATTCGGCGGTGCCGGCGACGCGCAGCCGGTCGCCAAGATTGGAATAGACCAGTTTGTATTCGTCGTCGGTCAGGCTTGTCACCGGCGCGGCATTCGAGCCGTCGATCGGGATCGTGACCGAATAGCCCTTGGCCGGATAGATGTTCAGCCGCACGCCATAGGGCCGCAAGATAGGCGCCGACCAGCAGCCGAGGCTGACCACAATGTCGCGCGCGCGCAGCGTGCGATAGCCATCCGGCCCGACGATCTCGACCGAATGCACTTGTCCTTTTGCGCGGTCGGCATTGAACGCCGTCAGCTGCGAGCCATAGAGGAATGTCGCCCCCTTCTTCTCGCACACGTGCGCGAGCGCCTGGGTGTATTTCAGCGCATCACCGCTTTCATCCTCCGCCGTATAGGTCGCGCCCGCGATCTCGGCGCGGCGCTCGGCAAAGGCCGGCTCGATCTCCACCACCTTGTCGGTGTTGATCACCGTGCGCGCGCAACCATATTTGCGCATCAATTCGGCGACCGGAATCGCGGCCTCGAATTCGCGCTTGTCGCGATAGAAATGCAGAATGCCCTTGCTGCGTTCGTCGTAATGAAAGCCTTCGTCCTTCCTGGTCTGCTGGATCAGGCGGCGGCTTTCGAGCGCCATTTCGACGATCTGCCTGGTGTGGCGGTCGGCGCGCGAGGGA
Source organism: Pseudorhodoplanes sinuspersici (assembly GCA_945878025.1). Classification (GTDB taxonomy): domain Bacteria; phylum Pseudomonadota; class Alphaproteobacteria; order Rhizobiales; family Xanthobacteraceae; genus Pseudorhodoplanes; species Pseudorhodoplanes sinuspersici_B. The sequence continues at coordinate 5,950 of CAMDXM010000106.1, read as the reverse complement.
AGGCAATCGACCAGGAATTTCGCCATCCAGAGCCATTGATGGATGTCGAGCGTCGGCCGGAACAGAAGCGGCGCGTCGCTGTCGAACAGCCACTTGAGCACCTTGAACGGCGCCGACGGATTGGCCCATGGCTCGGCATGACTGACCGAGACCTGCCCGCCATTGGCGAAGCTCGTCTCAAGCCCGGCATTCGGCTGGCGGTCGATCACGCAGACCGACTTGCCGCTGCGCAAGTTCCAGTAGGCGGTGTTGATGCCGACGACGCCGGCGCCAAGAACGATCACGTCGAAATCGGATTTCGGGGAAACAGAAGACGGTTGGGTCACGCGCAATGCTCCAGAAGCGGCGTGCGGAAACATCCGCACAGCCCCCTCTGTCATTGGCCTGAGAGTATCGCCGCTTGCCCTTCAGAGGGGCGGCTTACACCGTCGGCGGGAGCATCTGCTCCGCTTTCCAGAGATTAAACTTCAACGAGCGGTTCTTTTGCCTGAGAGTTTCCGGGGCGGTTGCTCCTTCGGCGCCGATGCGGACTTTCATCCGCATCGATCTCTCCCGCTCGATTTGAAACCTATGCGATTCAGGGACCGCCGTCGAGCCACCGCGAGCTTCAAATTTGCGGCATCGGATGGAAATTACGTCAGCTTACCCGGATACACTTTGCCCGGATCGAACGCCTTTTCGCCGTCGCGGAATTCGAGCGTCATCGCGCCTGCCTTGCCGAGCGGCACGGCGCGATAAAAGCATGAGCGGCGGCCGGTATGGCATGCGCCCTCGCCTTGCTGCTCGACCTTGATCCAGACCGCGTCCTGGTCGCAATCGACGCGCATCTCCACGACGCGCTGGGTGTGGCCGGAGCTTTCGCCCTTGCGCCAGAGTGCGTTGCGGGAGCGGCTGAAATAATGCGCCTCGCCGGTTTCGATCGTTCGGCGCAACGCCTCGGCGTTCATGTGCGCGACCATCAGCACATCGCCCGACTTTGAATCGGTCGCGACCGCCGTGACAAGGCCGGATGAATCGAATTTCGGTGCAAGCAACAAACCCTCCTCGGCGTCTTTCTTCGAGGAGGATTTGGTGAAAGAAGAGTCAGACACGCTTGGAACTCCCTGCGATCCCGCGCGGGATCAGCGTTGAGCCCCGCGCACGGATGTAATGAAACGGATCTGCTCGTTCGGGTCGTCCTTGAACGAACCGAGGAACTGGGTGGTGAGCGTCGAGGCGCCGTGCTTTTCCACGCCGCGCAGCGACATGCACATATGCTCGGCGTCGAGCATCACGGCGACGCCCTTCGGCTGCAGGATTTCGTCGATCGCAGTCGCGATCTGCGACGTCAGATGCTCCTGCGTCTGCAGGCGGCGCGCATAAACGTCGACGAGCCGCGCGAGCTTCGACAGGCCGACCACGCGCTTCACCGGGCGATAGGCGATATGCGCCTTGCCAATGAACGGCATCATGTGATGTTCGCAATGCGAATTGAAGGTGATGTCGCGCACCAGCACGAAATCGTCATAGGTGCCGATCTCGGAGAAGGTGCGATCGAGCACCTCGACCGGGCATTCGCTGTAGCCGCGATAAATCTCGCCATAGGCGTCGACCACGCGCTTTGGCGTATCGAGCACGCCCTCGCGCGCCGGGTCGTCGCCGGCATAGGCGATCAGGGTGCGCACGGCCGCTTCGGCCTGTTCGCGGGTGGGGCGGTTTTCGACTGGCGAGGGGGCGGCGCGAACATGGTCCGACAAAACCTGCTTCGGCCACGGTTTCACAATGGCGTCCATGACGGTCTCTCCGTTCGACCGGCGCTCAATCGGCACCGGGGGTGTCACCGGGTGGGCCGCGTCGCATCCCTTTAAAGGGGCGTGGACGCTGCATTCCCTTTCTGTCTCGGGGGCGCTTTCCGGTCCCCCGCAACGTCCCTATATAGGTAATCCCCGGCCGGGCACAATCAACTCCCTTGCAACGCCCGGTCAGCGGGTGGATATGCCAATTCTGCCATGCTCAACGACGTCTATAACAGCCGGATTCTGGAACTGGCCGGGAATATCCCCCGGCTCGGTCGCCTGCCCGCGCCCGATGCGTCGGCCACCGCCCATTCCAAGCTTTGCGGCTCGACGGTGACCATCGACCTCAAGATGGACGGCGACACCGTGACGGACTTCGCCCACGACGTGAAAGCCTGCGCACTCGGCCAAGCGTCCTCCTCCATCATGGCGCGCAACGTGATCGGGGCGCGCGCCGGTGAATTGCGGGATCTGCGCGAAAGCGTGCGGCGCATGCTCAAGGAAAACGGCGTCCCGCCATCGGGCAAATGGGCGGACATTGCCGTGCTTGAGCCGGTGCGCGACTACAAGGCGCGCCATGCCTCGACCATGCTGACCTTCGACGCGGTGGTATCGGCGATCGACAAGATCGAAGAAGAACGGCGCGGCGGCATCGCCGCCGAATAATCAAAATCTTCCGGAAATTACTCGGCCCGCACGAGGCCCGCATGGGCCGTCTGTGCGTTGGTGGCGCAGGTTGCGGTAAACTGCGGCATGTTCGCGGCGACGCCGGTATTGCCGATACGGATGGTCGTGGCGGCGTTGTCCGCGCTCGATGTCGTGACCGTCAGCGAGCGGTTGCCGCCTTCGGCCAATACCTTGATGAGCACGGCCGGTACGATGCCGCTCGCGGACGAGACGCGGACCGCGCCCTGCTCCGTCAAGCTCGACGTTGCAATCGCAAGCGGTGTCGTCTTCTGGCCAATCCGGATCTCGACATTCTTGAGTTTCTCCGGCGCGCCGCCGCCTTCGGACGCCTGGCGCGTCTCGTCATAGGCCACGACATATTCGCCTGGTTTCGCGCCGCAGGCGATCGTGACCTCGAACGAGCCGATGTCCTCGCCGTCTATCGTGAGCGGATGACGGCGCGCCAGCGTGGAGACGCCGGACCGCTCCGCAATGCCCCATCCGCGTTCGCTGACCAGTGAAATCTTCCGCGCGCTCGCGATCGCAGGCGGCGCAGCGCCAACCGGCATGGCCGGCTGCCGGCTGTCCACAGTCTCGGCATTGTCGAGGCGCATGCGCTGCAACTCATCGCGCGTGAGCGAGCGCATCGGCTCCCAGGGCGGAACGCGGAGCGACACTTCGAGCAGATCGACCGCGCCGCCCATCTCGGCGGTGTATTGGGCGAGCCTGCCGATGTCGCGCTGCACGATGACGAGATCTTCCGCGGAATAAACCGCGGCGGCGGCATCCTCGCGCCGGTCGCCAAGCCAGATCTGGTGCACGCGCACGCGCGCCTGCGCCGGCACGATGCGCTTGACGCCCGCGAGCAGAACGAACGCGCACATGGATTCGCAATCGGCGCGCGGCGACAATGTCGCGCGGCCGCTCGACGGCAGATCGGCGGTGCGCCCGACCGTCGTCGTCATGCCGAGGCGGCGGATCGAACGCCCGAGCGCGATCGCGCCGAGCACGGAACCACCCTCCGATTCCAGCGCGATGGTCGCGCCACGGATGTCGTTTTTCTGGGCGAAGGCTTCGAAATCGTTGACGGTCTCGGCCCGGATCATGCCTGAGGCCGCGACCCAGACCCGGCATTGGTCGGCGCAGGACGAGGCCGGACCTTCCGTGCGAAGCGTGAATTGCATGGAAGCCGGCCGCCCGGATTCCGCGGCCGCGGCCGGCACGTTCATGCCGGTCAACGTGATAGAGGTCAGTACGGACGCAAACGCGACCGCACCGAAAAGGCGTCGCATCGTGAACTCCCCGTGCGCCGTTCCGATGCCCATTTGGGCGATCCGGCTTGTACGCGCCGGTAGAATCGAGAACGGCCGTCACCCGCTCTTTTTTTAATCGCAGTGACGATTCCGGTCCAGTCTAGAGTTTGGTTAAGTGCATACCTATTTCGCCCAATCGATAAGCGGGGGAACTTTTGTTCCCTCGCCCTTTTAAGCAAAAAACCGATGAAATTCTTCCGGAACCGGTTCGTGAGCGATGCAAGCACGGCGTTGGCGAATTGCATGCGGTGTGTCCGCGCGGCGCCGCGGCTCGCGGGGCGCGGGCTCATTGCAGGCTATTATTATACGCTTTCGCCGCTGATCGGATTGCAGTGCCGGCACCTGCCGACCTGCTCCGCCTACGCCGACGAGGCGCTCGATCGGCATGGATTGTGGGCCGGCGGCTGGATGACCCTGGCGCGGCTCTGCCGCTGCCATCCTTACGGAACCTCCGGCCTCGATTTTGTTCCGCCATCGCCGCCGGTTCGCGCGCGCTGGTATCTGCCCTGGCGCTATGGCCGCTGGCGCGGCGTCAACGACAAGCCGGAATCCGGGACGCCGGTTTAGGCGCGCTCCGGCGACGGCTGCGGCGCGATGCGCCGGGCGCCGGCCGCAAAACGCGAGCGGGCGATGTCGAGCGCCGCCACGGCGAGCCCGGCCGCGAGCACATACCAGCCCGGCCGGATGTCGTAGGTGAAATCGAAATTCGATTTCAGAATGATCCAGGGCGACACGCGATAGGCGATGCTGACGCCCACGGCTTCGCCGGCGAAGACCAGCAATGCGACGGCGACCGAAAGCGCGAGAAGCAAAACCGTAGACAGTTCGCCCGCGCCGCGCCGCCACCACGCGATCAGGCGATAGCCCATCAGCCAGATGAAGAGACCGGAGACGAAAACCGGAACGCTGACGTCGGCCTTGGTCTGCTGGAAATAATGGATCAGCGCCAGGAGGCCGATTGCGTAAACGATCTGATGCAAGCGCCGCCAGTTCATGCCGCCCAGACGCTTGACCATGGCGTCGGTCGAGGTGGCGGCCAGCACCGCCAGCCCGAGCAAGGCGACGAAGCCGATGGTGAGATAAAGCCGCAGCACGATTTCGCTTGCGACCTTCGTCAGGCTGAAACTCTGGTCGGCGATGTAAAGCGACAGATGCACGGCGATATAGAAGAATGCCGCGACGCCGATCATGCGGCGGACATCGATCAGATTGCCGAAGCGCGCGACCCGGCGCAAAGGCGTCACCGCGAGGGAGGCCAGCAGAAAGATCAGCGCCCAATAGCCGGCGCGGTGGATCATGTCATTGAGCGGGCGAGCGCCGAAGCCCGCGGTCGCATAGGCATGGATCGCGATCCCGACCGGCATGATCAGCAGCGCCAAGGTCGCGATCCGCAGCCACGAGAGCCGCCCGCGCCGGTCGCGCCAGATTTGCCAGGGCATTTTCATGCCTGCCGGATAGCACGGAGATCTGCCGCCGCGAAGTGTCATGCACCCGCCTGACGCGGATGTGAGGCCGATGTGACCTCAGTTCTGGGTCGCGACGCGGACTAGCAAGCGCCGGGCGCGGCCAGTCCGCCGCCTTTCAGTTCGCAAACCAGCTTGGCGGTGTTCTCTGGAACACAAAGCTGGCCGTCGAGATAAGCCTGCACAGGTTGTGATACCCACCAGCTCATAGAAACATCCTTCAGTACAGCACTGCGCTTGGGATTGGCGGCCTTCACAAGCTTGTCTTCCTTCTGGTCTGCCTTCCGGCACAGGTCGCCGTCGAAATTGTCCAAGGGCCGCACACCGATTTCAAAATATCGGCTGCCGCCCTGGACTAGAGACGATTTCACGTAGTTGACGCTGCCCGCCTGGTGACCTTGTCGCGTCTGATATAGTGCGAAAAGGATGGCGGTGAAGCCGCCCGACAACTGCTCGGATGCGTTTCCGGGCAGATCCGGACGCTCGCCGGGTCCCGTGATCTTACGATCGCCGTCGGCTTCGACGAGCGGATCATTGGTGACCCAGACAACGACCGGATCAAGCTCCGCGGCTCTCAGCGCCCATACGACATCGGCCGCCGTCGCCAATCCGCCGTTCTCGAAATAGCCGCCATCGACTAGGCGATCGACAACGTCATGCGTGGCGTCGCGCACCGTGGCGTAAGGAGAAATGACCGGGAAACGCGCGCTGATCGCCGCCGCCGTCGAGAGAC
>CAMDXM010000105.1 GCA_945878025.1 Pseudorhodoplanes sinuspersici | reverse complement strand
TCGGACGTCCTTTCGTTTCGTCCGCAGGCGTCAGATTTGGCGCACGAGGATCGGGGGCGCGATGACCGAAGGTAAAATCGTCAAACGCAGAAGACTTTAATTTTGCCTCGGGCGTGAAAATACTAATCGACTGCAGCCCGTGCCGCTTGCCGACCTCGAAATCGTTGAAGTCGTGCGCCGGCGTGATCTTCACCGCGCCCGAACCTTTTTCCGGATCGGAATATTCATCGGCGACGATCGGAATCTTGCGTCCGACCAGTGGCAGGATCGCGTTCTTGCCGACAAGTTTCTTGTAGCGCTCGTCATCAGGATGCACCGCGACCGCGGTATCGCCCAGCATCGTTTCCGGTCGCGTTGTCGCGACCACGATATAGGTCGAAGCATCGTCCGGATTGAAAGTCTTGCCTTCGAGCGGATAGCGCAAATGCCACAGATGCCCCTTGACCTCGACCTGCTGCACCTCGAGATCGGAAATGGCGGTGAGCAGCTTCGGGTCCCAGTTCACCAGCCGCTTGTCTTTGTAGATCAGCTTGTCGCGATAAAGCTGCACAAAGACCTTGAGCACGGCCTTCGAAAGCCCCTCGTCCATCGTAAAACGCTCGCGCGACCAGTCGCAGGACGCGCCGAGGCGCTTGAGCTGATTGATGATGATGCCGCCGGATTCCGCTTTCCATTCCCACACGCGTTCGAGGAATTTCTCGCGCCCCATGTCGCGGCGGCCGGGTAGCTGGCGCTCCGTCAATTGCCGCTCGACCACCATCTGGGTCGCGATCCCGGCATGATCGGTGCCCGGCTGCCACAGCACATCGCGCCCGCGCATGCGCTCGAAGCGGCAGAGAATGTCCTGCAGCGTGTTGTTGAGCGCATGACCCATATGCAGCGAGCCCGTCACATTGGGCGGCGGGATCACGATACAATAAGGTTCCGCCTTGGCGCGGTCCGGCCGTCCGGCGCGGAATGCCTGTGCCGCTTCCCAGGCTTGCGAAATACGGCCTTCCACGTCGCCGGGCTGATAGGTCTTGTCGATCATCGTCTTTTCGTTCTGTGACTCGTGACGCTTAAAAGCCCAGCGCCGTCCGCCCTGTCAACGTCGGCTCTAGGCGACCGGCACGAATACCGGCATTGAACCGCTTATGTCCGTCTCCAAGCCCCCGCCGGCGACCCCGGCCCGCGCCATCGCCTTTCTCGCCTTCGCGGCCTTTGCGAGCCAGGCCATGGTGCGGGTGGCCGATCCATTGCTGCCGCAGATCGCGGCGGATGTCGGCACCACGATTGGCGCCGCGTCGATCGTCATCAGCGCCTATGCGGTGTCGCATGGCCTGACCCAGTTGTTCGGATCGCCGATCGGCGACCGCTTTCCGAAATTCGTGCTCGTAGCGCTTCTTTGCGCCCTCTGCGGCGCGGCCACGCTGGCCTGCGGTTTCAGCCGCACATTGACCGAACTTGGGCTGGCGCGCCTCGCCTGCGGCCTCACCGCCGGCATGATCATTCCGCTGGCGATGGCCTTCATCGGCGATACCGTGCCGTATGAGGACCGCCAGCCTGTGCTCGGCCGTTTCCTCGCCGGACAGATCACCGGTCTCGTCGGCGGACAGGTGATCGGCGGCGTGGTCGGAGATTATTTCGGCTGGCGCAACGTGTTCGTCTTCGTCTCCGGATTGTTCGCGCTCGCCGTCGCCTTGCTCGTGTTCGAATTGCTGCGCAATCCGCTGACGCGCGTCGCGCCGCAGCCGGCTGCGAAATCGCGCGGCTTCGCGGCGGATTACGCCGCCGTCCTCGGCAGCCCGTGGGCGCGCGTCATCGTGCTCGGCGTGTTTCTGGAAGCCGCGATCATGTTCTCGGCCTTCGCCTATATCGGCGCCGACCTGCATGCGCGGATGGGATTGAGCTTCAGCGCGGTCGGCGCGGTTCTCGCCGCCTTCGGCATCGGCGGGCTGACCTATGTCCTGACCGTGCGTCAGCTGGTCGACCGGCTCGGCCAGGTCGGACTCGTGATCGCCGGTGGCGCGATGCTCACATTGTCATTTCTCGCGCTCGCGCTGGCGCCGGCCTGGTGGGTGTCGTTCGGCGCGATCGCGGCGATCGGGCTTGCTTTCTACATGGTCCACAACACGTTGCAGGTGAACGCGACGCAGATGGCGCCGGCTGCGCGCTCGACCGCGATCGGGATATTCTCGTCCGCGCTTTATGTCGGCCAGGGCGCGGGCGTCGCCGCGGCTGCGCCGATCGTCGACCGCTACGGCGCGGTCCCGATATTCCTGACCGCCGCGCTGGCGTGGCCGCTCTTGTGCTGGTGGATCTCGGCGAAGCTGCGCGCGCGAGCTTAACGCGCTAGCCGCGCCCGCGCGATACGCGCTCGATCTCGGCACGCACCAGCCGCTCCACCAGACCCGGCAGATTGTCGTCCAGCCAGGTCTTCAGCATCGGGCGCAGCATGTCGCGCACCAGATCCTCGATCGTCCGCCCATTCTGGGTGAGCACGGATTGAGCGAGCTGATTGAAGGCGGAATCGACCGCCGCGGTGGTCGCCTGCGACAGGATCGAGCTGCTTGGGGGATTGTTGTATCCAAACGGCTCGGGCGCATTTCCTGCCGGCATGGAGTGAAATGGCGGTTCGGGCTCGCCCTCCGGCTCGGCCGGAGTCTCGGCGAAGAAAACGTCGGGCTGGCCGTCGATGGTGCGAAAGCTCGGAGATGGCGGCGGCAGCGCGGCCGCGGGTGCAGACGGCTCCGCGGTCATCTCCTCGGTCAGTTCAAGAATATCGGCATCGGCAGCCGCGGCCGCTCCATTGCCCACGGCTTTCGGCATGACCGGGGCGCGCGTTTCCGGTTCGCTCGGCGCCGGCGGCATGGGGACGGGGATTGGGGCAGCGGCGCGAGGCGCCGGGCTGACAGGTTTTGGCGGGGGCGGCGCAGCCGCCGGCCGCGGCGGCGTCTCGGCGCGCGGCGGCGGAGCGGGCGGCGCCGGCGCAGCGACCGCCTTGGGCGGAGCCGCCGGCGCTTTGCCGGCGCTGTCGTCATCGGAAATGATGCGGCGGATGGAAGCGAGAATCTCCTCCATCGAGGGTTCTTGCGCTTTCGCAGGCTGTGTCATTGCCGCGTCCCTGTCACGCCCGTCCGGCTTGAAGCCGTGCAGTTGAATCCCGAATCAACCCCGACACTATCGCTGTTCGCAGGGCCCTTGGGGAGTATCGCACGGCGTCATTCCAACGCAATACGAAGGTGTGGAAACGCCGGTCGCCGGCTCCAAGGGTGGCAGGGTTATTTGCCGTCCGGGGTCCGGACGCCGAACCAGCTGTCGCGGACCTGCTGGTAATGGGTGATCGGATCGTAGATCGGAACCTGCAGGCCGAGGACGGCGACCGACAGCCGCCCGGTCGCCGACAATAACGAATAGGAGGCGACCACCCGGTCGCGCTGCGCGGTCACCAGCGCCACCCGCGCATTGACCAGTTCCTGCTGCGCGTTGAGCACGTCGAGAGTGGTGCGTTGGCCGACACGGGCTTCCTCGCGCACGCCGTTGAGCGCGATTTCGGCGGCGGCGACCTGCGCCTGCGTCGCGGTGATCTGCGCCTTCGCGGCTTCGAGCTGTCCCCATGTCTGCACGACATTGGCGCGCGCCTGATCGCGATTGACCGCGAGTTCGAGACGGCGCTGGCCGAGCGTTTCCTTCGATTGCCGGATGGTCGAGAATTCCGTGCCGCCCTGATAGATCGGCACCGTCACCTGACCGGTCACCGAGCCTTGAAAGCTTTCAACCGAGGACAGCGAGGAATCGTAGTTCTTCTGCGCGCTCGCGCTCAGCGTCACCACCGGATAGAGCGCGCCTTCCGAAATCTTCACCTGCAAGGCGGCGGTATCGACGCCATGTTCGGCGGCGCCGACGGTCGGATTTTCGGCCTGGCCCTGCGCGCCCGCGAGAGCGAGCGCGCGCGGCGCCAGCCGGTCGACCGGCGTGCCGGGGTTGAGCCGTCCGGCCTCGACGCCGATCACGCGGCGAAAAGCGGCGCGCGAGGTGATCTGGTTCGCCTGCGCCGCCAGCATCTGCGATTGCGCGGCGGCGACGCGCGATTCCGCCTGCGCGACATCGGTGCGCGTCACTTCGCCGCCATTGAAGCGATCGCGGGTCTGACGGAGCTGTTCCTGGATCACCTCGACGTTGCGCTTCTGCAGATCGAAGATCGCGTTGTCGCGCAGGAGATTCATGTAGGAGGTGACCGCGTCGAGCAGCACGGTCTGCTCGATCACGCGCAAGGTCTCGCGCGCGGCGAAGACCTGGCTCTCGGCCTGGCGCGTCCGGTTGCCGGTCTGGAAGCCGTTATAAATCGTCTGGCTCAGCGTCGCGCCGACGCTTTTCGGTTCAACCCAGCCTTTCGAATTGGAGAGCGTGGTGCGGCCGGCCGTCGTCGATGAGCTGGTCGAGTCGGTATAGAGCGCGCCGTAGGAGCCGGTGGCGCTGATCTTGGGCCGGTAACCGGACAATGCCTGCGGCACGTTTTCGTCGGTCGCGCGCAAGGCCGCGCGCTGCGCGTTCACCTGCGGATTGTTCTGGTACGCCTGGACAAGGGAGGTCTCGATGGTGTCGGCGCAAACGGGAGCGGCGGTCGTGACCAATGCCACCGACGCCGCCGCCAAAAGCCCCCAACTCTTCCTCAGCATTCACGCTGCTCCGGGCATACCACCGCGTGTGCGCAGCCGGGCCGGATTCGCCCGGTCCGCCGCACACGTCGTACCTATAACCTCTGGAATAAGCCGCAAACATCCCCCTCGTCTTGCCCTTTGGAAAAGAAAGGGATTTGGGGTTTTCGAGCTACACTTCGCGCCAAACTTGGGGACAGAACCCCGGCCGGTCAGAAAACAAAGGCCGGCTTCTCGGCAAAACCCGGCAGCAGGGGCGCGGTGGCGTCGAAAATCGGCCGGCCGCTCAGTTCGCCCTCGATCAGGCGGTACAGGAGGGCCTTGGCGGGGGGCTTGCGCCCAAGCACGCAAACGAGGCGGCCGCCTTCCTTCAACTGGCTACGGAACGAATCCGGCAGGACCTCGACCGCCCCATCGGTCAGGACGGCGTCATAGGGCGCTCCGGCCGGCCAGCCGGCGGTCAGCGGCCCGCGCACGACCTCGACATTCGAGCGGCCGAGCGCGGACAGCGTCTTGGTGGCCTGGCTCGCGAGCGCGGCATCCTCCTCGATGGCGACCACCGAGCCTGCGAGACTTGCAACGATCGCCGCCGAATATCCGGTCGCGCAACCGACGATCAGAACCCGATCGGTCTCCTCGATCTTGGCGGCCTGGATGAGCTTGGCCAGCACCATCGGCTTGAGGAGCCGGCGCGCGGATTCTCCCCCCGCGCCGTCGGCGACGGGCGAGTCGAGATCGAGATAGGCCAAAGCCGTCATCGAGGGCGCGACGAATCGTTCGCGTGGAACATCCAGGAAGGCAGCGATGATCCGCGGGTCCGTGACGTCGCTGGTGCGGATCTGGCCGTCCACCATCATGCGGCGGGCGGTGGAAAAATCGGCCATCGGAGGTCTCTGCGGAGGCATCTGGAATGCTGGCGTTTTGCGGCAAGCGCGAAGAAAAGGCAAGCGAAGGCCGGTTCCTGACGTCTTCCACCCGCCCGGCCGGGCGCCGTGTTGCCGCCTCTTGGGCACTCCTATATAGGCTTGCCGCAAGGCCACGTGGCGGAGTGGTTACGCAACGGTCTGCAAAACCGTGTACACCGGTTCAATTCCGGTCGTGGCCTCCACTCATCCCCGCCCCGAAGCCAAAGCCGCACAGAAATGTCGTCATGCGGGCCGCATCGTGCGCGGGTAACGATGCCTTGTTAACGTGAGCGTGCCTTGATATAGGCGGGCGCCTGAGGCCGAATGTCGGCCCTGTTCCGCGGTAGCTCAGTGGTAGAGCAGCCGGCTGTTAACCGGCTGGTCGTAGGTTCGAATCCTACCCGCGGAGCCAATTTTTTCAGTACATGCGGACAGTGTCGCGCAGGATCGGTGTATGGTCCGCAAACGCATGAAAAAATCCAGGCGCGTTGTCGCGTCTTCAACATACGCGAAGCGAACGAAGCGCGCCGCATAGATGATCCGCCTTGTTATCGGTTTGTGTCTTCTGATCGGCGGTGCGGCACAGGCTCAAATCCCGCCCGAAATCGAGGCGCGGCTGCCGCCGCCGACTTTTCGCGTCTACGTGGTTGCGGTCTGCGCCGCGGCGCAAGAGGCAACCGATGACTGCCTGACGCAAGGCCTGCGGCACGCGGCCTATGCACTTTCGGAAATGTATCTGCGGGCCTATCGCGGACAGCTCGTCTGGAATTCGCTGCGCGTGCGCTTCCCTTATGGTTGGACGGAAGCGTCGCAGACACGCCTCCTGCGCGATGTCGAACGCCAGGGCATTGCACTGGCCAGCGAAAAGATCGCGCGTGAGGCAACGGCCATTAGCAGCGACCGACTGCAAACCTGGCAGGACAATGCACTCATGGAAGCTGCGTCCGGTAGCAACTGGTCGCATGATTGGGGACAATACCGCCACGACTTTGCGCCCGCGCATGTGACGCGCCAGATCGCGGCGGCTGAACTGCGGCGTTGACGTCGCCTGCGCACGGGGCCCTTGACCGACTTGCGTATCTGATTGGTCGGCCCTGTCCGCGGCAGCTCAGTGGTAGACCAGCCGGCTGTTAACCGGCAGGTGGTAGGTTCGAATCCTACCCGTGGAGCCACTAAAACACCGTTCTGATTAAGTGGTTGTACAGATACTCACCCCGGATTCGAACTCTCCTGGTGTCAATATTATTTCCCGCACCTCGCGTCCGATTTGGAGACCAACGGGGCGCTATCTTGGCAGGTTAAATTCTGCCGTTTCAAAATCCTGAACAGTCAAGTGGCTGATTTCGTCATCGCTTATGGCTGCAAGGGAACGGCCGAGGAGCCTGCGGGTCTGCGCCAGGTTGGCTTTTTCCAGAAAATTGATGGCGTCCGCCGCAAAACTGAAACTGAGTTGCGCCGCCGCGCAATGCTGACGGTACGTAGCTATCTTTTCGCGGATGACGAGCCTCGCCTCATATGCGACGGACTTCCGTCTTGCACGGGCGCAGAGTATCAGAATTTCCACGAGTTGCTCGTCGGTATACTCCGGCATGGTGATGTGGTGCGTGAACCGTTGTAGGAGTCCTGCATTAGTACGGAAGAAGTCTCGCATCAACTCTGGATAGCCAGCGACAATTACGGCTATTCGGTCCCTATTTGACACCATAAAGTCGAGAAGTTCGCTGATGGCCTCAGCGCCAAAATCGTGTTGCCCCCCGCGCGCCAGCAAATATGCCTCATCAACGTACAAAACACCGCCCAACGCCTCCATACATTTCGATCGCGTTTTGACAGCCGTCTGGCCAATATATTCGCCAACAAGGTCTGCAAGAGGGCTGCAGCAAATAAAGGGACCGGGCAAAATACCCGCGTCCCGGTAGATCTGCGCTATTGCGCGGGCGACTTCGGTTTTGCCCGTTCCAGCTTGGCCGTAAAGCGCCACGTTAAGCGCCATAGGCTGTGGTCTTTGCCCGCGGCGGCGTTGCTCCTGCTCCAAGGATAATAGATTTCGCAAATCTTCTAGTTTGCCCCGCACGGACTCCATGCCAATCAGATTGTCCAGGATGGATAGCGGGCCTTCCCGCAGGTCGGATAGATCATTGAGCGAGCGCGCTATTGTGACTTGACTTGGATTTGCAAGTTTTTCGTCCGTCGAAATTTGGTCCGAGGAAACGACCGTCGCGCTTGGGGATGTCCTATCATGTTCGGATGCCGAGCCAACACCTCCGGTGCCGGCCCGATGTCGTATCCATATCGCAGCCCCTTTGACTAAAGCTGCTGTCTTCGCCTCGACGGGGGCGATTGCCGCCCCAATCCACGGATCAGCCTCCTGAGAAAGCCAGAGGGAGAGTCGGTCGGTCGCCTCTCTAATTGTCGTCACGAAGCTTTTGAGTAAGGTGACTAATTGATGCGCCAGAGCGGCAAGGCCCGAAACGTCGATCAGGCTGATCTTCCCCGTCTTGACTCCGATGATCTCGATCTTGATGGCTGCCTTGTCGAGGAGGTCCCGAAGTAGTGCGTTCTGTTTGACGTCTGAGTGCATGTCGGCAGCTTGCGCCCGCCCGATCATGTCAAGTGCGGGCCGAACGCCCTCGATCGCTGCTACAAAGGATTCAAGTTGCTCTGCGATCTCCTTCACCGGCACGCGTACGCCAGGTGGTAGGTTTAGATCATCCTCGGCCACTGAAAATCCGGCGCGGGACGCAGCACGAGAAAGACGACCCAAAGAGCCATCCAAGGCGAACGTTGCCTGCTCCAGGGTGCTCAGGTTTTCATCCGCATCGACCGGGAATCGCAAAGTTGACAGCTCGACGATCAACGCCTCGACTTCCGTCACTACATCCTGGTTTATGGAGGCAATTGTGTGCTCGGCGACCTCAACGATCTGATCAAGCCGGGTCGGCACGAAAGTGGGGTCGTTAACTCCGCGCCGCGCCTCTCGCCAGCGAGTCACCGCGGCCTTCGCTCGCATTTTTGCTTCAACAACGCTGTCCGTCACGGAGTGCGTCCTGCGAGATGTTCCCTAAGCATTACGCCTATCCTTCTCGCAGCGTCAGCGTAGCCAGTATCTTGCGGATTCCAGAGCTGAATCGCGCGCCCGCATTTCGGAACTGCCTGAAGCTCCGCAAAAGGCACCACCCACTCCCAAGTGCAGTCGCGGAGAATTACTGGAATTAGCAAAGCTTCCCCTCGATCATACTTCTCGCGCGCCTTTCTCAATTCCACCTGCTCTATGTACTTTGAGAACAGTAGGTCCGCGCTGATACAGAACAAGAATAACCTTGCTCGATCTAATGCCTCGCTAATTTTTCGATCCCACACATCACCAGCCCGGATGCGCTCGTCAATCCACAAATCAACTCCGAGCGAACGCATGACCGGGTAGAGCTGACGCTGCAGCCGTTCGACGCGACCGGTGTCGCAGTGCGAATAAGAGATGAAGCCCTGCATGATGGAGGCGACCTCAATTGGCTATCTTGGCTGGTCAGTTCGCAGCGCAACAACTTTCCAAAAAGGACCGACGTGCCAACATGACGAGACTATGCCAGATCGCAACGAGATCACGCGCCAGTTTGGTTATTTAGTTGGCGGCAAACTGCGGGCTACGTAGGTCATCTCCTAAGGCTTTCAAATATCACCCGAACTTCATTATTTGGCTCTACCCAGAGAGTTCAATACAAATCCTAGAAGGAGCACTTTCCCTTTCGAAATATTGTCACAAATCGCGTTCGTCACAACCCACCGCTTCGCGCCTTGGCGATGATCTCCGGCACGATCTCGTCATGCCCCGGCGCCATGATATGTGCCCCGGTGACACCGTCGATCGTCGAAAGCTGCTGCAGCAATTCCAGGCAAATGCGCCCGCCCTCCTCCGCCGGATTTTTTGCGGCTTCGAGACGCGCGATCACGGCTTCGGGAATGACCGAGCCGAAAAGATTGTCCCTGATCCAGCGCGCCGAACGCGCGGAGCGCAACGGCGCTATCCCGATCAGGATCCGAAATTTCTCTGGGATGCCTTCATCGGCGAGACGCCTCACATAGCGCTCGACCAAACCGGCATCCATACAGAATTGCGTCTGCACGAATTGCGCGCCGGCTTCGATCTTCGAAAGCAACGCCACCGGAGACCAGCCGGCGACGGGCTCGAGCGGCAGATCCGCCGCGCCGATGGTCAACGCCGGGACATTCCCGATTCTGCGGCCCGGCAGGATTTCGCCTTTGTCCCGCAGCCGTGCCGCGAGCGCGATCAAATCGCGCGTCTCGAGATCGAAGACCGGCTTCGCCTCCGGCTGGTCGCCCTTCGAGGGATCGTCGCCACGCAGCATCAGGAAATTGCGCACGCCGAGCGTCACCGCACCCAGAAGGTCACTCTGCAGCGCGATCCGGTTGCGGTCGCGGCAGGTGAATTGAAGGATCGGCTCGACGCCCTCCTCCACCATGATCGCGGCCGCCGCGAGCGAACTCATGTGCGCGCGGGCGCTCGCGCCATCGGTCACATTGACCGCGTCGGCGATCCCCTTGAGCGGAAGAATTTTCGCGACCAGATCGGCCCGCGTGCAGGACAGCGGCGGAGAAATCTCCGCGGTAATGACGAACTTGCCCGCCCGCAGCGCTTGCGCGAAATGCCCGCCGGCTGATGCGGCTTTCGTATCGTTCATGTTTTGTCGATCGCAGAAAGGCCGTGCGTGAGCGCCGGCTGCCGGTGGCGGGTCTGCATGATGTAAGGCGCGGCGGCGCGGCCCGTCAATGCCGGGCGCTCAACGACAGATTTCCGTCGTGAAAGGTTACGCGGCGCGGTGCGAGGCGAGCGCGTCGATCCGCAGCGACGGCGTGTTGGAATCGAGCCGCAGTACGAGGTCGAGCGAAGCCAGTTCGACGCGGTTACGGCCGCGTTCCTTGGCGTGATAAAGCGCCTGGTCCGCCTGCGCCAGCATGGCGGAGACATCGAGCGGTCCTTGCTCGCACAAGGCCACGCCGATGCTGACAGTGGCGTTGACCGGACGGCCGTCGACCTCGGTGGCCTGCATGGCAAACTCTGTGCGGATCTGTTCCGCGACCGAGACCGCTTTCTGCTTGTCGCAATCGGCGAGCAGGACCGCGAATTCCTCGCCGCCCAGCCGCCCGAGAAGATCGAGAGACGACACGCCGGCGGTCGCGGTGTCGGCAAAGACCTGCAGCACGCGGTCGCCGATCGCGTGACCGAAGGTGTCGTTGATCTGCTTGAAGTGATCGAGGTCGATCAGAAGGACCGCCGTGGGCTTCGGATTGGAATCGTAACGGCGCGCCAGCAACGCGCCGCCTTCCATATAGGCGCGGCGATTGGCGATGCCGGTCAGCGAATCGACCAGGGCCGCAGTCTTGTGGCGCAATTCGGTGCGCTCCTTGGCCATGGCGAGCAGGATGAAGGCGATGGCGATGGTGAACAAGAGCGCCTCGAAACTGAGCACCGTCATCCACACGCTCTCGAACACCTGCGAATTCACCGACCACGGCAAGATCGCGGAAAGCGGCGTGCGCAGCAGGAACAAGGCGCCATGCGCGAACAGCATGAAGATCGCGGGCCAGCGTGAGACCAGCGGCTCGCCGCGACCCTGCCAGAATTCGTAAGCCGTCAGCCAGGTATAGCTCGTGATGATGCCGGAGGAGATCAGCACGCGCGCATCGATCGATTCCGTGACGATCGGCATGCGGCAAACCAGCAGCCAGAGCGCCGCGCCCGCGAACAGGCCGAGCGGATTCGGCGAGCGGCCGTCGAATACGCGCGCGCCGGTCCATGTCACCGCGAAGGCGGTGAACAGAACCGCGTTGGCGAGATCGATCGAGATGAGATCGGAGACCGAGCCGTACATGCCGAACAGCACGACCGAAGCGGCGCGCAGAAGATGTGCGCTGCCCCACCAGGCGACGGCCATGATCCCGGCATTCTGCACCCAGGCGAACAGAAGCAGCAGGCCGAGCATGGCCTCCACGTAAATCGTCACCAGGAACAGGGTATTGATGTCGAGACTCATCGAATCCCACCAAAGCGATGCAATGTTCAAACCGTGCATGGTTCGCCCACGGGTTCGAAACGTAAGGTTATGTCCGGAAAAAATAGGTGAATACGATCGCCGGCTTTTGGTGAATGAGCCGCTATGGTTGCGAGTTCCTTGCCGCGACGAACCGCGTTTTAAATGAGGGATTAGTCCTCAAGCCCCGAAACCCGCTCCGGCCCGGCCCGTAACTCCCGGTACGAGCACGCGGATTTTGGGGATTTCGGAACAATGCGAATAGCGGTGGTAGGGACCGGAATTGCCGGCAATGCGGCGGCTTGGGCCTTGTCCGCGCGGCATCAGATTACGGTTTACGAAAAGGAAATCCGCCCGGGCGGCCACAGCCATACTGTCGACGTCGACTATGACGGGGTCCGCCTGCCTGTCGATACCGGCTTCATCGTCTATAACGAACTGAATTATCCCGACCTGACCGCGCTGTTCGCGCATCTCGGCGTCAGGACCCGCGCCAGCGAGATGAGCTTTTCGGTGTCCGCCGGCGGCGGGCAATTCGAATGGTGCGGCCGCGGACGGACGATCGCGGAAACGCTCGACCATGTCTTCGCCCAGCGCGGCAACCTCCTGTCGCCGTCCTTCCTTTGGATGTTGCGCGAGATGTCGCGCTTCAATCGCCAGAGCCGGGCCGATCGCAGCGCCGGACGCCTCGCGGGGCTGTCGCTCGGCGACTATTTCGCAAACGGCAATTATTGCAGCCGGCTTGCGCGCGACTACCTGATCCCGATGGGCGGAGCGATCTGGTCGACGCCGGTGGACAAGATGTTGGAATTTCCGGCGGAGAATTTCGTCGCCTTCTTCGACAACCACCGCCTCCTGCATGCCGACGCGCAACGCCCGGTCTGGCGCACGGTCGCCGGCGGCAGCCGCGACTATGTCGAGAAACTCACCCGGCTTTTTCAGGGCCGGCTTCGGCTCGGCGCCGCCGTCATTTCGATCGAGCGCAAGCGCAATAGCGTTATCATCCGCGACAGCCTCGGACATCGCGACGAATACGATCAGGTCGTGATCGCGGCGCATTCCGACCAGGCGCTCGCCATGCTCGCCGACGCGACGCCGCGGGAACGCGCGATCCTCGGCGGCGTACGCTACCGCCCGAACAAAGTGTATCTGCACCGCGACCCGCGCCTGATGCCGAGACGCAGGAAAGCCTGGGCGTCCTGGAATTTCCTGCGCAACCATGCATGCGGCGGCGACATCGCGGTGACCTATTGGATGAATCTGCTGCAAGGGATCGACCAAAGCCGCCCCTTGTTCGTCAGCCTCAATCCGCCTTTCGAGCCGGACAGCGATCTGACCTTTGCAGCATTCATGTGCGAGCATCCGCAATTCGACGCCGCGGCCTTCGCTGCGCAGAAGAAACTCGACACCATCCAGGGCGTTCGCAGGACATGGTATTGCGGCGCCTGGACCGGCTACGGCTTTCACGAGGACGGCATCCGATCCGGCCTCGATATTGCCGAAGCGCTCGGAGCGCGCGTTCCCTGGCGCAGGCCATACGCTGATTTCGCGCAAGCCGCGGAATAGACGCTATGGAAAACCAAGCGCCGAATCGGCCCG
>CAMDXM010000104.1 GCA_945878025.1 Pseudorhodoplanes sinuspersici | reverse complement strand
CGCGTCTGGTCGTGGATCGGCTCGTTCGCGGTCCAGGGATCCTGGCCGCGCCTTTGCGACATGTTGAATTCGCGCGGAAGGTGGAATTCGCGCGGGCGCTGCTCGCTGGCGAGCGGGCGGATCACCGTGGCGCCGGCCACCACCAGATTGGCAAGAAGGAAGCCGCCAAGGAAAAAGAGAACCAGTCTCATCGCGCGCTATGTCCCCGAAGTGACGGGGTGTTGTAGCGCAGGCGGTTGGCGCGCACATTAAACCGGCGCAGAAAACGGCAAATCCTTCGCAATCGTCGTAAGCGAAATATTAACGGCGGGACGCGCGTTTGCGCATCCCGCCGTGGAATCTGAACTGTCATGCCCCAACCGATCTCGGGCGAACCCGAGATTAGCGGGCGATGACGCCTTTATTGCTCGCCGCCGATAAAGCCTGCGATTTTCCAGCCGGCGCCGTCCTTGATGTAGCAGAGCTGGTCGTTGCCGAGCGGGGCGATGTTTTCGCCGGAGACATAGCCGATCTTGCCCGACGGAGTGGCGATCTTGAGCATCGGCGCCTGGTTTTGCGCGGGCGGGGCCTGATCGGGCATCACGCGCACGAAATGCAGACCGAGCTTTTCGGAGACCGGCGCGTTGGGCTGCGGCGCGGCGCGGACTTCAAGTCCATCCTTGATCGGGAAGCCCCAGTCGCCGGGATCGGTCTGCGTCGTCTTGGCGAGTTCCTCGAGATCCTTCTCCTCGAAAGCGGGATCGGCCGGCGCGCAGACGACGCCTTGCTTCTCGGCAAAGGACATCGTGGTCGGGTCGAGCGAATAGCCGTCGAGAACGTCCCAGCCGTCGGAATCCTTGTTGCTTAAACCCAGCGCGGCCGCGAGATTGTCGGCGCCGCTTTTCTTCTTGTCGGCCTTGTCGCCGTTTTCGCCTTCCCAGAAGAAGCCCTGCGCGACCACGAGTTTGGCGAGCGCGGCGCGGTCTTTTTTCTGCGCGGCTTCGCCGAGTTGCTTGCGGAAGGCTTCGAACGAGGGGTCGTTCATCGGCGCGGGCAGTTTCAGCGCGACCGCCTTGTAGGGGGTTACGGGCGCGACCTTCGCCGCAGCCTGCTGCTGCGGCGGACGCTGCGGCTGTTGCGCCGTCGCGGAGGTGATCGCGATCGGAGCCAGCATCGCGGCTGCAATGATGAAAGAATGGACAGGACGCATCGGAATTCTCCCGGATTCGGAAAGCATTGGATAACGCAAAATTGCGACCGCGGTGCGGCGCCCGGCATGCTGGCGGCAAACCGGGCCAGCCAGATATGTTAGCACCCCCACGCGGTGAAGGCATCGGGTGTGTGTCGTGCTAAAAGGTCGTTTCGTTCAAATCCCCGGAAAAACCGATGACCGCATTGTTCAGTTCGCCCTATCTGTCCCCCATCCTGCTGCTGCTCGGCTCCAACGTGTTCATGACGCTGGCCTGGTACGGGCATCTGAAATTCAAGGAAACGCCGCTTTGGGGTGTCATCCTGGCGAGTTGGGGCATCGCTTTCGTCGAATATTGCATGGCGGTCCCGGCCAACCGCTTCGGCAGCGCGGTTTATTCCACAGCGCAGCTCAAGACGATCCAGGAAATCGTCACGCTGCTCGTTTTCGCGGCGTTTTCCATTCTGTATCTGAAGGAAGCCTTTACCTGGAACTACGCCATCGGCTTCGCGTTCGTCGCGCTCGGCGCATTTTTTGTATTCCGCGGACCGCTTTGAGAGTTGGCTACTTCGCCGGCGTTACGCGCAAGATGCGTCCGGCGGAATTGTCGGTGAGAAGCCAGAGCGCGCCGTCCGGTCCGTTGCGCACATCGCGGATGCGTTCGTTCAGGTCCCCCAGCAGACGTTCTTCCCTGGTCACCTTTTCGCCGTCGAGTTCGAGCCGCACGAGAATGCGCGTCGCAAGGCCGCCGATGAATATATTGCCCTTCCATCGCGGAAACAGCTCGCCGGCATAGAAGGCCATTCCCGACGGCGCGATCACCGGCGTCCACTGGATAATGGGCTGCTCCATGCCCTCCTTTTGCGTGCTCTCGTGGATTTTTGCGCCGCTGTAATCGATGCCATAGCCGATCACCGGCCAGCCGTAATTCTTTCCGGCCTGCGGAATGTTGATCTCGTCGCCACCGCGCGGGCCGTGCTCGTGCATCCAGAATTTTCCGCTCGCGGGATTGATCGCCGCGCCTTGCGAATTGCGGTGGCCGTAGGACCAGATTTCGGGTTTCGCGCCCGGCCGGTTCGCGAATGGATTATCCGGCGGCGTCGAGCCGTCGGGCCGGACGCGCACGATCTTGCCGATATGGTTGCCGAGATTCTGCGCCTGATCGCGCGCGGAGTAATGATCGCCCATCGTGAGGAAGAGATTATTGTCGGGCATCTGCACGATGCGGCAGCCATAATGATTGCCGCTCGAGGGCGGGCCGTCCTGCCGGAAGATGACTTTCAGGTCTTCGAGTTTCGGCGTCGCCCCGTCCACCAGGCGCGCGCGGGCGAGCGCGGTGCGGCCGCCGCCGTCATATGGATCGGCGAAGCAGAAATAGATCGTCTGGTTCTGCGCATAATTGCGGTCGGTGACGACGTCGAGCAATCCGCCCTGTCCGCGCGCGAAGATGGAGGGGAGGCCTTCGGCCGGCGGCGACAATTTTCCGTCGCGCGTGACGATGCGCAGCCGCCCCGGCCGTTCGGTGACCAGCATGCGGCCGTCGGGCAGGAAGGCAAGCGCCCACGGATTGGCAAGCCCGGTCGCGACCGTCTCCACCCGCAGATCGCCGGAGGCGGATTTGAAAACCTGTGCTTGCGCGAACGCCGGACTCGACGCCAGCGCGATCAGGCCGGCGGCAGCGACACGTTTCATGACCGGAACACTCCAGAGGACACGCCTTAACGGTAAGGTGTGTTCCCCGGTTCCGGAAGGCTAGACGGTGTTCCGATTCAATTGAATCGGAACACCGTCTAGATTCCTTTTATTTGTCGCATTTTCCACGGCGAACCGGTTTCCACCTCGCCGGCAAATGCTCTAGCGGCGCGGCTTTCGGGACCGCGGCTTCGTCGCGCGGATCATGGCCGTGATGGCGCGTTTCAGCGGTGGAAGGTGCTCGCGCACAATCTCCCATACCAGGGGTGTGCTGACGGCGTCGTATTCGTGCCGGAATATGTTGCCGAGGCCAGCCACCTTACGCCAAGGAATGTCGCTATGGTGGCGCTTCAAGTCATCCGGCAACCGCCGGCTCGCCTCGGATATGATCTCCAGGCAGCGCTCGACCGCGTCGGTGACCAGCTCGTCGCGCCGGAACGACGCCAGACTTTTGCCTTCGGTATAGCGCTCGATACGGCGGATGGCGTCACGGATGTCTGTCAGCGGAACAAGCGCTGTCTTGCGCGCCATCAGATGACCCGGATGGCCTCGCGCTCGACGTCGGCGCGGATGATTCGGTGCAGGCCGTCGCGCGGGAACACGTCCACGCGCGCGCGGAGCTTCCGGCTAAGATACTCCCGCAGGTCCATCAGGTCGAACAGCGAGAAGCGAGTTCCCCGTTCCAGATCGATAAACACATCGATATCGCTCGCCGGACCGCCTTCGTCTCGGGCCGTGGAGCCGAACAGGTAAAGCCGGCGCACGCCGCGCGACCGGATATCGTCGGCGTGCCGTTCGAGGGCCCGGATGGCGGTGCGTCTTTTCATGGCACGAAGATAAGCCGCCGTGACCGCGCGGGCAATTGCCCTCACATTCAAAATGACAGCAGCGACTAATCTGCCTGCGTCTTCTTGCCCACGCGCCGGGTGAACGCGGCGGTGATGGCGCCCATGCCGGCGATCAGCAATCCGAGGAACGCGGCGATCGCGATCGTGCCGTCATGGCTGTCGCTGATAAAGCCGCCGGTCACGTCGGCGCGCGCGATCCCGATGCCGACGGCGGTCGCCGCCACCGCGATCGAAATCACCAGCGCGGACGTCATGATCAGTTCGGCGAATGCGACATTGCGCGGCGTCAGCGGACGCCGGCTGCGCACCGGGTGCTGGAATCCGATCTCGGCGATCTGATCCCGTGTCATGGCTTCGTCTCCATCAAATCCAGTCCTGGAGGCGTCTCCACGAATCAGGATCGAGTGGCATTATCGTAGGGGAAGCGGGCCACGTTTCGACCGGAAAGCGGCGAAGCCTTTCCGGGACAGCGGCGAAACGGTGACGTTTGGTTAATGAAACGTTAACCGCCTTATTCGGCGGCCGTTTTCAGCGCCGGCGCGCTGAGATCCATCGGCACATGCAGCGGCTCCGCCTTGACGCGCGCGAGCCAGGCGCGAAGCGCCGGAAACGGCGTGAGATCGAAGTCGCATTCATGCGCCACATGCGTATAGGCGTAGAGCGCGATGTCAGCGATGGTGTAGCGGTCGCCGCAGAAGAAGCGCGATTGCGACAGGTGCTTGTCCATGACGTTGAGCGCGCGGCCTCCTTCCTCCATCCAGTCGTCGAGCGCGTGCCGCTGCAGATCGCGGCCGCCTTTCACCAGGCTGAGCCAGAAATAGGCGGCGCCGATATTCGGCACGACGGCGTGCTGCTCGAAGAACAGCCATTGCAGGATCGAGGCGCGCTCGATCGGATCCTCGCGCAGGAGTTCGCTGCGTTCGGCGAGGAACCACAGGATCG
This sequence comes from Pseudorhodoplanes sinuspersici, assembly GCA_945878025.1. Classification (GTDB taxonomy): domain Bacteria; phylum Pseudomonadota; class Alphaproteobacteria; order Rhizobiales; family Xanthobacteraceae; genus Pseudorhodoplanes; species Pseudorhodoplanes sinuspersici_B. The sequence goes on along the minus strand of CAMDXM010000104.1, from coordinate 8,544 downwards.
CATTCGATTCCGCGAGAAAGCGGCCAGGCTCGATCTCGAGCAGCGGAATCTGTCCGTTGGGATTTTTGGCGAGGAAATCCGGCGTATGCGTCTCGCCCTTGAGAATGTCGATCTCGACAAGCTCATAGGGCACGCGCAGCCGCGCCAGCGCGAGCCGCACCTTGTAGCAATTGCCCGAACGCTGCATGGAATAGAGCGTGTACATGCAGGAACTCCCCGCGATCCGTTGCTGGGTTGTTGCGATTGTAGGCTTTTTAAAGCCGAGCGGACAGAAGAGAAAAAGGTCGGCTATTGCAAGGCAGCATGACGGCGGGAATGAAAGAAAAGACGATCCATTGCGTGTCGCAGTGCATGCGCGGAAAATCATTCTCTTTCGAAAAGACGCAGTAAAACGAATCCCGGACGACATTTTTCCGGATGCGATCCGGGTTCACCTTGTCATACCAGCGTCATGCCGCCCGATCCGGTTTCACTCGAACGTGAATCGTTCGGCCGAAACATTATTCGATCGAAACCTTCGCGGCCTTGATCACCTCGGCCCATTTCTTTACTTCGCCGGGCAAAGCGGCCGCGAACGCGGCAGGCGGGGTGAGCACGAGCGCCATGCCGAGCTTGGCGACCGCTTCCTTGGCCTTGTCCTTCCCGAACGCCGCGGCGACCGAACGATAAAGCCGGTCGATCACGGGCTGCGGCGTCTTGGCCGGCGCGAACAGCGCGAACCAGGCGTCGGCTTCCACGCCCGAAAGTCCCGCCTCGGTCATGGTCGGCACATTGGGAAGGCGCGCCGCGCGCTTTGCGCTCGCGATCGCAAGCGCTTTCAGTTCGCCGGCCTCGATCAGGCTGATGACGCTCGGCAAGGTCGCGAAAGCGAAGTCGATGCGCTCGCCGAGAAGTTCGGTTGTCATCGGCGCCGCGCCGCGGAACGGAATATGCCGGATATCGACGCCGGCTCTGGTCTTGAACAATTCGCCCGTGAGATGCGAGGCCGAGCCGATTCCGGTCGATCCGTAATTCATCGCGTCGGGCGCCTTCTTGGCGCCGGCGATGAGTTCGGCGACCGACTTCACCTGCAGCGACTTTCTCAAGACAAGCACATGCGGGATCACCGCGATGCCCGCGACCGGCGCAAAATCGGTCACGCCGTCATAGGGGCAGTTTTTCAGGAGGCTCTGGTTGGTGGCATGCGTCTGGTTGGTGCCGAGGACGAGGGTGTGGCCGTCGGGCTCGGCGCGCGCGACCGCGACCGTGCCAATTGTGCCACCGCCGCCGCCGCGATTGTCGACCGTCACCGGCTGGCCGAGATCGGCCGCCGCCTCATCCGCATAGAGCCGCGCCATGGCATCCACCGGGCCGCCGGCCGGGTAGGGCACCACGATGGTGACGGCCCTTGTGGGAAAGGTCTGCGCCATGCCGCGCCGGGGCGTCAGGCCCGTCCCAAATCCGGCTCCAAGTCCAAGCAATCCGCCCAGGGCGGTCCGGCGCGTCAGCATGCGTTTCTCCCGATTTTCTGTCGTTGTCGAATGTCCCGGATATCCTAGCGGTGCGATCCGGCCAGGAGAAGTGCGCGGAATGTAGTCCATCACTTCGCTTCATGGGTGCATCAGCGTTTGTGGCTTGCCGGAACGGGCGAGGCGGATTACCAACACCCGCGCAAGATTTCTCTGTTTGTCGCGCAATCTTGCGGCAAACCGGCTTCCACTTTGCCGGATTGCGCTCTGAGACTGGAGATAAAGACATGGCCTTCCTCGCGGACTCGCTCAAGCGCATCAAGCCTTCCGCCACCATCGCGGTGACGGACAAGGCGCGCGCGCTCAAAGCGGCCGGCCGCGACGTGATCGGGCTTGGCGCCGGCGAGCCGGATTTCGACACGCCCGCCAATATCAAGCTGGCCGCGATCAAGGCGATCGAAAGCGGGCGCGCGTCGAAATACACCGCGGTCGACGGCATCCCGGAACTGAAGGCGGCGATCGTCGCCAAGTTCAAGCGCGAGAACGGCCTCGACTACAAGCCGTCGCAGATCAGCGTCGGCACCGGCGGCAAGCAGGTGCTCTACAACGCGCTGGTGGCGACCATCAATCCCGGCGACGAGGTGGTGATCCCGGCGCCCTATTGGGTCAGCTATCCGGAAATGGTCGCGCTCGCGGGCGGCGTTCCGGTCATCGTCGACGTCAAGATGGAAGACGGCTTCAAGATGAAGGCGGAGGCGCTCGATCGCGCGATCACGCCGAAGACCAAGTGGCTGATCTTCAACTCGCCGTCGAATCCGAGCGGCGCCGCTTACACGCGCGCGGAATTGAAGGCGCTGACCGACGTGCTGGTGAAGCATCCGCAGGTGCATGTGCTGACCGACGACATGTACGAGCACCTGGTCTATGACGATTTCAAATTCACCACTCCGGCGCAGGTGGAGCCGCAGCTTTACGACCGCACACTGACCCTCAACGGCGTATCGAAGGCCTATTGCATGACCGGCTGGCGCATCGGCTATGCCGGCGGACCGGAGCCGCTGATCAAGGCGATGGCGATGCTGCAGTCGCAGTCGACCTCGAACCCGTCTGCGGTCTCGCAATGGGCGGCGGTCGAGGCGCTGACCGGGCCGCAGGATTTCATTCCGAAGCACAACAAGATTTTCAAGGAGCGGCGCGATCTCGTGGTCTCGATGCTCAATCAGGCCAGCGGCCTCAAATGTCCGAAGCCGGAGGGCGCGTTTTACGTTTATCCGTCCTGTGCGGGCGCCATGGGCAAGACCGCATCGACCGGCAAGAAGCTTGCGACCGACGAGGATTTCGTCACGGAACTTCTGGAGGCCGAGGGTGTTGCGGTGGTGCAGGGCTCGGCATTCGGGCTCGGACCTGCGTTCCGCATTTCTTACGCAACCAAGACCGAAGACCTCGAGGAAGCTTGCAAACGCATCCAGCGCTTCTGCGGCAATTTGAAATAGGCGTCTCGAAATACTCCTGTGCCAACGCTCTCTTGTCATCGCCCGCGAAAGCGGGCGACCCAGTGCTTCTACTAATCGTGTGCCCCCTGACCGCCGGATGCCCCGCTTTCGCGGGGCATGACAATGGTCGGCGATTTGAAATAATTCACCCGCAGCGCTTCATGTCGAGCGCAGCGCAATTTCGCCCGAATGTTGCCGCTTGATGATCGCCCTCGATTATTTGCAAAGGATATTGTCCATGTTCCGCCTGTCCGCGACCGCGGCGCTCGCAGCGCTCGCTTTGTCTTCGATCCCCGCCTCCGCGCAGGGGCGGGTGCAGGCTGGCGTGCTGGAATGCCGTGGCGGCGAATCCATCAGCTTCGTCGTCGGCTCGGTGAGCGATCTCACCTGCACCTATCGGCCCGATTTCGGTCCGATCCAGGGTTATCGCGCCACGCTTCGCCGTGCCGGCATCGATGTCGGCGTCACAGCGGTGTCGGGCCTCGCCTGGGGTGTCATCGCGCCGACCAACCAGATCGGCCTTGGCGATCTTTCCGGAAATTACGCGGGCGTGACCGCGGGCGGCGCAGTCGGTGTCGGCGCCGGCGCCAATGTGATGTATGGCGGCTCCAACAATTCCATCGCGCTGCAGCCGTTGAGCGTCGAAGGTCAGGCTGGACTCAATGTGTATGCTGGCGTCGCCAGTCTGGAATTGCGCTTCGGGCAGTAATTTCCGCGCTCGACGCTCGCAATTCAATTTTCGTCATGGCCGGGCTTGTCCCCGCAAGTCGGATTTATCCGACTTGTGGCTCATCTAAACACTGAACTCGGGCAAGCCCGAGTTCAGATACCATCCGCATCTTTCTTTTTATGTCTAAGCAAGACGGGGATGGCCGGCCATGACGGTTGAGAGATTTGTGTGCGAGGCGGGCGAGTTTTTCATTTCAAAACAATCCGTCCCTCGATGCCGGTTTTCACCGTGCCGAGCTTGCGCAGATAGACCATCACCTCGTTCGAGATCAGCGGGCCGTCGACGTCGGTCACGAGTTGCCTGGCGTTGACGAACGCGGTGTAGCCGTCGCCGCCGCGCGCCATGAAATCGTTGGTCGCCATCCGGTAGATTTTTGCCTCGTCAAGCGGCGCGTTGCCGACGCGGATCGAAAGCACGCGCTGGCCGGGCGGCCGCGACAGATCGGCCTCGTAGCGCATGCCGGATACCTGCGGAAAACGTCCGGCCGTACGCGGCAAGAGGCTGAGGCCGTTCTCGATTCCCGCGCGCACGTCTTTGCCCGAAATCGCAAGCACCGCGACATGATTGCCGAACGGCAGTTCCAGCAGCACGTCGCGCCGCGTGATCGCGCTGCCGGGCGGATAGACCTTCTCGCCGCGCAGGCCACCGCCATTGAGGATCGCGATGTCGGACTGCGTCGTCGAGCGGACTGCGTCGGCATAGAGATTGCCGATCGCAGCTTCCCCGGTGCGCACGGTGGCCGTGCGGCTGTCCAGCGTGACCTCGGTCGTCGCGATCGTGACGTCGAATTCCTTCGACAATTCGTTCTCAAATCCGCGCACGGCGGCGAGCACCTCCGGATCGGGCTCGATATTGGCGGTGTCGATCGGACGGATACTCGGAAACCAGACGATGCGGCGGCCTTCGCGCGTGTCGAGCTGGATGGTGAGATCGATCACCGTGACGGCAAGCCCGTCATGGGCCGACTCGACGATGGCCGTGCGGCCGTCGTAATCGATGAACAGATCGTGGTCGTGGCCGGTGAGGATCAGCTCGGCCGCGCGGCTATGGAACAGCGCCATGTCCTGGTCGCGCGGCGCGTGCACCACCGCGACGACAAAATCGGCGCCCTCGCTGCGTAACGTCTTGCACTGCTCCTGCATCGAGGCGACCAGCGGAGAAAACTTCACGTCGCCGGAATTGGCGAGAAACGGCGTCTCCGTCAGCGCCGCGCCAGTCAGTCCAACCTTGATGCCGCCGATGTCGAGGATGGCGCGGTCCTTGAAGCCGGGCATCGGGGCGCCTTTGGCGTCGCGCATATTGGCGGCGTAAAGCGGGAATTTCGCTTCCTTCATCCGCTGAAGGAACACCTCTTTGCCGAAATCGAATTCGTGATTGCCGGGCACGAAAATGTCCGGCGGAATCATGTTGAGCAGCGAAACGATGTGGAAGCCGCGGTCGATGCCCGACATCAGCGACGGCGACAAAGTGTCGCCAGCATGCGCGAAGATGACGTGCCGGCCGGATTGCGCGGCCTTGGCGCGCTCCGCCTTGACGATGGTGGCGAGGCGGGGAAAGCCGCCGCGCTTGCGGCCGTCCGGCCCGGTTGTCTCATTCATCTGGTAGATGTCGTTGACCAGCACGAATGTGAGCTTGGTCGTCTGCGCGGCTTGCGACCGCGCGAGGCGGGGCAGGCTCGCGATCGCCGCGAGCGCGGACGATCCCAGAAGCAGCAGACGGCGCGTGATGGTCATTGAACGATTGATATCCATGTGTTTTGTGTGGCCTGAAGCATGTCCAGGCCGAAGTGGGTACCGGTTCGCCGTCCGGACATGCGACAAACCAAAGAGCTACCATGGTGCGCCGAGCGCAAGGCAAGCTTTTTGTCGCACAATGCAGGAAGAATGAAAGACCCGGCAAATCCGCAGACGAATGACCGTCCCGCCGATCATCCGCCGGTCGCGTGCGGGCGGATCGGCGTCTTGATCGCCAATCTCGGCACGCCCGACGCCACCGATTTCCGGTCGATGCGTCGCTACCTGAAGGAATTCCTCTCCGACAAGCGCGTGATCGAGGAGAATACGCTCACCTGGAAGCTCGTGTTCAATTGCATCATTTTGACATTGCGTCCGCGCCGCAAGGGCCGCGATTACGACACGATCTGGAATCGCGAGAAGAACGAATCTCCGCTCAAGACCGTCACGCGTTCACAAGCCGAGAAGCTTGGCGCCTCGTTCTCCGATCCGCGCATCGTGGTGGATTGGGCGATGCGCTATGGCAATCCGTCTGTCGCCTCGCGCGTCGACGCGCTCGCCGCGCAGGGCTGCGAGCGCATTCTGTTCGTGCCGCTTTATCCGCAATATGCGGCGGCGACCTCGGCGACCGCGTGCGACGCGGTGTTCCGGCATCTGATGACCATGCGCTGGCAGCCGGCGCTGCGCGTGTCGCCGCCCTATCACGACGATCCGGTCTATATCGATGCGCTCGCGACATCGATACGCGCGTCTTTGTCGAAACTGAATTTCAAACCGGACATAATCCTCGCCTCGTTCCACGGCATCCCGCGCGAATATTTCGACAAGGGCGATCCGTATTATTGCCATTGCTCCAAGACCGCGCGTCTGCTGCGTGACAAGCTCGGGATGGACGACAAGCAGCTGCGGCTCACGTTCCAGTCGCGTTTCGGCCCGGCGGAATGGCTGCAGCCTTACACCGACAAGACGGTCGAAGCCCTGGCCAAGAGCGGGGTGAAGAATCTCGCCATCGTCACGCCCGGTTTTTCCGCCGATTGCCTGGAAACGCTGGAGGAGATCGCAGTCGAGAACGGCGACATCTTCAAGGCCAATGGCGGGGAGAATTTCGCGGCCATCCCCTGCCTGAACGACAGCGAACAGGGCATGGCCGTCATCCGCCACATCGTGAGCCGCGAATTGAGCGGCTGGGTGTAGGGGCAACTTCTCTATTCGGCCTCACCCTGAGGAGCATTGCGAAGCAATGCGTCTCGAAGGGTCGAGGCCGACCCCATCCTTCGAGACGCGCTCCGCGCTCCTCAGGATGAGGTCGAGGGATGACTGGTCCACTGGCCCATCGCTAGTGATTATCAGCCAATGGCCCATCAGCCGGCCAGTATCAACCACCTGTTAACCATAAAGATTTTAACTCCGTTAACCAATTTCGCCGGCCGCGAGGCCGGCTGTTTCCGTTTGGCTTTGCGTTTCGCAAAGCCAGCGGAATCGGAGGGCCGCTGGTGGCGCGTTTCGCCTCTCGTTTATGGATATTGCCGGCGGCCGCGCTGATCGCGGCGGCGGGCGGCGTGGCGACAGCGCAAGCGCAAGCGCAAGCGTCCGATCCGGTCAATGCGCGGATCTTCATGCCGTATCCCGACGGCGATCCGAAAAATCCGCAGCGCTTTCGCGTGCCGAAATTCGGCAATCCGCCCGGCTCGGGTGCGGGAACCACCGGATTCGATTCCACCAATGTGAAGGCGAACAAGAAGAATCCGAAACCCGCGATCGTGGCGGCGCCCTTGCCGCCGCTCGCGCCGAAGGACCAGACCCTGGCGCCGGTCTATCGCGAGCCGATCGTGCAGCGGCCGGTCCCGGTTGCGCTTCCGCCGGTCTATCAGAACAGCGTGCAGCAGCGCCCGCAGGTCGTGCGCCGCGGCCCGGTGGACGAGGATCCGTTCGGGCCACTCGGCATTCGCGCGGGCGCGTTCACCTGGAAGCCGGCGGTGGAATTGTCCGGCGGTTACGACAGCAACGTGCCGCGCGCGACCGAGCGCAAGGGGTCGCCGCTCTGGATGGTCGCGCCCGAATTGCAGGTGAAATCGGACTGATCGCGACACGAATTCGTCTTCGAAGGGCGCGGCGCCTACACTTGGTACGAGACGCTCGAGAATTTCAACAAGCCGATGCTCGATCTCAAAGCCAAGAGCCGCATCGACATCACCTCGCAGACGCGCGCCGATCTGGAAAGCCGCTTCAATCTCGGCGCCGACAGTCCCGGCAATCCCAACAATCCGAGCGATATCGCCAAGCCCCCGATCTACACCACCTTCGGCGGTACGGCCGGGCTCACGCATCGCTTCAACCGTTTCGAACTGACGGTGAAGGGCAACACCGACCGCACCGTCTATCAGGACGCCGAACTCAACGACGGCTCGACGCTCGACCTCTCCGACCGCAACTACGATCAATACGGCGTCGCGCTGCGCGGCGCCTATGAATTGTCGCCCGGCATCAAGCCCTTCGTCGAGGCCGGCGGCGACCGCCGCGCGCACGATCGAAGCGACGACCGCAATTCGGATGGGCGCACCATCCGCGCCGGCGCGCAATTCGAATTGACGCGCAAGCTGACCGGCGAATTTTCGGTTGGCCAGCTGACGCGCGACTACAAGGATCCGGCGCTGGAAAATCTGCGCGGCACATTGGTCGACGCCTCGCTGATCTATTACGCGACGCCGCTCACCACGCTGAAATTCGACGCCAAGACGACGGTGGCTGAATCCACCATCGCCGGGGTGTCGGGAACGCTGACGCGCGATTTCACGCTGCAGGCCGATCACAGCTTCCGTCGCTGGCTGATCGGCACGGTGAAATTCGGCTACGGGCTCGACGATTACGAAGGGCTGTCGCGCGAGGACAAGCGCTATTTCGCGTCCGCGGGCCTGACCTACAAGCTGACGCGCGCCACCGCGCTGAAGGGCGAATTCCGCCAGGACTGGCTGCGCTCGAACGTCACCGGCGCGGATTACACCGCGAGCACGATCATGTTCGGGTTACGGTTCCAGCAGTAGCTCTCTTTCTTCACCTCCCCCCTTGTGGGGGAGGTCGGCCACGCGAAGCGTGGTCGGGAGGGGGGTCATCGTTGCCAAACGCAATCACCCCCACCCCGG
>CAMDXM010000103.1 GCA_945878025.1 Pseudorhodoplanes sinuspersici | reverse complement strand
CGTGACCGCGCTTATGGCTCGCCGCCCTCCCCCTTTCAGGGGGAGGTGAAGCCGCAGCGAGTCAAATGCGATAGCCCTCCCGTAAACGGGGAGAGGGAAATAAAAGTGGGCCAGCTTGTGGTTGACGCGCAAAGGCCGTGTGTTACGGGCGGTGAAAAGAGCCAGGGAGAAGCGTGACGATGAAAACGAGCAATGAGCGGATCCTCGTCACCCATGTCGGCAGCCTGCCGCGCAACGAAAAGCTCTCCGACATGCTGGTCCGCCAGGAAGCAGGCGAAGCCTTCGACGCGGCCGAGATGGCCGCCGAAATGGACAAGGCCGTCCGCCATGTCGTGGGGAAACAGGCGGAAGCCGGCATCGATATCGGCAATGACGGCGAGCAGCAGCGCGTCGGATTCCAGACCTATGTGCCGCAGCGCATGTCGGGCTTTGGAGGCGTGTCGAAGCGCCGGCGCGGACGGGAATTCGAGGAATTCCCGGAGATGATGGACTATCTCAAACACCGTTTCCCGCAGGTCTCGAAGCAGCAGAACGCGCCGGAGGCGCAAGGCGAGATCCGCTATCTCGACATCAAGCCTTTGCAAAACGAGATCGCACGCTTCAAGCGCATCGCCGCCGAGGGGAATGCGTTCGCGGAATTGTTCATGACCGCGCCCTCGCCCGGCATCATCTCGTCGACCATGCTCAACGCCCATTACGACAGCCACGACGCCTATCTCGACGCGCTGGCGCGCGAGATGCGGAACGAATATCAGGAAATCCACAAGCAGGGGCTCATTCTGCAGATCGACGCGCCCGATCTCGCGATGGACCGTTCGATGTTTCACCGCGATCTTTCGGACGCGGAATTCGCCAGGCAATGCGAGAAACAGGTCGCGGCGATCAACAAGGGGATCGAAGGCATTCCGCGCGAACGCGTGCGGCTGCATGTCTGCTACGGAAACTGGGAAGGCCCGCATATCCATGACATCGCGCTCGAAAAGATTTTGCCGGCGCTCTACACGGCGAATGTCGGGGCTTTATCGATCGAGTTCTCCAATCCGCGCCACGCGCATGAATATGCCGCGCTGAAGACGCATCCGCTGCCGGCGCATATGCTGCTCCTCCCCGGCGTGGTCGAGACCACCAGCAATTTCGTCGAGCATCCGGAAGTGGTGGCGCGGCGGATCGAGGACGCGGTCAAGGCGGTCGGCGACCGCGAGCGCGTGATCGCCTCGACCGATTGCGGCTTCGGCACCTTCACCAACCGGGAATGGGTGGTGGAGCCGGTGGTGTGGCTGAAGCTGAAATCGCTGCGCGACGGCGCGGATATCGCGTCCCGGAAGCTATGGGGAAAGAGCGCGGCTTAGAGGTTGCTGCGCGAACTCTCAACCCGTCATCCTGAGGTGCGAGCGAAGCGAGCCTCGAAGGATGAACGGCCCGGCTATTGCGGCCGTCGCCCTTCGAGGCCCGGCGTCGCCGCGCACCTCAGGATGACGGATTGAGATTACGCTCGCACCTCAGGATGACGGCTCTGGTTTTTGTTTTCCGGCGCGACGTTTTGACTTGAATTGAAGCGATGCCCAATCCGCTTTTATCAGCGCTTCTTTCTTTGCCCGGCTCCATCCCTTAATTTGCCGCTCAGCTGCAATCGCATCGGTAATCCGGTCGAAATGCTGCGACCAAACGAGATGGACGGGACGGCGTATCGCGGTGTATCCCGCAAACGCACCTGATTGATGCTCTGCTATGCGTTTGGTGAGATCGTCGCCGGTGGCGGAACCGATATAAAAGGAACGATCGCTGCACCGAAGCATATAAACAAACGCGCCCATTAGGCTATCATAGTACGAGAGAGAAACGCCGCATATTGGCCGTCCATCCTTCGAGGCTCGCTTCGCTCGCACCTCAGGATGACGGATCATAAGAAGGAGCCGCCCCATGGACGAGACCGTCCGCAAGATCAGCGCCGAAGACATCAACCCGCGCCATAACTGGGGCCGCGCGCTGCCGGCGCTCGGGATCATGGGCGTCGATTTCGAGGAGCGCGTCGATTACCGCCGCCTGCACCGCTATCGGCTCGCGCGCGCCCGCACGGCGCTGAACAATTCAGATCTCGGCGCGCTCCTTGTGTTCGACGTCAACAACATCCGCTATCTCACCTCGACCAAGATCGGCGAATGGGAACGCGACAAGCTTTCGCGCTGGGCGCTGCTGACGCGCGACAGCCCGGACCCGATCCTGTGGGATTTCGGTTCCGCCGCCGTGCATCACAAGCTCTACACGCCGTGGCTGAAACCCGAAAACTGCAAGGCCGGACTGGTGGGCCTGCGCGGCACGGTCGCGCCGCAATTCGGCCTGATGAAGCGCCATGCGGAAGAGCTCGCCTCTCTCATCCGCGCCGCCGGCGTCGGCGACATGCCGGTCGGCGTCGACATCATCGAGCCGCCGATGATGTTCGAATTGGAAAAGGCCGGCTTGAAGATCAAGGACGGCCAGCAGGTGATGCTGGAAGCGCGCGAGATCAAGTCGATGGACGAGATCGCGCTGCTCAACCGCGCCGCCGCGATGGTCGACGGCGCCTATCAGCTGATCAACGAACAGCTCAAGCCCGGCGTGCGCGAGAACGACATCGTCGCGGAAGTAAACAAGTTTCTCTACACCCACGGCTCCGACGACGTGGAGGCGATCAACGCCATTTCAGGCGAGCGCTGCAATCCGCATCCGCATAATTTCACCGACCGCATGATCCGCCCCGGCGACCAGGCCTTTTTCGATATCCTGCAAAGCTTCATGGGCTACCGCACCTGCTATTACCGCACCTTCAATGTCGGCCGCGCCACGCCCTCGCAGCACGACGCCTACAAGAAGGCGCGCGAATGGCTCGACAACGCGATCGCGCGCATCAGGCCGGGCGCGTCGACAGCCCACATTTGCGAAGTGTTTCCGACGGCGGACGAGTTCGGCTTCCCCGACGAGATGTCGGCCTTCGGCCTGCAATTCGCGCACGGCCTCGGGTTGGCGCTACACGAGCGCCCGATCATCTCGCGCGTGGTATCGATGGATCACCCGACCGAGATCAAGGAAGGCATGGTGTTCGCGATCGAGACCTATTGTCCGGCCACCGACGGCTTCTCGGCCGCGCGCATCGAAGAGGAAGTGGTGGTCACCGACAAGGGCTGCCGCGTGATCTCGCTGTTCCCGGCGGAGGAATTGCCGATCAGTCACAGATATTGAGACGCGGCAGCATCGCTAAAACCTGATCCCCCGCTCCATCTCCGCGCACGCCGTCACGTCGGTCGGCGCGAGCTTGAACACGATATCGTCGCGGCCGAGCTTGAAATAGGGCTCGGTCGCGCTGTCGCCGAAGCCATGCCAGACTGCGACCTCGCGGCTGGACATGGCCACCGCGGTTTGCATGTCGGGAGAGAAATCGACGGCGACGAAGCCGGACTCGCGCGCCGATTCCCGGCTCTCCAGCATGATGCAGTCGAGTCCGTGTGAATGGCGCGCGTTGCCGAGAATGCGGGTCGTCTCCGGCGCGGGATATTTATGCTCCCCCCAGTCGCAGCCGCCGATCATGTAATAGGGCGTGGCGCTTTCCTTGCGCTTCATCATCACGCGCAGGATCACGCCTTCGACATTGCCGCCTTCGTATTTGAGCGAGATCAGGATTGTCTGCGTCGCCTGCCTCGGATTGGCCTTGAGATGCGCGGCGTCATAGTCGCGGCGGAAACAGGCGGACTGGCCGTCCTTGCGCGGCATCAATTTGTCGCGCGGATTGTCCTGCGCCTGCGCCATGTGCGGACAGACAAGCAGCCCGGCGGCCCAGGCCGCGACAGCGAAACGAGAAAGAGAGCGTGTCATGGAGACGGATTATGCCCGCCCGCGGCGCGCGCAACAATTCGCTTGCGCCCGGAAATCCACACGCTATGACGCTGCAACGATCCGATCGAGGCCCGCCGCATGAGCCACTATCTTCCGCCGAAGACGCCGCAACAGGCCAGGGAACATCGCGCGAACGTCATCTCCGGCATTCTCTGGCTGCTCACGATTCCGCCGATCCTGTTCGCCATCGTGGCCTTCGGCTATAGCGACCAGGCGCCGGCCTTCCTGCGCAGCTTCGCGGTGCAGCTCGACACCCTGCTCGGCCAGCCGGTCTGGTGGCTGATCGGGCCGGGGAAGTAGCTTTCACCGAATTGCGTGTCCCTCAGCTCTCCTTCTCCAGCACGCCCCGCAATTCGGCCGCGTGCTTCTGATAGGTTTCCGCATCTCCGTAATCGTCGAACAGCGCGTAGCGCGGATGCGCGCCGATCACGCGGCGCGCGTGCTTGATCGGGCACCAATATTGCTCGGTGCGCGCGGCGATTTCGCGGACATAGCCGATCAGGCCGTTGGCATAGGAGCAATAGGCGCAGTTGAGCTTTTCGAGCGCGTTGAGATAGGCCAGATGGTGACGGTCGAACACGAGGTAATCCGCGCGGCGCACTTTCGGAATGTTGTAAACCGGAAAACAGACCGCCTGGTAGATCGTCACGAACAGATCGAGCAGAACGAACGGGACGATGAGCGAATAGATCACCGGCGCCGTCAGGATGACGAGAGGACGCGCATTCCACAGATAGGCCGTCAGCGCGATTTTCAATTCGCGGTGCCGGCGCAGAATCTCCTTCTCGAAGGCGACACGGCCCTTTTCGAGGCCGACGCGCAATTCCGCCCGGCGCTGCGCCAGTTCGGCGTCGAGTTCGGCCTGCAATGCCGCGATCTTGCCGGTCAGCTCGGCGATCGGCGAAGTCATGATGCGTTTCTCCTTGGCCGAGATGAAGCGATGCGCCTCTGATCCGAGGCCGTTACAAATTCCGATGCAGGAACGGTCCCGGTTCTGCAGCGCACCGCACGCAATCAAGTATACGCAGATTGCGCAAGCTTATCTGCGTGCGCTGCGCTGCGCCCGGGACACGAGTGTCAATACGTGCTCTTCAGCTTGAGGTGATCGAGCCGGTTCATCGACGGCACGTCGGCATGACGGCTGTCACCCTCGCGCTCGAAGTCAAGCGGCACGGTCGCACCCGCATTCCCCCGCGCCCAGATTTTCCGGTAGAGATCGGGCAGGCTATTCGCGGGCGCTCCGGCGACGCCGGTGATGATGTCGCCGCGGCGCAATCCCGCCTTTTCCGCCGGGCCGTGCGGCGTGACCTGCGACACCACGAGGCGGCCATAGACTTCGTTGGTGGTGACGCCGATCCACGGACGCGGATCGCGCGACGCGCGCCCATCGGCGATGAGATCGCCGAGAATCGGCGCGAGCAGATCGACCGGCACGAACATGTTGCCGGCTTCGCCCGAGCCGTCGCCCAGGGCGTCGGCGACGATCAGCGAGCCGATCCCGACAAGCTTGCCCTCGCGGTTGATCAGCGCGGCCCCGCTCCAGGCCGGATGCGGCGGCGAGGTGAAGATCGCCTCATCGAGCAGATATTCCCAGGAACCTGCGAATTCGCGCTTCGCCAGAATGCGCGCGGGCGCGGCGCGGGTCGGCCCGCCGAAACTCGCGACAATCACGACATCGTCCCTGGCGAGCGCGGACGATTTTCCGAACGCCATCGGTTTGACTTTGAGCGGCGCGATCGCCTGCAGGAGGCCGAAGCCGGTTTCGTGGTCGTAACCCACGATGCTCGCCGGCAAGGTGCGGCCGTCATTGGTGATCACCTCGGCGGTATGCGCCTCGACCATCAGATAGCCGATGGTGAGGATCAGGCCGTTGTCGTCGATGACGATGCCGGAGCCTTCGCGCTCGCGGCCGAGATTCTGCGTGGTGCGCGCGTCCGGATTGATGACGGTCTTGATGCGCACCACTGGCGCGAACAATTCGTTGGCGGATGGCCGCTGTGCGAAAGCGGGCTCCGCCCCAATGTAAAGCGCGACGCTGAGTGCCGTGAACAACAGGCCGGCGCGCGCAAACATGGTCGCCTCCGTGATCGCGAGGCTGATTATAGACGCGGAACCGGACTGCGCGCCATCATCACGTGCGGTTCAGCTTTCGAGCCCGGTCGGCACGTTCTTGTTCTCGGGCTTGAGCGGCATGCCCGCCGCCAGCGCCATGGTTTCCATCATGGCGGCGAAATCCTCCGAGAGGTATTTGTCAGGATCGGCCTTGAGCATGGCGGCGCCGAAATGCGTCTGCAGCACTTCGCGCGCGGCGGCCGTGACCGGCATCGGCACGTCGTATTCGCGGCCGAGTTCGAGCCCGAGATCGAGATCCTTGCGCAACAGTTCCGGCGTGAAGGTCGTGGTCCAGTCGAGATTGACCAGAGCCGGCGTCTTGTAGCGGGTGAACATCGAACCCATGACGGAGTTATTCATGAAGGCGAGGAAGGCGTGGCGCGGCACGCCCATCTTGTTGGCGAGCAAGGTGATCTCGATCAGGTTCTCGATCACGACGCCGAGCATGACGTTATGCGCGATCTTGCAGACGCGCGCGAGTTCGCCCTCGCCCACATAAGACACGCCGGCCGGCGCGAAGGCCGCGATCATGTCGGAGACCTTGCGGAACGCGTGCTCCGGCCCGGACACGACGGCGGAGAGCTTTCCGGCCTTGATGACCTTGGCGTTGCCGCTCACCGGCGAGGCGACGAAATCGGAATTCAGTTCGCGCAGGCGCTTGCGGATACAGGTCGAATCCTCGACCGAGATGGTCGAGCAATCGACGACGGTGCGCGGCATTTTTCCGCTCCCGAGCACGCCGTCCTTGCCGAAATAGACGTCCTTCAGATCCTTGCCGGTCGAGACCATGGAGAACAGGATGTCGACCTCGGCCAGTTCCGAAAGCCTGGCGACAACCTTGCCGCCCTGCGCGGCCAGAGGCTCGGCCTTGGCGCGCGTGCGGTTCCAGATCGAAACCTTGTAGCCGGCCTTGAGCAGGCGCTCGGCCATCGGAAAGCCCATGCGGCCCATTCCGATCCAGCCGACTTTCGGGGTGTTGGTTGTCATCGCGTTTACTCCCAGATCACGATGATTTTGCGTCGAATCGACCCAAAATCATCGTTATCGATTCTAATAAGTTAAAGCATGATGTGGTCCGAAAACCGCTTCGCACTTTTCGGCATCATGCTTTAGCGGCCCTGCTTGCTGGTTGGTACCATAGCGTTGCGCCGCCGCAAGCGCCGCAACGAGCAGGCTTGGCAGGTTTGCACTTATGGCAGAGCGGCGCGCTTGCCGCCCGGCGAACGGGCCTACTATGCTCCGCGCCGCAGCAACAAGGACCTTCATGGGTGCGATCCGGCCGCTCGACGAGGCGCTCTCAGGTATAGCCGACGGCTGCATGCTGGCGGTGCCGCGCGAAGTGTCCGGCGTCGCCATGGCGGCGACGCGCGCGCTGATCCGGCGCGGGGTGAAGAAACTGCATGTGGTGGCTTTGCCGACATCCTCGCTGCAGGCCGATCTCCTGATCGGCGCCGGATGCATCGAGACGCTGGAAACCTCCGCCGTCAGCATGGGCGAATTCGGCCCCGCGCCACGCTTCACCGCCGCGATGCTCGCGGGCACCCTGCACATGAAGGACGCCACCTGTCCCGCCATCTACGCCTCGATGGAAGCCTCCGTGAAGGGCTTGCCTTTCATGCCGCTGCGCGGCCTGATCGGTTCGGACCTGATGGCGCACCGGCCCGAGTGGAAGACGATCGACAACCCGTATGGCGACAACGATCCGATCGTTCTTTTGCCCGCGATCAGGCCGGACGTGGCCTTGTTCCACGCCCCGATGGCGGACAAGGCTGGCAATGTCTGGATCGGCCGCACGCGCGATCTGGCGACGCTCGCGCATGCTTCGGCAAGGACGATTGTAACGGTCGAGAAAATCCATGACGGCGATCTGCTCGCCGATCCGATTTTGGCGGCGGGGACGCTGCCGGGATTTTATGTCGAAGCGGTCGCGGTCGCCGAAAACGGCGCCTGGCCGCTGCCGCTGCCGGACCATTATCCCGCCGACGGCGCGCACCTATCCGACTATGTGAAGCGGGCGGCGACGGCTGAAGGCTTCGCCCGCTATCTCGACGAATATGTGCATGCGCGGCGCGCGGCCTGAGCCCTGCAAAATCGAGGAGCTGCTCGCCGGAATCATCGCCGGCCTGATCGGCGACGCGCGCCATGTCGCGGTCGGCAACGCTTCGCCGATTCCGGCGACCGCGGCCTTGCTCGCGCGCGAACGCGGGGACGGACGGCCCTATGTCTCGCTGCTGCAGAGCCGCAAGCATAATTTCTTCACCGACGGCGGCTGCGAATTGTTCGACTGCGCCGGACAGGGCCGCATCGACGTGTTCTTTCTCTCCGGCGGCCAGATCGGCGGCCAGGGCGACATCAATCTGGTCAGCATCGGCGATCACGACAAGCCGTCGGTGCGCTTCCCCGGCTCGTTCGGTTCCGGCTATCTCTATTATGTCGTGCCGAAAGTGATCCTGTTCCGGCTCGAACATTCCCGCCGCACGCTGGTGCCGAAAGTGGATTTCGTCAGCGCGCCGGGCACGAGCCCGGACAATGTGTACCGCACCGGCGGGCCGGTCGCGCTCGTGACCAACCGCTGCGTCTTCTCGTTCGACAAGGCGAAAAATAGATTCCGTCTCGACAGCGTACATCCGGGTCACACGATCGAGGAGGTGCGCGACGAAACCGGCTTCGATTTCGACATGCCGGCCGATGTCGGCGAGACGCCCGCGCCGGACGCGGAGACATTGCGCATCATGCGCGAGCGCGTGGCGCCGGAACTCGCCGAAGTCTATCCGCAATTCGCCGCCAAGGTGTTCGGCATTCCTGTCGCGGTCCCGGCATGAGCGCTCACCCTTTCCGGCGCGTCGAGGACGAAGCCTTTGTCGGCGGGCACGGCCGTTACGCGGACGACATCGCGAAAGACGGCGTACTTTACGCCGTCTTCGTGCGCTCGCCGCATGCGGCGGCGCGCATCGTTTCGATCGAGACCGGCCGCGCCGCGGCCGCGCCCGGCGTGGTCGCGGTATTGACCGCCAAGGACATGGAAGCCGCGGGCATCGGCAGCATTTCGCTGCATCCGCCGGTCAATGGCCGTGGCGGCGGAAAGCTCGCAATGCCGTTTCGCCCCTCGCTCGCGTCGGGGCGCGCGATGCATGTCGGTGAACCGGTCGCCGCCGTGATCGCGATCAGCGTAACGGCCGCGCAGGACGCCGCCGAGTTGGTGGAGGTCGCTTACGACGAAATGCCGGCGGTGAGCGATGTCCGCGAAGCCGTCAAACCCGGCGCGCCGCTTCTGCACGATGACGCGCCCGGCAACATCGCGATCGACTGGCCGGGACCGGCCGCCGATCCTGCCGCGAGCGAAAGCGAGGTCGACGGCGCTTTTTCCAAAGCCGCGCATGTCGTGCGCCTCACCGTCGCGAACCAGCGCCTCGTCGTCGCTTCGCTCGAACCGCGCGGGGCCACCGCGTCGCACGATACGAAAACCGGCATCACGAACTTGCGCGCCTGCTCGCAAAGCGCGGGCACGATCCGCGACGCGCTTGTCACGATCATGAAAAGCGAGAAGGGCAGGATCCGGGTCGAGACCGGAGACGTCGGCGGCGCGTTCGGCATGAAGACCGGAATCTATCCCGAATACACCGCGCTGATGGCGGCCGCCCGCATCACCGGCAAGACGGTCCACTGGATGTCGTCGCGCTCGGAAGCGTTCGCATCGGACAATCAGGGCCGCGACAGCGTCACCGAGGGCGCGCTGGCGCTCGACGAACGCGGAAAGTTTCTGGGCCTGCGCGTACGGCATCTCGCGAATATGGGCGCTTATATCACCTTCGCCGGCGCGCGGCTTGCGACTGACAATTTCGCGCGCTGTTTTCCGACGGTGTATCGAATCCCCCGCATCGACACGTCGGTGCGCTGTGTGTTCACGCACACCACGCCGACCGGGCCCTATCGCGGCGCCGGACGGCCCGAGGCCAATTACCTGATGGAGCGGCTCGTGGACGAAGCCGCGCGCGTCACCGGCATCGACCGCGTGACCTTGCGCAAGCGCAATCTCATTCCGCGTTCGGCGATCCCGTACAAGACCAAAGTGCAGACCATCTACGACAGCGGCGACTTCCCAACGATCTTCGAGAAAGCTTTGGCGCTGTCCGATTACGCCGGTTTCAGAAAACGCAAACGCGAGGCCTCTAGGCGCGGCAAATATCGCGGCTTCGGGATTTCCTGCTTTCTCGAACATTCCGGCGGCGTGCCGACCGAAGGCGCGCTGCTGGAATTTCCCGGCGGCGACAGGCTTGTGATCGCGCTCGGCGTGCAATCGACCGGGCAAGGCCATGCGACGGTCTATCCGCGTCTCGTCGCCGACAAGCTCGGAATTCCGGCGTCGCAAGTGACGCATCGCCACGGAGATTCGTCATTCGAGATCAAGGGTGGCCCGTCGGTCGCCTCGCGCTCGACCATCACCGCGGGCAACGCCACGGTTCGCGCCGTCGCGGCAATGCTCGTGAAGGCGAAAGCGCTCGCCGCGCAGGTTCTGGAAGCCGCCGAGAGTGACATCATCTATCGCAGCGGGCTATTCGAAGTCGTCGGCACCGACCGGATGATCCCGCTCTTCACTCTCGCCGAGCGCGCCGGCGAAATGAAGAAGCGCGGCGAGATCGCGGAAAGCCTCGATACCAAAGTCGCGGTCGATACGCCGCAGACCTTCCCGAATGGCTGCCATATCGCCGAGATCGAGATCGATCCCGAGACCGGGCATGCCGATGTACTGTCCTATTGCGCGGTCGACGACGCCGGCAATGTGCTCGACCACATCCTGGTCGAAGGCCAGATTCATGGCGGCCTGGCGCAGGGGCTCGGGCAGGCGCTGCTCGAACGCGCGGTTTATGAGGATGGCAGTGGCCAGCTCATCACCGGATCGTTCATGGATTACGCCATGCCGCGCGCGCATCACATGCCACAGGTTTTGCGGACGATCGATCATCCAGTGCCCGCGACCACCAATCCGCTCGGCGTGAAGGGCGTGGGCGAAGCCGGCACCACGGCCTCGATCGCGGCGATCATGAATGCGATCGCGGACGCCATTCCGAACGGCGCCGCCGATCACATGGATATGCCGGCGACGGCGGAGAAGATTTGGCAGGCGTGCCGGAAGGCGAAGGCGTAACGTCCGTTGTCATTCCGGACGCTGCGAAGCAGCGATCCGGAATCCAGAAACGTCATGAGGATCAATGTCGCTGGATTCCGGGCTCGCGCCTTTCGGCGCGCCCCGGAATGACAAAGCTTACGCCTGCGAAATGAACTTCTTGTTGGTGTAGGCCTCGAGCCCTTCGATGCCGCCTTCGTGGCCGTAGCCGGAATCCTTGATGCCGCCGAACGGCGTTTCCGGGGTCGAGATCATGATCGAGTTCACCCCGACCATGCCGGACTGGATCGCATCGCCGATCATGGTCGCGGTCTGCGTCGAAGACGTGAAGGCGTAAGCCGCAAGACCGAACGGCAATGAATTCGCGCGCTCCACCACTTCGTCAAAGGTCTTGAAGGTGACGATCGGCGCGATAGGGCCGAACGGCTCTTCGGTCATGAGCTTGGAATCGTCCGGCAGATCGGTGATCACGGTCGGCTCGAAGAAATAGCCCTGGTTGCCGTGGCGCTTTCCGCCGGTCACGATCTTGCCGCCGCGCGCCTTGGAATCGTTGACGATGGCTTCCATGGCGTCGAGCCGGCGCGGATTGGCGAGCGGGCCCATGGTCGTGCCCTTCTCGAGACCGTCACCGAGCTTGATGTTTTTTGCATATTCGGTGAAGCGCTTGAGGAAGCGGTCATAGACGCCCTCCTGCACGTAAAAGCGCGTCGGCGAAATGCAGACCTGGCCGGCATTGCGATACTTGAACGCCGCGATGGTGTCGGCGGTCTTTTCCGGATCGGCGTCGGCGAACACGACGACGGGAGAGTGTCCGCCGAGTTCCATGGTCGCGCGCTTCATGCCTTTCGCAGCAAGGCCTGCGAGATGCTTGCCGACCGGCACCGAGCCGGTGAACGAAATCTTGCGCACGACGTCCGATCCGATCAGATGCTCGGACACTTCCGCCGGCACGCCGAACACGAGATTGCAGACGCCTTTCGGCAATCCGGCATCGACCAGGCAGCGTACGAGTTCGACGCAGGAGCCCGGTGTCTCTTCCGACGCCTTGACGATGATCGCGCAGCCGGCCGCAAGCGCGGCCGCGATCTTGCGCGCGGGCGTCAGCGCCGGGAAATTCCACGGGGTGAAGGCGGCGGCGACGCCAACCGGCTCCTGGATCACGAGCTGGCGCGTATTCTTCATGCGGCCGGGAACGATGCGGCCATAGGCCCTGCGGCCTTCCTCGGCGAACCAGTCGAAAATATCCGCCGTGGTCATCGTTTCCATGCGCGCTTCGGGAAAGACCTTGCCCTGCTCCAGGGTCATGATCGTGGCGATTTTTTCGGCGCGTTCGCGAACGAGGTCGGCGGCCTTGCGCATGATCTTGGCGCGGTCGTAAGGCGTCATCGCGCGCCAGACCGCGAGGCCTTTTTCGGCGGATGAAAGCGCGCGGTCGAGATCGGCCTTCGTGGCGTGAGGAAGATTGGCGAGGGCCTTTCCGTTCGCCGGATTGATCACTTCCTCGGTCCTACGGTTGCTGCCGTTAAGCCATTCGCCGTCGATATGAAGCTGCAAATCCGTGTACATGGGTCTTCCTCGCCGATTTTAAGTCTTTTGGGGTGGGCAGGAGATAGCACTTCGCGGCGCGCTTTGCCACGCCGCTGCAAGCAACGCTGGACAGCGCCTGCGTGAAGTGTGCCGGACGGCGTTCATTGACTGCTCACGAATATGCCGTACGATGAAATAATACGGCAGAAGACAGAGGCACGTTGTGGTCGACCAGACGCGAAAATTCCCGGTGGTCCTTGAGCCGGAAGCCGAGGGTGGCTTCACCGTTCGCGTTCCATCACTTCCGGAAATCGTTACTTACGGCGACGACGAAAACGAAGCGCTGGCGATGGCCGAGGATGCCATCCGTCTCGTGCTCGAAGACATGGCCGCGCGGGGTGAACCTATTCCAACCGCCCCGACTCCACGCATCCGCGAGGTCACCGTCACACTCGCCGCATGACGGATCGGCTCCCATCGTTGCGACCGAAGGAAGTTATCCGCGCGCTCGAACGTGCCGGTTTCGTCGTGGCACGTACTTCAGGGAGCCACTGCCGTCTCATTCACACATCCGATCCGGCCCGCAAAGTAACGGTTCCGGTTCATGCCAACGATCTGAAGCGTGGA
>CAMDXM010000102.1 GCA_945878025.1 Pseudorhodoplanes sinuspersici | reverse complement strand
ATCGACAACCACACCTACCGTTTCGCGCGCCGCGCCTGGCAGGAGGGCATGCCGGTCATCGACGATCCGATCTCGATGATCCGCTGCACCAACAAGGTATTTCTGATGGAGCTGCTCAGCTCCAATCAGGTTCCGACGCCGCCGACCATGATGCTGGCGGAGGGCGCGGACCTGACGAAGGCGATGGACGAACTCGGTTTGCCCTTGGTGGTGAAGATTCCCGACGGCTCTTTCTCGCGCGGCGTGCACAAGGTGACGACCGCCGATGAATTCCGACGTGTTGCGGATGAATTGTTCGAGGAGACCGATCTCATCCTGGCGCAGAAATTCCTGCCGACGGAATTCGACTGGCGCGTGGGCGTGCTCGCGGGCGAGCCGCTATTCGTGTGCCAGTACCGGATGGCGCGCGGGCATTGGCAGATCGTCAAGCACCGGCCGGATGGCTCCTCGAGCGAGGGCGGCTTCCGCGCCTTCGATCTCGATCAGGCGCCGGCCGAGGTGATCGATATCGCGGTGCGCGCGGCGCGGCCGATCGGGGAAGGGTTTTACGGCGTCGACCTCAAGCAGACCGACAGCGGCATCGTGGTGATGGAAGTCAACGACAATCCCAATCTCGAGCACGGCATCGAGGATACCGTCGGCAAGGACGAGATCTGGATTAAGCTCCTGAAATGGTTCACCGACCGTTTCGAGCAGTGACGGCATGCCGCTGTCGCTTGTGACGCGCGGGCTGTGCATTTGATCGCGGCTCGCTTATTCTCCGACCTGCCGGTAATCACAGGGATCAACAGGATGTTGGATCACATTACCCGGACATGTTTGGCTGGCGTCTTCGCCGTTGCGGCCGCATCGCCGAGTATGGCCCAACCGCTCGACAAGGTGTCGTTCGGCGCCAACTGGGTCGCGCAGGCCGAGCATGGCGGTTTCTATCAGGCGCTCGCGGACGGCACCTACAGGAAATACGGCCTCGACGTGACCATCGTTCCCGGCGGCCCGAACGTGAACAACCGAATTCTGCTTCCGGCCGGCAAGATCGATTTCTTCATGAGCGCCAACTCGCTGCAATCGTTCGACGCGGTCGAGCAGAATGTGCCGACCATCGCGGTCGCGGCCATGTTCCAGAAAGATCCGCAGGTGCTGCTCGCGCATCCCGATCAGGGCATCGAAAAATTCGAGGACCTGAAGAAGCTGACGCTGCTGGTCTCGAAAGAAGGCGTCGGGACTTATTTTCAATGGATGAAGAAGGATTTCGGCTTCGACGAAAAAAAGGTCAAGCCTTACACGTTCAATCCGCAGCCGTTTCTCGCCGACAAGAAAGTCGCGATGCAGGGCTATGTGACGTCGGAGCCCTACGCGATCGAGCAGGCGGCTAAATTCAAGCCGAAGATTTTTCTGCTCGCCGATCAGGGATTCAACACTTACTCGACCCTGATCGAGACGCGCCGCGATGTGGTCGAGAAGAAACCCGATCTGGTGCAGCGCTTTGTCGATGCCTCGGTCACCGGCTGGTATAATTATCTCTATGGCGACAACAAAGCCGCGAACGCGCTGATCAGAAAGCATAATCCGGAAATGACCGACGCGCTTCTCGCCTATTCGGTCGCGACCATGAAGCAATTCGGGATTGTGGATTCGGGCGATACGCTCAAACTCGGCGTCGGTGCGATGTCCGACGCGCGCATGAAGGATTTCTTCGACAAGATGGTGCGCGCCGGAGTCGTGAAGCCTTCGATCGACTACAAAAAATCCTACACCCTCAAATTCGTCAACAAGGGCACAGGTCTCGATCTGCGGCCAAAGCAGTGAAAAGGCGCGGCGGGGCCTGATGTGACAACCGCGCCATCCGTCGTTGCGCTCAAAGGCGTTGGAAAGACGTTCGGCAATGGCGTCAAAGCGCTCGAGGGGATCGATCTCGATATTCGCGACCGTGAATTCGTCTCGCTGCTGGGCCCGTCGGGCTGCGGCAAGTCGACGGCGTTGCGGATCGTCGCGGGCCTGACCGAACCATCGGCGGGCCTCGTGTCCTGGCGCGGCCGGGACGCGATGCGCCCGGGCCGGTCCGGCGACATCGGCTTTGTGTTCCAGGACGCGACGCTGATGCCCTGGACGAGCGTCACCGGCAACGTCCGTCTGCCGCTCAAGTTGCGGGGGATCGCCGCGTCCGAAGCGGCGGCGGATATCGCCGACGCGCTGCGCCGTGTCGGATTGTCCGATTTCGCGAATGCCTTTCCGCGCGAATTGTCGGGCGGCATGAAAATGCGCGTATCGATCGCGCGCGCGCTGGTGACGCGGCCGAAACTGCTTTTGATGGATGAGCCGTTCGCAGCCCTTGATGAAATCACGCGCTTTCGGCTGAATAACGATCTGCTTGGCGTCTGGCAGTCGATGGACGAGTCCGGCGGCACGGTGGCGTTCGTCACCCATTCGGTGTTCGAGTCGGTGTTTCTCTCGAACAGGATCGTGGTGATGACGCCGCGGCCGGGACGCATTTTCACCGAGATTGCGATCGGCGAGCCATATCCGCGCCACGAAAGTTTCCGCACCTCGGCGAGTTATGCCGCCTATTGCCGCAAGGTGTCGGAGGCGTTGCATGCGGCGATGAATGCGCGGGAGGATGCATGAAGCCGTCCTCCCCGCCGAATGGAATGCCGCGCGAGCGTTTGATCCGTTTCGTGCTTCCGGCCGTGACGCTTGCGCTTGGAATCGCGGCCTGGGACCTGGCGGTGCGGATTAAATCGATACCGCCCTATGTCCTGCCGGGTCCCGGACTTGTGCTTGCAACGCTGATCGCGGATTGGTCGATATTGTCGGCGTCGCTGCTCGACACGCTCATCACGACGATTGAAGGATTGCTGCTTGCGCTTCTTGGCGGCGTCGGCCTCGCGGTCCTGTTCAACCAGTCACGGCTGATCGAATATTCCTTCTATCCCTATGCGGTGATCCTGCAGGTTACGCCGGTGCTTGCGATCGCGCCGCTCTTGCTGATCTATCTGCCGCAACAGGCGGCGGTGCTGGCCTGCGCATGGATCGTCGCATTCTTTCCGGTGCTCGCGAACACGACGCTCGGTCTCAATTCGGTCGACCGCAATCTCGCCGATCTGTTCCGGCTTTACGGCGCGTCGCGCATGCAAATTCTGCGCGATCTGAAATTGCCGGCGGCCTTGCCCTATATTCTCGGAGGATTGAGGATCGCCGGCGGCCTGTCGCTGATCGGCGCGGTGGTCGCCGAACTCGCGGCGGGTTCGGCGGGCGCGGGTTCGGGCCTCGCTTATCGCATCGCGGAATCCGGCTATCGGCTCAACATTCCCCGCATGTTCGCGGCGTTGGTGCTGTTGTCGATTGCCGGCATCGTCATCTTCGCGTTGCTGTCGCTGCTGTCACACGTGGCGTTGCGGCGCTGGCACGAAAGCGCGATCGAGCCGGAAACCTGAACGTCAGCCGGTCACAAGCTTCATGACGATCCCAAGCGCCGCCATCGCAGCGACAACCTCGATCAGTCCGCGATGCAGCCAGAAGGCAAGCATGCCCGCGATCACGGCGAGCGCGGTCGCCTTGAGATCGAGCGCCAGCGGATCGAAGGCGTACCAGCGCAGCCATCCGGTCTGCCGCTCCACGACATTCCCGAACAGTACATGCAGTGCGAACCAGACCGTCAGGTTGAGGATCACGCCGACGACCGCGGCGGTGATCGCAGCGAGCGCTCCGGACAGATGCCGGTTGGCGCGCAGCTGCTCCACGAACGGCGCGCCGACAAATATCCAGAGCATCGGTGGTGTGAAGGTGACCCAGGTCGTCATCGCCGCGCCGAGGATCCCGGCAACGATCGGCGAAAACGGCGACGCCTCGCGAAAGGCGGCGAGAAAGCCCACAAACTGAGTCACCAGGATCAGCGGTCCCGGCGTCGTCTCGGCAAGTCCCAAACCGTCCACCATTTCAGGCGCGGTCATCCAGTGATGGGTTTCGACCGCCTGCTGCGCCATATAGGCGAGCACCGCATAGGCGCCGCCGAAGCTGACCACGGCAAGCTTGGAAAAGAATGCGCCGATGCTGACCAGCACATGATCCGGACCAAGTACGATCCATGCGAGCGCAACCGGCGCCCACCACGCGACGAGGCCGACGATTGCCGCGATGACGGCTTGCCGCCAGCGATTAGGCGCCGGCGCGTGCAGCCCGTCCACATCGGATTTCACGCCGAGCAATCCGGGCGACGAGCGCGCGACCAGAAAGCCCGTGATGGCCGCAACCGCGACGATGAGCGGGAATGGCAGTGCAAGAAAGAAAATGCCGATGAAGGCGGCTGCCGCCAATCCCAGAAGCAACGAGGTCTTGAGCGCGCGCTTTCCGATGCGGATGAGGGCTTCGACAACGATGACCAGCACCGCCGCCTTGATGCCGAATAGCGCGCCGTCCACGATTGAGAAACCGCGTCCGAGCGCATAGAGCAGGCTTAACGCCAGCATGAACAAGGCGCCCGGAAGGACGAACAGGATGCCGGCGGTCAATCCTCCCCGCACGCCGTGCAGCAGCCAGCCGATATAGGCCGCGAGCTTTGTGGCCTCCGGCCCCGGCAGCAGCATGCAGAAATTGAGCGCATGCAGGAAACGCGGCTCGTCGATCCATTTTTTCTCGTCGACCGCGATGCGGTGCATCATCGCAATCTGGCCGGCGGGTCCACCGAAGCTGACGCAGCCGATCTTGAGCCAGACCTTGAAAAATTCCTCGAAGGTCGGCGTTTGGGCGCCGCCCGCGGCGCCCGCTGTTTCAATCGTCGCCATGATCCCTCACGCGGCCTTGGCGGGCCAGTTATGCCGCTCTTCGCTCGCAAAGCGCAAATACGCAAACAGCGCATCGTAAACGCCAAAACCCCGTTCGAGCAGCCCGTGATCGTCGTCGCCCGCAAGCGCGGATAATCCGAGCGATATCGCGTGCAATCCGGATGCTTCGGGTGCGAGATCGTGCCGCGCGGTATCGGCCCCGCGCACGATCAGCGCCAGACGCGCGAGCGACGGCTCGCTCTCAAGCCCGAACAGCTTGAGCATGGTGTCGAACGAGCAGCGCTCGCCGTCATGCGAAATCTCGACACCGTCGATGTCAAACGGGATCGCGCCGGTCTCGCGCGCCACGCCAAGTACCTCCGGCGGGTCGACAAAGAGAAAGCGCGCGTCGATGTCGATGAAGCGGCGGATCAGCCACGGGCAGGCGACGCGGTCGATCTTCGGCCGCCGCCGCGTGACCCAGAGGCTCGGGCTTCGCGGCGCGAATCGGCTGAGCGCCGGTTTCGCCGTCAGCGGCAAACCGGCTTCCGCCCAGGCGGCGTATCCGCCGGCAAGAATGCCGGCTTGCACGCCTTGCCCGCGCAGATCGGCCGCGATCATCTGGCTCAATTCGTGCCCGGCCTTGCACGCGACAATGATGGGACGGGAGCGGTCGAGCGCCGGCAGCCATTCGGCCGCCATTTGCGGATCGCGCCATGCCGCGCCCGGAACAAGGCCGAACGCTTGTTCGTACACATCGCGGCGGCGCACATCGATGATACGCGGCGCGCCACCGGTTCCGATCAGATACCACAATTCGCTTGCTGAGATTAAAAAGCCCACAGGCATGCGTCTCCTCCATGAATGAAGGAAACGGTGCTTGGGCTGTAAGGCCTTTGGATGCGGGGCGACCGTCGCAGGCCCCGCAGATGAAATGCTACATCAATTCACACGGACGCCGCAAGCAGCACGAGTCCCGAGAGCAACAGGAGCAGGAGAACGATCCGGCGAAATCCGGCCTCGTCGAGCAAGCCATAGAGTTTCAGTCCGAGCCAGGTTCCGGCGATCAAAGCGGGCAACCCGTACAGAAACAGCCGGAGCGTATCCGCGGACACCGAGCCGGTCGCGCCAAGCCACAAGGCGGTCATTGCAAAGACGGCAACCGCGACCGGCTGGAACACCGCGCGCTGCGCATCCTTCGGCCAGCCGCGCAGGCCAGACCAGATCGTCACGATGATTCCAGCAAGGCCGGTCATCCCGCCGACGAGCCCGTTGAAAAATCCCGCGCCGATATCGAGAAACGTATTGTCCGGCGCCGGACGCAGCTTCGGCCGGACCAACGCATAGATGCTGTAGGTGATCAGCGCCGCGCCGATGCCCGCGCGTATCGCCGATGGATTGGAAAAGCCGAGAATGGCGGCGCCCACCGGCACGCCGATCGCTCCTCCGGCGAGGAACGGCCAAAGCCTCGACCAGTTCAGGGCATGGCGCAATTTCCAGACCGCGATGCCCTGCACGATCAGGCCGTATCCGACGATGAGCGTGGCGACCTGCAAGGGCGTGAGGACATGGAGCCAGATCGCAGCGGCGACGAGGCCAAAGGCAAAGCCTGCCAGACCTGCGACCACCGCGGCAGCGAAGGTTGCGCCAAGAAAAATGCCAAGCTGAAGAAATGTGCCGTCCATTGCTCGCTCCCAAACCGAGGCGAGCAGCGCTTGGATGGTCTTCCATCTGACGGGGAGGCTGCGGGTTCCCCGATCCGGCCAATATACCCGCTGTGAATGCCGGGTCAAACAAGCGCAACCCTCCCCTGAGGAATTGTCGCTCGCAACGGGCAGGCGGCTTCGCTAGTTTCACACAAAGAAGAAAATCAAGGGGGGACCATGTCCAACAAGATCGATCTGAGCGGCAAGAACGCCGTTGTGACCGGCGGTGCGCAAGGCATCGGCCGGGCGGTGGTGGAACGATTCCTCGATTCCGGCGCGGCGGTCGCGATCTGGGACAGGGATAGCAAGCTCGCCGAAAAGACCGCATCCGAACTCAAGAGCCGCGGCCGGGTGGCCGCGATCGCAGTCGACGTCACCAAGCTCGCCGATGTCGAGCGTGCGCGCGACGACACGCTCAAGGCGCTCGGCCGCATCGACATTCTCGTCAACAATGCCGGCATCGCAGGCCCGACCATGAAGACCTGGGAGGTCAAGCCCGAGGAATGGACGCGGACGATGAACGTCAATCTGGACGGACCGTTCTATTGCTGCCGCGCGATCGTGCCGCTGATGATCGCGCAGAAATACGGGCGCATCGTCAATGTCGCATCGATCGCCGGCAAGGAAGGCAATCCGAACGCGGCGGCTTATTCCGCGTCGAAAGCGGCCGTGATCGCGCTCACCAAGTCGCTCGGCAAGGAGCTCGCCAGTTACGACATCGCCGTGAATTGCGTGACGCCGGCGGCGGCGCGCACCGCGATCTTCGACCAGATCACCCAGGAACATATCGATTACATGCTCTCGAAAATTCCGCGGGCGCGCTTCGTGGAGGTCGGTGAGGTCGCGGCGCTGATCGCATTCTGTGCGTCCGCCGATTGCTCGTTCACGACCGGCGCGGTGTTCGACATTTCCGGCGGGCGGGCGACCTATTGAGGATGCGTTGAAACGGGTCTTAAAGCGCAAGGCGAAAAGCACGTTCGTCCGCAAGCCACTGCCGGTCAATGCCCGGCTGATCGGCATTGCGCTGATGTGCGGCGCGACGGTGTTCTTTACCGGCATCGATACGTCCGCAAAATATCTCAATCTTCACATGGACACCGTGCAGGTGGTCTGGGCGCGCTATCTCGGCGCATTTCTCGTCAGTTTCCTCTTCATCAATCCGCTGACCGAGCCCGGCTTGATGAACACCAAAAGGCCGTGGCTGCAAACGGTCCGTTCAGTGCTGCTCCTGCTCTCGACCATTCTCAACATGTTCGCGCTGCGTTATCTGCAGCTCGATGAGACGATGTCTATCCTGTTCGCGACGCCGCTTCTGGTCGCGTTGTTCTCGATTCCGTTTCTGGGCGAATCGATCGGTCCGCGCCGATGGGCGGCGATCGTCGTCGGCTTCATCGGCATTCTGATCATCACCCGTCCGGGTCTCGGGCACATGCACCATGCCGCGCTCCTCACCGTCGCGGGCACGTTCTGTTTTGCGCTCTACAATATCAGCACACGCATCCTGTCGGAGAGCGATACCAGCGGCACGACATCGTTCTATTCCAGCCTGTTTGGCGCTGTGGTGATGTCCGCGGCTGTGCCGTTCGTCTGGACCTGGCCGAGCAGCTGGCTGCATATCGCCATCATGGCGATCATGGGCGCGTGCGGTGCGTTCGGGCATTATCTTCTTATTGTCGCGCATCGGCTCGCGCCGGCGTCGATCCTCGCGCCGTTCATCTATACGCAGCTGATCTGGGTAAGCATCTCGGGTTATCTCGTGTTCAACGATCTGCCCAGCCACTGGACGCTGATCGGCGCCTGTGTCGTGATCGCCTCCGGCCTTTATCTCATCTATCGCGAGCGCAAGGTGCGCGGCGAAGCCGGGCCGGTGGCGTCGACGGAACTGCCGCAATAATCTATTTGTTCTAAGGAACGCGCCGCATTTTAGCGTATCGGGGGTCGCCCATGTACGACAATCTTCTCGCGAATGTTCCGACCGATCTTTATATCGGCGGCAAGTGGCGTAAATCCTCCGACAATCAGCGCTTCGACGTGATCGATCCGGCGACCGAAAAAAAGGTCGCCTCGGTCGCGAGCGCGACGCCGGAGGATGCAATCGCGGCGGTGGACGCCGCGCATGCGGCGTTCGAAGGCTGGGCAGCGAAGAAGCCGCGCGAGCGCGGGGAAATCCTGCGCAAGGCGTTCGAACTGATCATCCGCGACGCTGAGCGGCTGGCGAAACTGATCACCGTCGAGAACGGCAAGGCGCTATCGGATTCACGCGCGGAGGTGGCCTATGCCGCCGAATTCTTCCGCTGGAACGCGGAAGAAGCCGTGCGCAATCTGGGGCAGATGTCGCGCGCGCCGTCCTCGGGCGCCCGCATCGTGGTGCAACACAAGCCGATCGGCGTCGCGGTGCTGGTCACGCCATGGAATTTCCCGGCCGCCATGGCGACGCGCAAGATCGGTCCCGCGCTCGCGGCCGGCTGCCCGGTCGTGCTTAAACCCGCCTCCGACACACCGCTGACCATGCTGGCGCTGATGCCGATCCTGGAAGAAGCGGGCGTGCCGGGCGGCGTCGTCAACGTGATCCCGTCGCGCTCCTCCGGCAAGGTCGTGAGCGCGATGCTGCACGATCCGCGCGTCCGCATCGTCTCGTTCACTGGCTCGACGGAAGTCGGCCGCAAGCTCCTGCACGAGGCTGCCGACAATGTGGTGAAGCCCGCAATGGAGCTCGGCGGCAACGCGCCTTTCATCGTTTTCGAGGATGCCGATCTGGACGCCGCGATCGAAGGCGCGATGATCGCCAAGATGCGCAACATGGGCGAAGCCTGCACCTCGGCGAACCGCTTCTATGTGCACGAGAAGGTGCATGATGAGTTCGCGAAAAAACTGACCGCGAAGATGAGCGCGCTGAAGATGGGCAATGGCCTCGACGAAGGCGTCACGCTCGGCCCGCTGGTGAATGAGGATGGCCGCCAAAAGGTGATGTCGCTCGTCGAGGACGCGGTGAAAAAGGGCGCCAAGGTCCTGACCGGCGGCAAGCGCCCGGACGGACCGGGCTTCTTCTATCCCGCCACGGTGCTGACCGATGTGCCGGATACGGCCGCGATGCTGCGCGACGAAATTTTCGGGCCAGTGGCCTCGATACAGACGTTCACGTCGGAAGATGAAGTGATCCGGCGCGCGAACGACACGGAATACGGCCTCGTCGCGTATCTCTACACCAAGGATCTTTCACGCGGCATGCGCGTGTCGGAGAAACTCGATTTCGGGATGATCGGCCTCAATCGCGGCCTCGTCTCCGATCCGGCCGCGCCCTTCGGCGGCATGAAGCAGAGCGGCATCGGCCGCGAAGGCGCGCATGAAGGATTGATGGAATTTCTCGAGACGCAATATGTCTCGGTGAATTGGTAGTCTCTGCCGGAATCAGGGCAGGATCAGGAGCGTCGGGATCGTCCCGATCTCCCGCAGATGCTCGAATCCTTCCGCGACCGGCACCGACAACAGGAACACCAGCGCGTCGATGAAGGTCGTGAGTACGCGCGGCGGGCGGATGGTCAGCGTCTTGTCATCGCGCCACAATTCCAGCCTTGGGATGAAGCGCGGAATTGCGGCGGCATAATCGCGGTATTTCTTGCCGTGCAGCCTCGTCAGCGATTGCTCTTCCTGCGCCGAAACGAGATAAAACACGATAGCCGCGAGCGCGCCGCAGATCAGGCCGATGACAACGCTGCCGCTCTGCGTGCCCATGCCGGCGGCGCCGATGATCGAAAAGAAATAAAGCGGATTGCGGCATATCGAATACGGGCCGCTGGTCGTCAATTCGCGCCCCTTGCGCCCTGCGACATAGAGCGACGACCAGGTGCGGCCGAGAATGCAGACGACGATCAGCAATATTCCGGCCCATTCGATCAGTTCATGCACCGGATGGCCGCTCGGATAGATGGTGTCGGTGATGGCAAACAGGAAGATCGCGAGCGCAAGCGCCGCGAAGGCGACAATGTTGTTGATCGTCCGGGCCTTGGCGATATTCATGGGGTTCCGCGAATGACGAAGTTGAAGCCGCCGGTCGGCGGCCGCTTCCTAGCGCGAAGGACCCGGGATGGCAAATGATGCGCGTGGCCGTCCGGCGGATTACTCGGCCGCCTGTTTGCTCGATTGCGCGAGCGCGATGCCGTTCAGGCCGGCCACGAAATCCGACAGCATCGGCACGAAATCCTCGGCGAGGCCCGCGGCTTCCGCCATCGCGTAATAATTCTTCACCGCGCCGCCGACCGGATTGGCGACCCCGGCACTCTGCGCCATGGCGGCGAGATATTTCATGTCCTTGTGCGCGTTCTTCAGCGTGAATTTGTGCGCGTCGCGATTGCGTTCGAGCACATAGGAAAAGAAGGTCTGGTAGAATCCGCAATCCATGCGGCTGCCGCGAATCCCCGAATCGAATGTCTGCGCCGACAAGCCCACCTTCTGCGCAACGGCGAGCGCCTCCGAATAGATCGCGGCATAGCCCATGGCGAGAAAGTTCATCAGCAGTTTCATCTTGTGGCCATCGCCGGGCGCGCCGACGCGCACGGCTTTCGCCGCCCATTTGCCGATCACGGGCTCAAGCCGCGGCCACACCTCTGCGTCGCAGCCGACGATGGCCGAGAGTTTCCCCTCCTCGGCTTGCTGCGGAGTGCCGCCAAGCGGGGCGTCGCAGAAGGAAACGCCGATGGGCTTCAATTCGGCGGCCAGCGCCATCGTGGAATTGGGATCGGAGGTGGAGCAGTCGACGACGATAAGGCCCTTCTGCGCGCCCGCTTTCAGGCCGTCGGCGCGCCGCACGAGCGCTTCGACTTCAGCCGATCCGGTGACGCACAGGAATACGATGTCGGAATTCTTGGCCACCTCGGCCGCGCTCTTCACTTCCTTCGCTCCACGCTTGATCAGATCGTCCACGGGCGCGCGGTTGCGGTGGCCCATGACCGTGAGCGGATGACCTTTCTCGACGAGGTTCTTGGCCATGCCGTGGCCCATATAGCCAAGGCCGATAAAGCCGATGCGGTCGGTCATGTTCGTTCCTTTTTCGTTTTCTTCATCTTGAAGGCGCCTGAAATGAACTCAGGCGGCCTGCCGCCGTCCCGGATGGCGGCCTATTCCTTCACCGCGCCGGTCATCGCCGAAACGTAATGCTCGACGAAGAAGGCGTAAAGGATGACCAGCGGCAGCGAACCGGCCAGAGCGCCCGCCATCAGCGAGCCCCAGCGGTAAATGTCGCCGTCCACGAATTCATTGACGATCGCGACCGGCACCGTCTTGTTCTGCACCGAGCTGAGAAACGTCAGCGCGTAGATGAATTCGTTCCAGCACAGCGTGAAGCAGAAAATAAAGGCCGAGATCAGCCCCGGCACGGCGAGCGGCAGCACGATCTTCATCAGGATCTGCCAGCGGCTGGCGCCGTCGATCAGCGCGCATTCCTCAAGCTCGAACGGAATGGTCTTGAAATAGCCCATCAGCAGCCAGGTCGAGAACGGGATCAGGATGGTCGGATAGGTGAGGATCAGCGCGAACGGCGTGTCGAACAGGCCGTATTGAAATACGACGGTCGCAAGCGGAATGAACAGGATCGACGGCGGCACCAGATAAGCGAGGAAGATCGCGCCGCCGACCCATTGCGCGCCGCGATAACGCAGCCGCACGATCGCGTAGGCCGCGAGCACGCTTGCGATGATCGAGATCAGCGTCGCGGCGACGGCGACGAACATCGTGTTCCAGAGCCAGAGCGGATAATGCGTCTCGAACAGGAGCTTGGTGATGTGCTTGAGCGTCGGCGCCGTGGTCCAGAACGGATTCACGCGATCCATGTCGAGCAATTGATCGTCCGGTTTGATGGCCGTGAGCGCCATCCAGTAGAACGGAAACAACAACACCGTGACGATGATGCCGAGCGGCATATAGAGCTGGATCAGCCGCTTGGGCAGCTTCTGCAGATAGCTCATGCCCTCCGAATGATCGTCGGTGGAGCTTCCTGCGTGATGGATCGGCTTGGCGGCGGCGACGTCAGTCATTGGATTCACCCTGCTGCCACTTGCGGCGCTGCAGGCCGAACCAGGACACCATGATGGCCGCGAGCAGGAACGGGATCATCGCGGTGGAGATCGCCGCGCCCTCGCCGAGGAAACCGCTCAGGATGGCGCGCTGATAGGACAAGGTCGCCATCAGATGCGTCGCGTTCACCGGCCCGCCGCGCGTCATCGCCCAGATCAGCTGAAAATCCGTGAAGGTGAACAGCACCGAGAATGTCATCACCACTGCGATGATCGGGGTAAGCAGCGGGAAGGTGATGCTGCGGAACATCTGCCAGCGGCTGGCGCCGTCGATGGTGGCGGCCTCGTAGAGCGAGGGCGACACGGTCTGCAATCCGGCGAGCAGCGTGATGGCGACAAACGGAATCCCGCGCCAGATATTGGCGAAAATCACCGAGCCGCGCGCCATATTGGCGTCGCCGAGGAAATTGATGTTTTGCGTGATCAATCCCATCTGCCTCAGCGACCAGGAAATGATCGAGAATTGCGAATCGAAAATCCACCAGAAGGCCAGCGCCGACAGCACGGTCGGCACGATGAACGGGATCAGCACCGCGGCGCGGATGATCGCCTTGAACGGCAGATTCTCATTCAGAAGGATCGCGAGATAAAGGCCGATCGCGAATTTGAAAATGCTGGCGATCACCGTGTAGAGAATTGTATTGAACACAGACAGCCAGAAAATGGAATCGTCGGCGAGCCATTGATAGTTTTCAAGTCCGATGAAGACGCCGCTGCGGCCGATGCGCGTGTCGGTGAACGAGATCCAGACGCCGAGGCCAAGCGGATAGGCG